>CAZLRO010000097.1:0-7869 GCA_964561865.1 uncultured Rhodothermaceae bacterium | reverse complement strand
GCGGCCGGAGCGCTTGTCGCCGCCCTCGTAGTAGGAGACCGCGAGCGCCGCCATTATGAAGGGATTACCTACGCACCGGAGGCCGAGACCCAGCTACGGAGCCTGATTGCCCGTGCCAAGGAGATGCCCGAATGTTTCCTCTGGATGACCCAGCGCTCCGCCCCGATCCCACGCGACCTCTCCTGCTACGACGACCTGGCCGGCTGCTACATCGCTGCGGCCCAGTCCATTGATGTCCTCGACGACCTGCTCGAACAGAACGAGCTGAACTCTGAGTTCTTCGAACGGGCGCTCTACCTGGCTGCCGAGGCCCAGTCTTCTATACGCAGTGCCACCCTTACCCTGGACCCCCCTCCTAAAGACAGCGACCAGTTCAAGCTGTTCCTTTGGCTCAAGTCGGTGGCCCGCGACGAGGAAATCCTCATTTCCCGCTACATGCGGCTCGACGACCCGGCCGACCCCACCCAGTGGCAGGACCTGCAAGACCGCATTGCCCACCTCGATGCCCAGATACAGCACTTCCGGGATCGCGGCAAGCGCTACCAGAACCGGTTCAAACAGATCAGCTACCACCTCGACCTGATCCGGAAGGGTCGCAAGCGCCCGAAGCGTCCCGACCAGACCCACGACTGGGAAAAGGTGCTCGAGGCTATTGAAGAGCTGGTGCAAGACGGGCTACCCCCCAGCAACCGCGACCTGCGCGACCTGTTGATCGACGAGGTGGACCATATACCGGAGAGTCTGGAAGCTACGTCGGGGGTAAGCCAGGTGTTGCGGGAGATAGACCGGTACCTGGCGACCCGGGCCGAGCAAGAGGCCGAGCAGGTGCAGGAAACCCCGTCGGTAGAAATGCAGCAGGTGGCCAATCTGTTGCGGGGGCGCTCGGTCATGCTCATTGGGGGTACGCGTCGCCCCGAAGCGGCCCGTGCCCTTGAAGAAGCCTTCGACCTGAAGGAACTGATATGGGAGGAAACCCGCGAACACCAGACCACCTCGGTGTTTGAAACCAATGTGGCCCGCGACGATGTAGCCCTGGTGATCCTCGCCATCCGCTGGTCCAGCCACAGCTTCGGCGATGTCAAGCAGTTCTGTGACCAGTACGACAAGCCGCTCGTGCGCCTGCCGGCCGGTTACAATCCCAACCAGGTGGCCTATCACATCATGCAGCAGGTGGCCGACCGCCTCACCATCATGGCGCAGGGTGGCTGAGCATCGGGAAAGCCCTCAGGGAATCCGCAAAAGCTTGTGGGTTTGCAGGCTCAGCCGCCACTGCGGGTGGGCCAGGCAGTAGGCCAGGGCAGCAGCGGTGTGAGCGGCTCCCTGCGGCCCATCCATCGGCTGGAGGGAGAAATGCCGGAAGGCCAGCTGGGCAAACTGCGGCGGCATGGCCCCTGGCTGCGGATACACCAGCTTCAACTCGTCCCCTTCCGTCAGTACCAGCGGCGCCCCGGCTTTCGGGCTTACGCAGACCCAGTCGATCCCCGGCGGAGGCAGGCGCGTGCCGTTGGTCTCGATGGCTACTGCAAACCCTTCGGCGTGCAGGGCTTCGACGAGCGCTGCATCGAGTTGCAGCAACGGCTCCCCGCCCGTACAGACCACCAGGGGCCGCCCCCCGCCGGGCCAGACCTGCCCGACCGCCCCAGCCAGCGCTGCTGCCGTTGCAAACCGACCGCCGCCGGGACCGTCGGTGCCCACGAAATCCGTGTCGCAGAAGGTGCAGACGGCGGTGGCCCGGTCCGCCTCCCGCCCGGACCACAGATTACACCCGGCAAACCGCAAAAAAACAGCGGGCCGCCCTACCTGCACCCCCTCCCCCTGAAGCGTATAGTATATTTCCTTGACAGTATACATCCCGGTGCCCAAGCCGATCCCTAATATAATCGTTCACCGTCCGGCTCCTGGCCCCATGCGCATTTACCTCACCGGCTTCATGGGTAGCGGTAAAAGTACGGTAGGTCCCTTGCTGGCGGAACAGTTGGGTTACCGTTTTCTCGACCTGGACGATCTGATCGAGACTGAGACCGGCCAGCCCATTGAGACGTTGTTCGCGACGGCCGGGGAAGTCGCCTTCCGGGACGTGGAAGCCCGCATCCTGCGCCAGACCGTGCACTACAACCCGGCAGTGATTGCCCTCGGCGGCGGGGCGCTGACCTTCGAGCATAACCTGTACTGGACGCTTGCGCAGGGGCTGGTGGTGTACCTGCGGGCCTCCGCCGACACGCTGTTGCACCGCCTGCGTCCCTCGCTGGCTACACGGCCACTGCTACGCGGGGGGGATGGACAACCCTTGCAGGGCGAAGTGCTGCGCCTGCGGATCGAAACCCTGCTTGCCCAACGCGAGCCGTTCTACCAGCGGGCGCACCTGACCATTGAGGTGGACGGCTGCTCCGTGCAGGAAATTGCGGCTGCCGTCCGGGCGGCGTTGCCACAACCTCCACCCCGGTAGCACGGCATGGACACCCCGGCACGAGAACAGGCCGCCGCCGTGTTGAAACGGTACTGGGGCTACACCCGCTTCCGGAACGGGCAGGCCGAGGTGATCGAGGCGGTGCTGGCCCGACGCGATGTGCTGGCGATCCTCCCCACAGGTGGGGGCAAGTCGCTCTGCTACCAAGTTCCCGCACTGATGCAGGACGGCCTTACACTGGTGATCTCGCCGCTCATCGCCCTGATGCAAGACCAGGTGACGGCCCTCCAGGCCCGTCGTATCCCGGCTACGTTCATCAACAGCACCCTCTCGGCCCATGAGGTCGAACAGCGATGGACCGATGCCGAGTTCGGGCGCTACCGGTTGCTCTATCTGGCCCCGGAACGACTGTCGTCTGACCTGTTCCTGGCCCGCGCCGAGCGCCTGAAGGTCACCCTGTTGGTGGTGGACGAGGCCCACTGCATCAGCGAATGGGGCTACCATTTCCGCCCGGCGTACCTCCAGATCGCCGCTGCACGGACGTTGCTGCAACAGCCTCCCGTGCTGGCCGTGACGGCCACCGCCCCGCCAGAAGTACGGCAGGACATCTGCACCCACCTGGCCCTGCATGACCCGCTCGTGCTCGTCCAGGGCTTCGACCGCCCCAATCTCGTATGGTCGATCTTCTCATCGGAACACAAGCAGCGCAAGGTGCGGGATGTGCTTCGCACGGTTGCAGGATGCGGGGTGCTCTATACGGCCACCCGCCGAGGTGTAGAGCAATGGGCCGCCTGGCTGACGCGGCAGGGCGAATCGGTGGCGGCCTACCACGGCGGCATGACCAGCCGCCTGCGGGCCGAGGCCCAGGCCGCCTGGCTCGCAGGCACGAAACGACTGATGGTGGCGACCAACGCCTTCGGCATGGGCATCGACAAGCCAGATGTGCGGTTTGTGATCCATGTGGACCTGCCCGGCACGCTCGAAGGCTATTACCAGGAAGCCGGACGGGCCGGACGCGACGGGCAGAAAGCCTATGCCGTGCTACTGTACAACGACCGCGACGAGATCACCCAGCGCACCCTCCTCGACGAGGCCCACCCGGATGCCCACCAGATCCGCAAGGTCTATGACGCCGTCTGCAACCTGAACCAGATCGCCTTGGGCACCCGGCCCGATGCCCCCGTGCCGCTGGACCTGGAGATCCTTGCCCGGCTGACGGGCCTGCGGACGCACAAGATCAGAACCGCCCTCGAACTACTCGTCCGGCAGGGCACCTGGCAGGAGGTGCCCCCGAAGCGCCACGAAGGGTTCCTGCACTTCCTCCAGCCAGCCGATGCCCTCCGCCACTACGCCGACGGCCTCACCAACCGCGCCCTCGCCACCTTCATCCACACGTTGCTGCGGACGGTCCATGCCGACGCCTATGCCGGCTGGTGGGAGATCGACCTGCGCCTGATCGAGGGCCGGACGCAGCTGCCGCGTGCCCGGCTGTTGCGGGGGTTCGCGTTCCTGGCCGAACGTGGGCTGTTGCAATGGCGGGCACCGGGGGAGGCCTTGCAAGTGGTGTTCAACGCGCCGCGCAGCCGCCCGCTGCCCATCGACGACCGGCAGGTACGCCTGGCCCGCCACCGTGCCGAAGTCCGGCTCGCCGACCTGCTGCGCTATTCCCACAGCGACACCTGCCGCCGCCACTTCCTGCTGACGTACTTCGGCGAGGCCAGCCCGGAACGCTGCGGTGCCTGCGATGTGTGCCTCGGCCGCCACCACCCACCCGCCATCACCCCCGCCGACGAACCGTTGCTGCGGCACCTGCTGCGCCAGATCGCCGCCGGACAGCCGCCGGAAGCCTGGTTCAACGGGCGCGCACCGGCAGCCCACCGCCTCGACGCACTGCTGGACTACCTGGTGCAACAGGGCTACCTCCATGTTCCGAACCCGCTCCACGAACACTTCCTGCTAACAGAACAGGGCCGTGCCCGGCTGGACGACTAGACCACCCCAAACAGCGCGAACGTCCTGTAAAACACCCTGCCGCTTGAGGGAAGCAGTGGGCATCGACCAGTTTGCACCGCCGTGACCGGGCTGGTGACCGCCCTCTGCCCAACGCCGGAGTTGCACGGCGTGCGGGGTGTGAATGCCCTTCACCCAGATGGTCGTGCTTCCGGCGCCGGAGCACACGCTCTATCCCCTCGACCGTTACTATTTCCACCGGCCCACCTACGAGGCCATCCGGTTCGACACGGTAGACCCTGCCATGCCCATCACCGACGCAGCGAGGCCCACGGGAGACTTCAAATGAAGGCGCGCCCTTGGGTTCAAGGGCGATAGGGGAACTTCGAGAAGTCCGGCTTGCGCTTTTCGTTGTAGGCGTTGCGGCCTTCCTGCCCTTCCTCGGTCATGTAGAACAGCAGCGTGGCGTTGCCCGCCAGCTCCTGGAGGCCCGCCTGCCCGTCGCAGTCGGCGTTGAGGGCAGCCTTGAGGCAGCGGATCGCCATCTGCGAGTGGGCGAGGATTTCGCGGCACCACTGGACGGTCTCTTCCTCCAGCCGTTCCAGCGGCACGACGGCGTTCACCAGCCCCATCGCGAGGGCTTGCTGGGCGTCGTAGGGGCGGCAGAGGAACCAGATCTCGCGGGCCTTCTTCTGCCCGACGATGCGGGCCAGGTAGCTGGCCCCGTAGCCGCCGTCGAAAGAGCCGACCTTCGGGCCGGTCTGCATGAACTGCGCATTGTCGGCGGCGATGGTGAGGTCGCACATCACATGGAGGACGTGTCCGCCGCCCACAGCCCAGCCGGCCACCATGGCAATGACGGGCTTGGGGCAGGTGCGGATGTCCCGCTGGAAGTCCAGCACGTTCAGGCGCATGACGTTGGGATTGTCTGCCTCCTTGTAGCCTGCGTCGCCGCGGATGCGCTGGTCGCCGCCGGAGCAGAAAGCGTCGGGGCCTTCGCCGGTGAGGATGATGACGCCGACGGCGTGGTCGTCGCGGGCGTCGTTGAGGGCGTGGCGCAGTTCCTTCACCGTCAGCGGGCGGAACGCATTGCGCACCTCCGGACGGTTGATGGTGATCCTGGCGATGCCTTCGGCCTTGTGGTACCGGATGTCCGTGTAGGTCCCGGCTTCTTTCCAGTCGATGACGGACATGATGGGATGCTCTGGATGCTTGGGAAAAGCAGGTGTGGGCGGCGGGCGGTCAGCAATCGGTGGCCCGTGCCAGATGTTGATGCAGGAATGCGCACATGTGGGCGAGCCAGGCGTCCGGCTGTTCGAGGTGGACGTTGTGTCCGGCGTCGGGGATGAGGGCAGCCTGCATCGGCGGGGCCTGGGCGGCCATCGCCTCGGCGAGTGCGGCGTATTTCGCATCGCGTGCTCCGGCCAGGGCCAACGCAGGTAAGGCCAGCCCGAGCAGGTGCGCCCACAGCGACGGCTGCTGTCCGGTGCCGAGGCCACGCAACGCCTGCGCCAGCGCCTGCGGGGAAGCATGACGCCGTGCTTCGAGGAGCCGTTCCACCCGTCCGGCCTGATGATACAGCGAGGCGAACAGCGGTTGCGCATACCAGCCACGTAAAAAATCGTCGAACGGGGTCGTTTCGAGCTGCCGGGCGCGTGTTTCGTCGGCAGCACGGCGGGCGGCGCGTTCAGCCTCGGTGGGCAGGCCGGGTGAAGCAGACTCTAACACGAGTGCCCGGCAGCGTACCGCATGGTGCAACGCGAAATACAGGGCCAGCCGCCCACCCATCGAGTAGCCGACGACCGCCGCCCGGTCGATGCCCTCTGCGTCCAGCACGTCCGTGAGTGCCTGCGCCGCACCATCCATCGTGAACAGTTCCGCCGACACATTCGCCGAGGCCCCATGCCCCGGCAGATCGACGGTGATGCAACGATACCGCCTCGCCAGCACCGGCACCAGGCCGTCCCAGTCCGCCGACGTGCCGAGGAAGCCGTGCAAAAAAAGGATAGCCGGTGCGTCCTCTGGTCCCTGAACGTGGTAGTGCAACCGATCTGCGGTCATCTGCGCGTTTGATCTACACCCTTACAGTAAGGTACCAAAATAAAGCGGGTGCCCGCCTTGCGACGGGCACCCTCGTACCGGGATCCGAAATCTGCTATCAGAACACGCGGGCGGTACCGGTGGGGAAGCCGCTGGCGGCGTTGGGGATGGTGTAGGTCACATGGTCAGTGGCAGCGCCGCCGATGCTGCCCACGAGCGGCTTGAGTGTGAACGGGCCAGGGTCGTTGTCCGGGAACGGCTCGATAGAGATGACGGCCATGCCACCGGCAAGGCTCGTCGGGAAGCTGAGGCCCGCCGGGGCGTTGCGCAGGAAGTCCTCGCCGGGGAAGGGCGGCCCGGCCACGATGCCGCTGAAGGGCGCGGCCATGTCTGCCACGTTGCTGGCCGTGAAGGTGCCGGTGGTCACCGCCTGCCCGCCGACCACTGCCCAACCCTCGTACCGCCAGCCTGCGGGCAGCGTCGGCAGGTTCAGCCCTGCTGCCGGACTGCCGGAGGCCAGGTCCACGAACCAGATGCCGCTGGTCTCGTTGCCTGCCGGGTCGTCGGTGGGGGTAGCGAGGATGTACTTGCCGGTGGCAGCAGCGAAGCTGATGCCGAGCGCCGCGCTGTGGGCTACCGTCAGCACCGCCTGGTCGTTTGAGAGGTCACCGCCAAGATAGTGTACATCCGACGGCATGGTATCGGTATCACCAGACGGTTCGATGGTGAGCACGATGGCCGAAGCATCGTGCAGGTCAGTATCCACCTCGAACGTATTGTTGGCGATGGTGGCCCCGGCGAGGGTGGTGAGCTGCCCGGCCGCATTCACGTTGAACTTGCCGGTGGTGACGGCGCTGCCGCCGATGATGGCCCAGCCTTCGTAGTGGAAACCGTTAGTGAGCGGTTCGAGGCCGGTGAAACTGAGTTGCACACGGTGCTGGTCGCCATCTTCGCTGTTCCCGGAACTGTCGCACGCGGCGACCAGCCCCAGCAAGAGCAACATCGACAAATATGTTTTCATGGTCGCGGGAGTTGATGGAAGCAAATCAAACGATAGGCCCAGGTTAGGCCATAGGCCTTCCGGCAGGCATCACAACGTGTCACGCCCGGCTCACAATCCGCTCATTATTGGGTAACATTGGGGCAGGACTGGTGCTTGGGAAGAACATGACACCCTTCCCAAGCCCCTGTAGGGACGAAGGCCCCTTTCACCCTCCGTCTCCAAGTACCAACCCCCAAGTACCAAGCCCCCGACAATCCGTCCCCTGAAACGTCTCCCGGTTTCCCGCGTAGTCAGTATCCATTCCTGATTTTCACTTTTTTCTGAAAGATGCTGCTCACCCAGACGCCGTCCTGGCATCCGGCCTCCTGGCAAGACCGGCCCGCCCTCCAGCAGCCGGACTATCCCGACGCGGCGCTCCTGGCGGAGGTAGTGCGGCAGTTGGCCGTGTTGCCCCCACTGGTGACGCCCT
>CAZLRO010000096.1:9081-12320 GCA_964561865.1 uncultured Rhodothermaceae bacterium | reverse complement strand
GGAGCCGGAGGGTTTCAGCAATGCCTATCCTCGCTTCTCGCCGGACGGGGCGCGGCTGGCCTACATCTCGAACAAGGGCCAGGACTTCAACCGCACGGCCCTGTACGTACTGGACCTGGCGACGGGGACGAAGACGACGCAGGTGCTGGAGGGCCTGGACGCCGGGGAGCGGCTCGTCCACACCTGTGCCTTCGGGCACCGCATCACGGCGGGCACTACCGGCGCCTTCGCCTGGCGACCCGACGGGCAGGCCCTGCTCTACGCCCGCATCCGCGACACGAAGGACGGCTACCTGTTCTCGGACCTGTACGAACTGGACCTGCAAACGAAGCAGGAGCGCCGGCTGACGCACGACCTGCGGGCTGCCGCCCCTGCCTACCGCCCGGACGGGCAGCAGGTGGCGTTTATCGGACAGGCGGACGGCTCCACCAACCTGTACCTGTTCGATCCCGCCACGACGCACGTCACTCCGCTCACCACCTTCACCGATGGCACCCAGGTGACCGATCCACGCTGGCACCCGTCCGGGCAGTGGCTGGCTTTTGCCCGGATGCGTGAGGCGGGGCGGGACCTCTGGCGCATCAATGCGGACGGCACGGGGCTGGCACCCCTCCTGGCTACCGCCGCCGACGAGCGCTCCCCGGCGTTCGATGCCCGCGGGGAGCACCTGTACTTCGCCTCCGACGCCAACGGCATCTTCAACCTCTACCGCCTCCCCCTCGACCCGTCGACAGCCCGCCTACCGGTGCCCCTGACGAATGTCCTCGGCGGAGCGTTCATGCCGGACGTAGGGCCGAACGGACAGGTAGCGTTCGCCCAGTATCAGTGGGATGGCTACAAGGTGGCCCTGCTGGAAGCCCCCCAGCCACTCGACCCACTCCCGACCTACGCCGCCCCCGCAGTCACGCAGAAGGTGCGGACCGATGTGCTGGCGCTGAACCAGTACGACGACACCGACCTGACCCCCCTCCCGACCGCCACCCTGCAAACCCTCCGGCAGGAAGATGCCGTCTTGCTGAACCCAGGCGGGGCCGACGGGCAAGGGCAGGTCGAGGCGTACAAGAACGTCTTCACGGCCTTCAGCTTCTACCCGGTGGTCCGCCTCGACCAGTACATCGAACGGCGGCGGAGCCTGGCCGAAGTCCGGGTGCCCGACCGCACCCGTGGCGAGACGCTCTGGCGCAACACGAAGGCCGGGTTCTACACCTCCTCCCGCGAAGTGCTGAACGGGTTGTCCTTCTTTGGCGGACTGCTCCTCAGCCTGGCCTCGCGTCCGGCGAACTCGGTGGAGGACTTCCTCGCGCCAACGAACCTGCTCAAGCTGGAACGCGACCTCTTCGTGCAGTTCGAATACCGGAAGGGGCTGGGCCTGATCCCGCACCGCTGGTCGCCGCAGTTCAGCCTTGAACTGTTCAATATCCGTCGCAACGTGGAGAACGGGCTGACCATCGAGGAATTCCCCTGTACGGCCTGCTTCCCCGACACCACCCTGGCCGACCTGGCCTACAACCTGTGGGAACTCAACCTGACGGTGCGCAGCAAGGTGAACCGCAACCTGCTGCTGGAGGCGGGGTATCGCTATAGTCCCTACCGTGTGACCACCGAACGGTTCTTCTCGAAGGAACTCGACCAGAGCATCAGCCCGTCCTCGCAGCGCTATTTCATCGGGCGTGCGTTTCGGGCGAAAGCCTCCTTCGAAGCCCTCAAGCCCCACCGGCATGACGATGTGGTGCCCAACGGCCTCCGTGCCGAGCTGGGGCTGGACTGGGAACGCGGACGGCTGCTCGACCGCTTCAACATCGAGGACGGGCTGCTCGTCCCGGTCTATGAGCAGGACCAGAGCCTGCGCCTGACGCTGGACCTGCGTTACTACCGACGCCTGCCGGGCAGGCCGTTGCAAGGCACGCACGGGCTGGGCCTGCGCCTCCGGGGCAGCAGCATCCTCGGCAGCAACGTGGATGATTTCTACGACGACTATGTGGGGGGCCTCATCGGGGCACGCGGCTATCCGTTCTATGCCCTGGGAGGCAACGAGACGCTCTGGCTGCAAGCTGCCTACCACTTCCCCCTCGCCCCCCGCATCCACCGGCAGGTGGCCTTCGCCTACGTGGACAAGCTCTACGGACGGGTCTATGCCGACGCGGCGGCGGCCTCCCGCACCGGCTATCGTGGCCTCGATACGTTCCGCAAGGATGTCGGTGCGGAACTTCGCCTCGGCCTCGGTTCGTTCTACCTGCTGCCGACCGCCGTGTTTGTCAGTGCCACCTATGGCCTCGATGCCTTCGACTTCCAACTCGATGAAGGGTTCGTCACCCCCAGCGGCGACACTTTCGTCCGCTATGGCAACGAACTGCTCTGGCACGTCGGCATCCTCTTCGGTTTTGACCTGTAGGAGGTATTTGGGTACCTGGGACACAGCTTGTTGCCACCCCCTCCGACATCCTCCACGTTCTAGCTTCACATGAACACTAGTCTTGTTCTGGGTGCAGCGGGCCTGATGTTGTTGCTGGGCCTGGGGTTCATCTATCTGCTGGCGGGCACGCCGGACCGCCGCCGCGCCCTCGATGGGCTGGGATGGATGGGCGTGGGGTTGTCCAGCGTCCTGGTGGGGGTGGCGCTGCTGTTGCTGCTGCTGGCGTTCCAGGCCCGGTCGGCGCTGGACGAGGCGCGGACCGCCGCCACGGCGCAGACCGTCGAGGACGCGGTGCTAAACCTCCCGGCCAACAACTTCGTGTTCGAACTGGTCAAGGAAGGCACCCGCACCGACCTCGACGCCTACCGGGGAAAGGTAGTACTGCTGAACTTCTGGGCTACGTGGTGTGCGCCCTGTCTGATTGAGGCGCCGGACCTGAACCAGCTCCAGGAAGCCTACCGGGACAGCGGCCTCGTCGTGCTCTCGATCTCGGATGAACCCCGCCAAGACCTGCTGGCCTTCGACCAACAAACGCCCATGCGCACGGTCAGCGCACGGGTAGACAGCCCGGATGTGCTCCCTGCCTCGTTCAAGGGTGGACTGGATGTGCGCCCGACGACCTACCTCATCGACCGCGAGGGCATCGTCCGGCGCTACCTGCTGGGTGCCCGCGACTTTGCCTTCTTCCAGGAAGCCCTCCAACCGTTGCTCTGATGCGTATGCGCTTGTTTCCGCTGGTATTGTTGCAGGCAGTGCTGTTGCCGTGGGGTAATCCCGTATGGGCACAGGTGGATACCCCGCCCACGGCCGCCCAGGTCCGCGCCAC
>CAZLRO010000096.1:0-9071 GCA_964561865.1 uncultured Rhodothermaceae bacterium | reverse complement strand
CGGTACGGCCTCTCCCGGCCCAGGGTTCGTCGCGGAGCATCCCGCTGGCATTTGTCCTGTCGGCAGCCGTGCCGGGGGCCGGGCAGGCCTACAACCGGCAGTGGGTGAAAGCCGCCTTCGGACTGGCGCTGGAAGCCGCCCTCGTCACCGGCTATACGGT
This sequence comes from uncultured Rhodothermaceae bacterium, assembly GCA_964561865.1. Classification (GTDB taxonomy): domain Bacteria; phylum Bacteroidota; class Rhodothermia; order Rhodothermales; family CAZLRO01; genus CAZLRO01. The sequence continues at coordinate 8,911 of CAZLRO010000096.1, read as the reverse complement.
ATGGCGACAACAGGGGCTGGACGGCGAGACGGCGTTCCAGACGTTCGCCCATGCCCGGTGGAGTCCCACCCAATATGCCGCCTGGCTCAACGACTACACGGTGTTTCTGACGAACGAGTACGGGGCCAGCATCACCGCCCCGCCCATCACCATCCCCACCGGGATCGACTTCCAGCACCCGGAATCCTGGGGTGCAACCGAACAAGCTGCCGCCAACACCTTCTTCTCGCAGATCAGGGCCATCGAACGGCAGGTGTTCCATCCGGAAACCGGGGCGACGTTCTCCCACCAGCTCCCCAACTTCGGTGAACAGCAGTATTACGAACTCATCGGCAAATACTACCAGTTCGCGCCGGGATGGGACGACTATGCCGCCTGGAAAGATGCCGAGGGCAACTTCACCGCCGCCATCGACCCAGAGTTGACCGGACAGGGGGGCACCAAGCCGAACGTGACCGATACCTTCCGCGCCTACGCCGACGACCACGGGCACGCCAACGACCTGTTGCGCCGCGCTTCCCGCCTGTCTGTCTTCTTCATCTTCAACCACCTTATGGCCGGGGTCGATGCGGCCATCTCGGCCAAGCTGCACAACGACCGCCTCCGCACGCACATGGGGCTGGGCTATGGGCCGGATGGACGTGCCCAGCCCGTTGCCACCGTGCAGGTACGTTTCTAGGGCGGATGGACAGTGCGGAGCTTCCGGTGTTTCTGGCCTCGGTAGCGGGGGTGCTGGGCCTGATAGGAGTCGGAGAGTGGTTGCAGCACCAGGGCTGTGCACCGGAGACATCGCGGCGGGTAGTCCACGCCGGGGTGGCCCTGTTCGTGGCGGCGACGCCCTGGCTGTATGCGCATCCGGGCTGGGTATATGTGCTGGCGGTGCCATTCATCGGGGTGAACCTGCTGGCCTTGCGGTGGGGATGGTTTCCCGGTATACACGGCATCGCCCGTCCCAGCCTCGGCACTGTCACGTTCCCGATGGCGCTCGTGCTGGCCCTGCTGGTGGCCTGGCAGTACGCGCCGCAACACCGGTTCGCTATTCCCGTCGCCTTTCTCCTCATGGGCCTTTCGGACCCACTGGCTGCCTGGGTGGGGACAGGGTCGAAGCGGCCCGGACGCTTCCCGATGGGCACGGCAGTCAAATCCCTTGCGGGCAGTGGGGCGTTGCTGGCCTCGGCGGGTGTGCTGGCCGGGCTGTCGCTCCTCGGCCTCCGGGCAGACGGATGGATCGCCTGGTCCGGGGCAGAAATAGCGGTCTGTGCAACGGCTTTGGCCGTCGTGGTGACGGCCGTCGAACTGTTGGGAGGAAGGGGATGGGATAACTTTTTCATGGTGTTGGCAGCATTGGTGGTGCTTCGGCACTTCGAGGTACACCCGCAAGCCCGCTTCCACCTGCTGGGAGCTACCGGGGTGGGGGTGGGGTTTGGCCTGCTGACGTGGCACCTGCGGTTTCTGGCTCCGTCTGGCGCGGTGGCAGGAGGGTTGCTGGCGGCTTCGGTGGTGGCGCTGGGGGGATGGGCCTGGGCACTGCCGGGGTTCACGTTCTTCTTGCTCTCCAGCCTGCTTTCCCGGCTTGGTCGCCGTCGCAAGGCACCGGTCGCAGCCCGCAATGAGAAAGGCAGTGTGCGGGACGCCGGGCAGGTGTATGCCAATGGTGGCGTCGCATGGGCGTTTCTGTTGCTTGATGCTTTTTTCCCGCAGCCGCTGTGGTATGCGGCCTACCTGGGGGCTTTTGCTGCCGCCGCTGCCGACACCTGGGCCACCGAGCTGGGCACGTTGTGGAAGGGCCAACCCCGGCTGCTGACGACGGGGCAGGTGGTTCCACGCGGCACGTCCGGGGCGGTGTCGCTGCCGGGGACGGCCGGGGCGTTGCTGGGGGCAGCGGGGGTGTGCCTGGCCGCTGGGCCATGGTGGCCGGACGGCCAGGCCCTGTACACGCTGGTGCTGATTGCCGGAGGAGGGTTCGCGGCATCGCTTGTCGACAGCCTGCTGGGGGGGACCGTGCAGGCGCAGTACCAGGATGCCCGGTCGGGCGAACCAACCGAACGCCCGGCTGTTGGCGATACTTCCAACCGGCTGGTGCGTGGCTGGCGCTGGCTCACCAACGACCGCGTCAACCTGGCCTGTACGCTCTGCGGAGCACTCCTGGCGATGCTGCTCGCATGGCTGGTGTGAGAAACAGGAGGTGCTTGGGGTTTGGTACGGCCATTCGGCCTTTGGTTATGCTGGCCCTCCACCCCTGCTGTCATTCCGAGCGAAGTGAGGAATCTTGTAGCTCTACGTCGGCGTGAGATTCCTCACTTCGTTCGGAATGACAGGGTAGTGTTGGGAGGATGCGGCCTTTTGAGCACCCTAATCTTCAACCAAAGCGAAGCGTCCCAAATACCAACTACCAATCGCTATCTTCCCCAGCATCAGTTCCCTCTTCAGCTCCCCTATTTCTCCATGCGCTTTGCCCTGCTGTTGCTGTGTTGGGTGCTCGTTTCGGTGCAGGTGCTCCGGGCTGGGGAGCGGCCCATGCTGCTGGAGGAGGCCGCTTCCGAAGCCTTGCTGCATACGGGGCGGGCGCACCTGCTCGCCTTTCGTCTGGCCGAAGCCGAGCAGACGTTCGTGCGCCTCTCCCGGACGGCAGACGGCGCGGCGGCGGCCTGGCACCACTTGGCGACGACCTCGCTGCTGAAGCTCATCCTCACCAGCGACCGGCGCATGGAAGCAGAGTTCTTCGCCCGTTCCGACAGCCTGAAGACGGCCCTGAAGGCACATCCGGACTCCCGCTGGCGGGCGTGGCTGGGGGCCGAGGCGAACCTGCAGCGGGCGTTGGCCGAAGCCAAGACGGGCGACTACTTGCAGGCAGTGCTGGCTGCCCGACTGTCCTACAACGAGTTGGAACGCATCCACCATACCTGGCCGGGGTTTGTCGAGGCCTACAAGGCACGAGGGTTGATGCAGTGGGCCATTGGCTCGCTGCCCAGCGGTTACCAGCGATTCCTGCGGCTGATCGGGTATCACGGCCATGCCGGGGAAGGGCTGCGGCTGCTGCGACGGGCTGCGGACGAGAGTACCTATGGCCGTGAGGAGGCCAACGCCTTGCTGGCGATAAACGATGTGGTCCTCAACGAGGCCCGGGGCGAGGCCCTCCCCCGGCTGCGACAGCTCCACCAGGCGCACCCGGAAAACCCGTTCCTGGCCTATCTCTACGGGTATGCCCTGTTCACCGACCACCGGGCCAGCGAGGCCGAGACGGTGCTGCGACAGGTTCTCCAGCGGGCAGTGACTGCCGGGTTCCCGGTAGATTATGCCGACTTCTACCTCGGTGAAGCGCTCTTTCGGCAGGACCGGTATGCCGATGCCGAAGCCTGGTATCGACGGTACCTGGCACGCCATGCCGGTCCGGAGATGAAGGCGCTGGCACACCTGCACCTTGGGCTGGTGCTGGAGATGCAGGGGCATCGTTCCGAAGCCCTGCGCTTCTACCAGCAGGTGAAGGCCCAGCGGGAATACGACAGCGATGCCGCTGCCGCCCGCCGGGCCATGCAGTTGCAGCAGGCCCCGCTGGGCGAGCACGGGCGTGCGCTGGTGCTGGCCCGCAACGCGCACGAGTCGCGGCGGTATGCGATGGCCTTGCAGCGGCTGGAACAGGTCTTCGCCACGCCCGGTGTTCCGGCAGCGGAGCGGGCCGAGGCGGCCTACCGGATGGGGCGTATCTACCAGGCACAGCAGCGGTGGGAAGAAGCCCTGCGGGCCTATCAACATGCCCGCCAGCACCCCGGCGACCCCCAGGCCAAGTGGGGACCCTGGTCCCAGTATTACATCGGGGAGGTATACGAGGCACAGGGGCGGCAGCAGGAGGCCAAAGCCGCCTACACCGCAGCCCTGCGATGGCCCGGCACCTTCGACTACCGGCAGGCCCTGGAGCAACGCCTCCGCCTCGCCCTTCGGCGCATTTCATAGCCCCTGGACCTGTTACCGGAGAGGGACGACCCGTCTCATCCACCCATCTCATCCTGAGCACCCGCGCAGAAAGCCGGGACGTGCGCGTCTCATTTCGGCATGGCTCCGTGTTCCAGACGTATGTTTTTGCCCTTTTCGCGGCCTTTGGTCGGTTTTCGTGAAATTGGCATCATCTTCGTGAAGGCTCCGCACGGGTACGTTGAGGTAAAGGCCGGTGCGCGTCGGGACCGGGAGGGGCTTGGGGAAGCCCCGCCCGGAACCAAAAAGGCCCCCGAAGCAACAGCTTTGGGGGCCTGGCGCGCCCGGAAGGATTCGAACCCTCGGCCTTTGGAACCGGAATCCAACGCTCTATCCAGCTGAGCTACGGGCGCAAGGGTTCCCAAAATACAGTATCTGACAGGGAGCGTCAAGGAGCGGCGGAGCCTGGCGCGTGAAGCTTGTGCTCATAAAACTGTTCTACACAGGCGGTAAGATCAAGCAAGCTCAAGAAGGTGTAGTTATGGGTGATGGGGTGTTGATTGAGAAGTTTCAGGATGATCCGGAAGGGGCTTATGCCCTGCTGCTGGAGCGGTATACACCGGTGATGCTGGGGATGATTCGGCGGTTCATGCACGATCCGGATGAGGTGATGGAGGTCTACACCGCCATCTGTGAACGGCTGCGGGCCTACGACTACCAGGCCCTGCGGCGGTTTCGGATGAACAGCGAGATCACCCCATGGCTGAGTGTGGTGGTGGCGAATGCCTGCCGGGACCGGTTCCGGAAGCGGCGCATGCAGTCGGTGCCACAGTCGGTGCTCTCGCGGCTCGATACCCGCGAACGGCTCGTGTTCAAATACTACTACCAGTCCAACCTCTCCCACCAGGAGATCGCTGAGACGGTCACGGCCAAGCACAGCATTGCATGTAGCGTTGTCGAGGTGGTCAAGGCCCTGGAGAAGATCGAGGGGTACCTCTCCACCAACAAACGCTGGCATCTGCTCTCGGCCTTGCGCGCCAACCGGGCCATGCTCTCGCTGGACGACCTGGGCGAGGATGGCTACTGGCCGGAGCCGGAAGACGCTGAAAGCAATGCCGAGGAGGCACTTCAGCAACACGAGAGCCTCCAGCACCTCAACCAGGTGCTCGACAGCCTCCATCCCGAAGACCACCTGCTGGTGCTGCTGCGGTTCGAACAGGGCATGCGGGCGCACCAGATCGCCCAGGTGATGCAATACGACAACTACAAGTACGTCTATACCCGCCTGCGGACCATCGTCAGCCGGCTGCGGCGACAGCTGGCCTATGCCTGAGGGTGCGGAAAGGGAAGACTCCCTTTTCAGAACGGGGCTGTCGTCCCTATCTTGCACGCATGACCCGTTTCTCGTGACGTATTCTGTGCGCCTCGTGTCCGACCTGCCTTTTCCCACTGCTGGCGACTGGCCGCCGGGCGAACCGTCTGGTCCTGTGCGGGGGGTGTCGCTGCGGGCCGAGGTGCTGGAAGATCCGTGGGAAGACCTCCCGCCCCTGCCCCTCAACGGGTGGCTCGAACGCCAGCGCTTTGCTCCCTGGCTGACGGCGACGCTGACGCTGGTGGGGGCCTTTGTGCTGTTTCAGGGCATCGCAGCGGTGGCGATGGGGGTGTTTGTGGTGGCTGCCGGGGTTCCGCCTGCCGACCTGATGACGGTACTGACCACGACCTTCGACCAGTACGCCCGGCCCATTCTCACCGGCAATGCCATCGGCCTCTACCTGGGCCTAGGGTTGCCCGCCCTGCTGATGGCCTGGTGGCACACCCGTCGCCCGTTGGCCCTGCTCCGGCTGCGTGCGCCCGAGGCGGGCCTGACCCTGCTGGGCCTGTTGGGATGGGCCGCGCTTGTGCCCCTCGTCCAGAGCCTGACCACCTGGAGCGACCAGTGGCCCTGGCCGTCCTGGGTGCGGGAGATGGAACAGACCCAGCTTGAACTGCTGGGCAAGGTGTTGCAGCAGGACCTGGGGCTGTTCTTCTCGCTCTTTACCGTGGCTGTCACGCCTGCCCTGTGCGAGGAACTGATGTTCCGGGGGTACGCCCAGCGCCAGTTCGAGCGCAGTGCCGGGGTAGGCTGGAGCATCTTCCTCTCCGGCTTCCTCTTCGGCCTCTACCACCTGCGCCTCACCCAGTTGCTGGCCCTCTCTCTGCTCGGCTGCTACCTGGCCTGGCTGACCTGGCGCACTGGGAGCCTCTGGCCTGCCATCCTCGTACACTTCGCCAACAATGCCTTCGCCGTGTTGCTGGGGGTCTATGCCCGCGCTCAGGGAATGAACCTGGAAGAGATCGAGCAGATGGCACTCCCGCTCCCGGTCCTACTGGGCAGCCTGGTCGTGCTGGCCCTGCTACTGGGCGGGTTGCAGCGCCGGGCGAGAGGGCAGTTGCAACACCGTTCTGATCGTCTGGTCCTGGAAACAGGCGGAGGGTAACCCCATGGCAGAAACCATCTATCAGGGCTGGCAGTCCGTCTTCCAGGCGGGTACGGATTATGAGGCCGATCTGGTCCGGGACCGGCTCGATGAGGCGGGCATTCCCGCCGTCGTGCTCACCCAGCGCGACCATGCCTTCAACCTGACCCTGGGAGAACTGGCCCAGGTCCACGTGATGGTTCCGCCGGACAAGGCCGAGGAAGCCCGTCAGATCCTGGCCACCCCCACCGTCTCTGAGGCAGAACTGGAGGCCGCCGCGCTCGAAGCCGATCCCCATGCGCCGCCTGCCCACGACCCTTCCACCCAGGCCCTGCTCGACTCCGGCATCGAGACCATCCGCCTGTCGGTGCCCGACACCGATCCGCCCCCGGCCCCTCCCGAAAATTGAAATCCGCGTTAGCCCGCAGGCGCACCCGAAAAATCTCGAATCTGACGTTCTCCTCCTTCAGGTGCATCCGGCAGACACGGGATGCATGCGGGTAGAAAAATTCCTGCCCGCCCCGACAGAAATCAGGGCCTTTCTCTGCTGAAAAAGGGTTTCGGTGAGGAGTACAGGTAGTGCTATGGGTATGGTTGCAGTCCCCGGAAAGGTGGGGGTTTATGTCGATGCGGCCAACATTTATCGGAACGGCGGCTCCCGGATGCAATACGACATCCTGCGGGCCTTTGCCTGCCGGGACGGGGCTGAGCCGGTGCGGCTGAATGTGTATGTGACCTACGACGCTGAACGCGCCGAAACCGACTATACCTACCGCGAGAAGGCCGCTGGCTTTCATTCGGCCCTGCGGGACTTCGGCTATAAGGTTATCGTCAAGGAGATCAAGTGGTACGAGGATGACGCCGGAACCCGCTACGGCAAGGCCAACTCCGACCTCGACCTGGCCGTCGATGCGCTGCTCCAGTCCGAGAAGCTCGACCGCGTGCTCATCGCCACCGGCGACGGGGACTTCGTCCAGGTCGTGCGTGCCTTGCAAAACAAGGGTTGCCGGGTCGAGATCGTAGCGTTCAACAATGTCTCGGTGCAGTTGCGCAAGGAAGCGGACATGTTCATGTCGGGCTACCTCATCCCGGAACTGACCCCGATTGCCGGAGCGAACGGGGCGTTGTGGGGCGAACCCTACTCCATCGTGCGTGGCTGGTGCTACTATTACAACGAGGAGAAAGGGTTCGGCTACATGCGCTTCCTGCGCCACATCTCGCCCGACCTCTGGGTGACGGACTCGCGGGATGAGGCCTCGCCCTACGACACGGCCTTCTTTCATTTCTCCCGCCTTCAGGATTCCTACGTGCAGAACAAGCTCCCCAGCCGCGAGCTGATTTTTGAGTTCAAGTTGGTTAATTCGGATCGGGGTGATAACTTCAACGCAGTGGATATCCGGCTCGTGAGTGAGTTATGAACCGCTGGGGCACCGCGTACCCCGGTCTGGTAGTGCCCCTGTTCGTTTCTAACCCCGGTTCCTGCGTGTCCAACACGGCTCTTCGGGTTCTGACGGCACTTCTGGCTACCCCGCTGGTGATCGGGATCACCTGGCAGGGAGGATGGGTGTTCAGTATGGTGCTGGTAGCGGTAGCCCTGCTGGGACAGGCAGAGTTCTACCGGATCATGGCGGCAGGCGGGGCGCGTCCCCACTGGATCACCGGGCTGGGGATGGGTGCCCTCGTGGGGTTGCACCCCCTCTGGCCGGAGACCTGGCTCGTCGCCTTCGTCTGGTTCCTGGGGCTGTTCCTGTTCGTCTCCATCTGGAAAGCCCGCGAAAATCCGGTTACCGACCTGCCCGCCACACTCTTCGGGGTGTTCTATCCCACCGCGCTCCTGACCTTTCTCGGCGACCTGCGGCACGCCACAGGGCCGTTCGTGGACGACCGGGCCGCGTTCTTCCTCACCCTCAGCCTCTTCCTGCTCGTCTGGGCAGCGGATGTGCTGGCCTATGTGGTGGGCATGACCCTGGGGCGCCACCCGCTGGCCCCGCATATCTCTCCGAAGAAGACGTGGGAAGGTTCTATCGGCGGGGTGGGGGGGACGCTGGCGATGGCCGTCGTGCTCAAGTTCACCGTGCTGGACTTCGTGGCCTGGCCGCACCTGCTGGTGCTGGTGCTAATCTGCGGCGTGGTCAGCCAGCTCGGTGATCTGGCCGAGAGCAAGCTCAAGCGTTCGGTCGGCTGGAAAGACTCCGGGCACCTCTTCCCCGGCCACGGCGGGGTCCTGGATCGCATCGATTCGCTCGTCGTGGCGGCCCCACTGGTCTACCTCTACCTGGCCTACGGGGCACGGCTTTTCGGATGACGGAACGTGGCTCCGGACGGCCTGTATAAGCCTCCGGCAGTTGTGGTGCTGGACGCGAAAACGCCTACCGAGGATGCGCTTGTTCCTCCCCACTGGACAGGCGCGCCCCCGCGCCTTTGGATACCGCCCCCGCTATGATCCGGCACCAAAGGCAATGTCGGGACGGTTCCGGTTTCGGCAGCCGCGTCGCCCCCAACGACGCCCGGCGCGTTCGCTGGTGCTGCTGCTCCTGCTGCTGGGG
>CAZLRO010000095.1:0-12360 GCA_964561865.1 uncultured Rhodothermaceae bacterium | reverse complement strand
GTTAGTCGAGGCCAAGCAGATGGAAGCCGGGGCCGATGTGACCCCTGAAACGATGGTGGAACTGGGCCTCGTCCGCAAGGCCGACCGGGTAAAAGTACTGGGTGGTGGCGAACTGAACGTGGCGTTGAACATCACCGCCGACAAGTTCAGCGCTTCCGCCAGGGAGAAGATCACCGCCGCAGGGGGCACGGCCACCGAACGCAAACAAGCCCACTAATCCTGACCTGGACACGCATCTATGGCCGGTCTCGCTGAGAATTTCCGCAACATCTGGAAGATTGAGGAGCTGCGGAAGCGGATTCTGTACACGATGGGGATCCTGGCCGTCTATCGGCTCGGGGCTTACATCACCCTGCCGGGGGTCGATGCCCAAACGCTGGCACAGGTCAACGCCAACCGGGATCCGAACAACATCTTCGGGTTCCTCGACCTGTTTGTGGGGGGGGCCTTCAGCGCGGCGGGCATCTTTGCCCTGGGCATCATGCCCTACATCACCGCCTCCATCATCATCCAGCTGATGGGCGCGGTGGTACCCTACTTCCAGAAGATGCAGCGGGAAGGCGAGGAAGGACGGCGGCGCATCACCCAGCTCACCCGCTATGGCACTATCCTGGTGGCGGTGCTCAACTCCATCGGCTTTGCCATCAACCTCCAGTATGGGCCAACGGCTTCGGCTATCGTCATCAACCCGGTGTTCTTCATGATCAGCACCATCGTCGTGCTGACCGCCGGGACGATGTTCGTCATGTGGATGGGCGAGCGCATCACCGAGAGCGGCATCGGCAATGGCATCTCGCTGATCATCATGATCGGGATCATCGCCCGCTTCCCGGTGGCCCTGTACAACGAATACTCGCTCACCCCCAACCTGTTTGTGTTCCTGCTCGAACTGGGCCTCTTCGTGCTGGTAACGGCGGGCGTGGTGCTCATCACCCAGGGGATGCGCCGGGTGCCCGTGCAGTACGCCAAGCGCGTCGTGGGGCGTAAGGTATACGGCGGCACTACGCAGTACCTGCCCATCCGAATCAACGCTGCCGGGGTGATGCCCATCATCTTCGCCCAGTCGATCATGTTCATCCCGGCGACCTTCGCCTCGTTCTTCCCGGATAGTGCGTTCATGCAGAACCTGGGACGCATCTTCACCGACATCACCAGTCCGTGGAATGCCCTCATCTTCTTCCTGATCTGCATCTTCTTCACCTATTTCTATACGGCCATTGCCGTGAACCCCCGCGACATGGCCGACACGATGAAGCGCAACGGCGGGTTCATCCCCGGCATCCGCCCGGGCAAGCAGACGAGCGAGTTCATCGACAACATCCTGACGCGCATCACCCTGCCGGGCGCCGTCTTCCTGGGACTGATTGCCATCCTGCCCGCCTTTGCGACGATGTTCGGTATCAGCGGCGGCTTCGCGGCCTTCTTCGGCGGCACCAGCCTGCTGATCCTGGTCGGGGTGGTGCTCGATACGCTCCAGCAGGTCGAGTCACACCTGCTGATGCGGCATTACGACGGGTTTATGAAGAGTGGCCGCATCCGCGGTCGCCGTATGTAAGGCCGATGGACCACCTGGTCCGGATTACCTGACGCCCTGCCTCCATGATTCACCTGAAAAGCGCGCGCGAGATCGACCTGTTACGGGCCAGTGCAGACCTGGTCAGCCGCACGCTGGCCGAGGTGGGGCGCCACGTTCGCCCCGGTGTGACGACGGCCCATCTGGACCAGGTGGCTGAGGCGTTCATCCGCAGCCGGGGCGCACGCCCTTCGTTCAAGGGCTACCGGATGGGGGGGCGCGGCACACCCTTCCCTGGTGCCATCTGTGCCTCGGTCAACGACGTGGTGGTACACGGCATTCCCGGACCGATCACGTTGCAGGAAGGAGACCTGATTGCTATCGATTGCGGGGTGGAACTCAACGGCTACTACGGCGACAGTGCCTATACCTTCGCCGTCGGCACGATCTCGCCAGAAGCCGCCGCGCTCTGCCGCATTACCTACGAAGCCCTCTACCAGGGCATCCGGGAAGCGGTCGCGGGCAAACGGGTGGGCGACATCTCCGAGGCCGTGCAGCGCTATTGTGAACGCCAGGGATACGGCGTCGTGCGCGACCTCGTGGGGCACGGCATCGGGCGCAACATGCACGAAGACCCCCAGGTGCCCAACTATGGCCGTCGGGGGGAAGGCAAGAAGCTCAAGGAGGGCCTTGTGATCTGTATCGAACCCATGATCAACCGGGGCACCCACGAGGTCAGCTTCGACGATGATGATGGCTGGACGGTGCGGACGCTGGACCGGGAACCCTCCGCCCATTATGAGCACACGGTGGTGATCCGCCGGGGACAGCCGGAAATCCTGACGACCTTCGCCTACATCGAGGAAGTGCTGGACGTTCCCCCTTACCAATTGCAACACGAGGAAGTGCATGTCTAAGCAACGCCCAATCGAGCAGGATGGTGTTGTGGTGGAGGCCCTGCCGAACGCCCAGTTCCGGGTACGCCTCGAAAACAACCACGAAATCCTGGGCCTGCTTTCCGGGAAGATGCGCATGAACTTCATCAAAATCCTGCCAGGCGACCGCGTCAAGGTGGAGCTTTCCCCCTATGACCTTTCCAAAGGCCGGATTGTGTACCGTTACCGATAGCTCCGGGTATTTCTGGTGAAGAAAAAAGAGCCTAGAACCAGACTTTTGGTCCTGCGTTCAACCTAATCTGCCTGAAAGTGACGAAAAACCCTGCTGAACGACTATGAAAGTGCGAGCCAGTGTCAAGAAGCGCAGTGCCGACGACAAGATCGTCCGCCGGAAGGGACGCGTGTACATCATCAACAAGAAGACCCCCAAGCACAAGCAACGGCAGGGGTAGGGGCGGAGGCTTGTGCTTCCACACCCCGTTTCCCGCATCGCGAAATTGACCGAAGGGCACGTCCCCTTCAGGAAATCCGAAATCAACCATGCCTCGTATTGCTGGAGTAGATGTTCCAACGCACAAGCGCGGGGTGATCGCGCTCACGTCGATCTTTGGCATCGGTCGTGCTTCGGCCAGCGTCATCCTGGAGAAAGTGGGCCTCGACGAGGATACCCACCCCAGCCACTGGACCGATGAGCAGACCCGTGCCATCCGCCGGATCATCGAGGACGAGTTCCTGGTGGAGGGGCAGTTGCGGACCGAGGTGCAGCTCAACATCAAGCGGCTGATGGACATCGGCTGCTACCGGGGGCTGCGGCATCGCCGGGGGCTGCCGGTGCGAGGACAGCGCACGCGCACCAACGCCCGCACCCGCAAGGGCCGGAAGAAGACCGTCGCCGGGAAGAAGAAGGCCCCGAAGAAGTAACCCGAAGAAGTAAGCTTTCGCGTGGCTGCCCGCCCACGGTGCGGCCACGTTTCGCCACGTTACTACCACCATGGCAAAGAGACAGACCACCACTGCACGGGGGGGGGCCCGTGCCACCCGCAAGAAAAACGTCGTCGTCGAGGTCAACGGACAAGCCCATATCCAGGCCACGTTCAACAACGTGATCGTGACGGTGACGGACCAGTATGGCAACACCATCTCGTGGGCCAGTTCCGGCAAGATGGGCTTCAAGGGCAGCCGCAAAAACACGCCGTATGCGGCCCAGGTGGCTGCCTCCTCGGCAGCCAAGGAAGCTTACGACCTGGGGTTGCGCCGCGTGGAGGTGTTTGTCAAGGGACCTGGTGCCGGGCGCGAGTCGGCCATCCGCGCCCTCTCGGCCACCGGGCTGGAGATCGCCACAATCCGCGATGTCACCCCCATCCCGCACAATGGCTGCCGGCCACCGAAACGCCGCCGCGTCTGACGCAGGGGCGGAACACAGGGTTCAGACGGTACGGGTGGCATTGAACGCCACTGCCCTCCGAAACCCTCGTTCCGACATCGGTATAAGCCCGGCTTGGATGCGTCGTGGACGTATCCCAACGTTTGAAACACCAGACGAGTAACCAGGAGGTAGCTATGGCCCGGTATCGCGGCCCCAAACAAAAAATCGCCCGGCGGTACGGCGAGCCGCTCTTCGGTCCGTCGAAGGCGCTAGAGCGCAAACCCCACCCGCCAGGGGTGCATGGCCGTAACCGCCGTGCAAAGGAGAGCGAGTACGCCGTGCAGTTGAAAGAGAAGCAAAAGGTCAAACACCTGTACGGGTTACTGGAACGGCAGTTCAGGAACCTGTTTGAGAAAGCCGCCCGCCGCAAGGGCATCACGGGCGAGAACCTGCTCAAGTTCCTCGAATCCCGCCTCGACAACACCGTCTACCGCCTGGGCTTTGCCCGCACACGCCGCCAGGCCCGCCAGATGGTTGTGCATGGGCACATCCTCGTCAACGACGACGTGGTCAACATCCCGTCGCGGCTGATGCGGGCGGGCGATGTAGTTGCCGTGCGACCGGGGAGCCGCCAGATCGAGTCGTTCCGCGAATCGGTCAAGCGCAGCCGGCGGACGTTCCCCTGGCTGGAGGTGGACCGCAAGGAAATGCAGGGCAAGTTCCTGGACTATCCCAACCGCGAGGACATCCCGGAGACGATCCGCGAGCAGCTCATCGTCGAGTTGTACTCCAAGTAAGCGCCCGGCCCCGCCGCCGTACACGGACGGGGCATTCGCCGGTTTCTATCCTGCTTTCGAATCCAAGAAGCAAATCCTCTATGAGCAACTACGCGATTCAGATGCCAGACGGGGTCGAGGTCGAGGAGATTTCCGAAACCTATGGGCGTTTCGTCATCCAGCCACTGGAACGGGGCTATGGGGTGACGATTGGCAATGCCCTGCGCCGCGTGCTGCTCTCCTCGCTCGAAGGGGTGGCGATCACCGCCCTGAAGATCGATGGGGTGCAGCACGAGTTCTCCACCGTCGAAGGCGTCACGGAGGATGTTTCCGATATCATTCTGAACCTCAAAGGGGTGCGCTTCAGGTCATTTGAAGAGGCTACCCCCGGCACCCCGCTTCACCTGATCCTCCGGGGACCCTCCACCTGGACCGCTGCCGACATTGCCCAGGTCACGAGCGACTATGAGGTGCTCAACCCCGAACACCACATCGCCACCCTGTCCGAAGGAGCACACCTGGCTGTGGAATTGCGCATGGGGCAGGGGCGGGGCTACATCCCGGCAGACGAGAACAAGCAGCCCGACGACCCCATCGGTGTCATCGCCATCGATGCCATCTTCACCCCCATCCTGAACGTGCGCTACACGATCAAGCCCACCCGGGTGGGGCAGCGGGTAGACTACGAACGGCTGGCGCTGGAGATCACCACCGACGGCTCGATCCTGCCCGAAGATGCGCTGCAACAGGCCGCCAGCATCCTGCGCGACCATGTGAACCTGTTCATCAAGCTCGATGCCGAGCCGCCCAAGCCGGAGCAGGTCAAGGAGGTCGATGCCGAGGTGCAGCGCGTCCGCGAACTGCTCATGCAGACAGTGGATGAACTGGACCTGTCCGTACGCGCCCACAACTGCCTCAAGGCCGCCAACATCAAGACCATCGGCGACCTCGTGCGGCGCGAGGAGTCGGAGATGCTCAAGTTCCGCAACTTTGGCCGCAAGTCCCTCCAGGAATTGATGCAAGTGCTGGATGAGCGCAACCTGTCCTTCGGGATGGATGTGGACAAATACTTCGAGGAGGCCCACTAACCATGCGACACGCCAATACCGATAACCACCTGGGGCGCAAAGCCGGGCATCGCCGGGCGACGCTCCGTGCGCTCTCGAACGCGCTCATCGCCCACAAGCGTATCACCACCACGCTGGCGAAAGCAAAGGCCCTGCGCCGGTTTGTCGAGCCGATCCTCAACCGCGCCAAGGAAGACTCGATGCACAACCGCCGCGAGGTGTTCCGCCATCTGCAAAGCAAGGAGGGGGTGAAAATCCTCTTCGGCGAGATTGCCACCCGGCTGTCCGAGCGGGAAGGCGGCTATACGCGGGTCGTGCGCCTGGGCATGCGCAGCGGAGATGCGGCCGAGCTGGCCCTGATCGAGTTGGTGGACTACAACGATGTGAAGCCCGGAGGAGAGGCGAAAGGCCGTCGCCGCCGCACCCGTCGTGGTAGGGCAGGCAAGGGTGTCAGCACGCCCACTGCAGCCGCTACGGCGGCCAGCGTTGTTGCGCCGGTCGCCGAGGAGGCGGTTCAGCCTGCCGAAGCTGTGGCCGCAGCGGAGGGAGCGCCTACTGTCGAGGCCATCGCCGAGGCTCCGGTCGCCGAAGCGGTAGCACCGGAGGCCGCAGCCCCAACAACCGAGTCGGCCCCGGAGGCCCCAACAACGGAAGCCGCCGATCCCGGCGACCCGGAGAAAGACGCCTGAACCAACTGAACCGAATGATGAAGGCCCTGGGGCCCCAGGGCCTTTTTTGTCAGGACTCCATCCTGAAGTCCCCTCTCGCTGGGACAGGAGCACAGTGCAAGCGGCTGGCCCAGGCCGAAGGGCATTTCAAAGTGCCCTATATGGGCTTGCCAGAGAAGAAACAATGCCTTAGCTTCAGGAAATGGTTATAAGACTCCATTCCATAAGGTTACAGTTTATGAAACGTCGTTTGCAGAGACCTATGCACTCGGAAAAGACACCTTTGATGTCTGATTGTGGGTTAGACCTGAAAAAAAATGGTCAACTCATGGCGACATAAGCTGGGTAGAATGACGACATTCCTATTCGTATTGGCAAGTTTCTATGCCGCACCTTCCTTAAGCCAGGATACATTCTGGCAACAATTGTATTCGACAAGTGTAACTAATCCTGTATTGTCTATTGCTGTCTCTGGGGTACATGAAGGGGTTTATGCGGGCACTGACCATGGCGAGATTCTTCGTTCGGATAATGATGGGATGACTTGGATACAGGCAGATATAGATTCAACGAACGGAATCATTTCTTTGGCAATTTCGCCGGATAATACACTGTATGCTGGAACCTATAATAAAGGATTCTATCGTTCTTTTGATGCAGGTATGACATGGGCACAAATACCTATTTTGGGTAATCCAGTAGCAACAGGGATCTCAATTTGTGATGCTGGGCCAATTCTTGCTGCTACCGCTTACTGGGTAATGCGCTCGGATGACAATGGATCTATGTGGCGAGACGTACTTCGTTCAACTCATGTTGAGGAGTATTGGAAACTTGCGTGTGGGCCTTCAGATCAAGTCCTGGCTGGAAATGTCGGTTGCCTGGAGGATCTATGTGGGGAGTTGTTCTATTCTCAGGATAGTGGCAATACTTGGCATGCTTTCCCCGATTGGTCTATTGCTGTATATTCCATAGCCATTAATGCAAAAGGGCATTTCTTTGTTGGCGTTAACGGAACAGTAGTTCGATCTACCAATCCAGGCCTAACATGGGAACCACCTCAAGAATACCCTTCTACATTGATGGGGCAGGTACGTTCACTCGCCATTGATCCGGAAGGGAACCTCTTTGCAGGTACTACAAAAGGAGTATACCGATCAGTGGATGAAGGAATGAGCTGGGAGCGTTACGGACTGGAGGGCATTGAAACATGGTCATTGGCACTGGATAAGGCTAGTTATCTCTATGCGGGAACACGATGGGGTATTCATCGAAGCCTGAACGTCACAAGCACGGTGGTTGAAGATGAGCAGGGTATTACCAAACAGATTCAGATCGATTCTGTATTTCCTAATCCATTTACGCAGCATGTTACTTTGACTGTTAGTGTCTCCAAGCCTGGCAATATAATTGTTAAAGTGTATGACATATTAGGAAGAGAAGTTGATACTATTTTTGATGGATAATTGATGAAAGGTCAACATCGTCTAAGTTGGAATGCGGATGGTATCTCATCTGGTTCATACTGGTTCGTTGTCAAGAATGATTATGCATTTGATTCTGAACATCTTATATATTTTGATTAAATGACATGGCACTCTGACAAATTAATTCGCTCACAGTGCAATGAACATGACTCAACTGACGGAAGTAACTATATGGGTGTGATCCGCGACAAGAACGCCCAGCATACCCGGCTCTGCGACTGTGCCTTTGGGGTGATCCTCAAGCTGCGTCCCTACGCCCAGCGCATCGGGAACCAGGCGCTCCTGCACGCCATCGATTACGGACGCACGGAGCTGGAGTGCGCGGCGGAGGCCGAGGTGATACAGCGCTGCGAAACGATTCATGCCCAGGGGCTGGCCTACCTGTCTGCCCTGGCCGATTATGGGTTGACGCAGGCGGAACTGGACGCGCTGCGGGCTGACCTTGATGCGTTCCGGCCACTGACCCCGGCCCGCGACCAGCAGCAGGCAGCGGGTGCGGCGGCCACCGGTCGTCTGGACGCCCTCTTCGCACAGGGGCTGCACCACCTCGACCTGCTCGACGACCTGGTGGAAGCCCTCGTTGCCGAACCCCCTCCGGACGACCTACACCGCCGCCCACCGGATTGACAACCGGTAACGCCCTGGCCCTTCGGATGACGGCAGGACCTGCCTTGTGGCGAAGGGGGGCGGGTACGCCGAACTTTCAACGCCTTGCTGGATAAAATGCCTGGGGTGCATCTCCCGTGTGTTCCTTGAACAGGGCAGGGGGATCGGGAAGCAGGTTGGATCGACCTCCCCCAAGCCTGTTCTTGCCAGGGGGAGCAGGCCCTGCTGCTTTCTGAACACATAGCATGTGCAGTGTGATATGATCCAGGCATCGGCGATCTTGCGGGGCAACGGGTTGCAGATGGAGGCCCCTTTTGAGCAGAAGCTCGAAGCCTTGCTTCAGGAATGCCGCACGCACCTGCGGACGGTCGATGAACCGATGATCCGCCGGGCGTTCCTGCTGGGGTACTGGGCGCACCGCAACGACCGCCGGGCCAACGGCGAGCCGTACTTCAGCCACCCGGTAGAGGTGGCCTTCATCGTAGTGCGCAACGTGGGCATCGACGACGTGAGCGTGGCGGCGGCGCTGCTGCACGACGTGGTGGAAGACACCGAGCTGTCGCTCGACCTGATCCGCGAAGAGTTTGGCCCTGCCCTCGCCACCATCATCGACGGGCTGACCAAGATGAGCGGCGTCTTTGCCAGCCGGGCACTGGGACAGGCCGAGAACGTCCGCAAGCTCATCCTCTCCATCGGGTCGGATATCCGCGTCATCCTCATCAAGTTCGCCGACCGGCTGCACAACATGCGGACGCTCGATGCGCTGCCGCGCGAGCGCCAGATCAAGATCGCCACCGAGACGCGCGACCTGTTTGCTCCGCTGGCCCATCGGTTTGGGCTGTCGGCCATCAAGATGGAACTGGAAGACCTGTGCCTGAAATACCTCGAACCCGAAGCCTTCCGCGAGATCGTCACCGGGCTGCGGGCCACCCGGCATGAACGCGAAACCTACGTCAAGGCCTTCATCGCCCCAGTGCAGACCCGCCTGGAGCAGGACCAGTACCAGTGTGAAATCTACGGGCGCTCCAAGAGCATCTTCTCGATCTATCGCAAGATGCGCGAGCAGAACAAGCCCCTCGACGAGATTTACGACCTGCTCGCCATCCGGATCATACTCCAGTCCGAGGACAAGAAAGGCAAGGAAGACTGCTGGCGGGTCTATTCGCTCATCACCGACCTGTACAAGCCCATCCCGGAGCGGTTCCGGGATTTCATCTCGGTGCCCAAGTCCAATGGCTACCAGAGCCTGCACACAACTGTGATCGGGCCGGAGGGGCGGCGCGTCGAGGTGCAGATCCGCACCCGGAAGATGCACGAGGTGGCTGAACGCGGGGTGGCCGCGCACTGGAAATACAAGGAAGGCATCCAGGGGGCCGACCAGTCGATGGATGAGTTCCTCACCTGGATCCGCGATGTGCTCGAAAATCCGCAAGGGCAGCAGGCGGCGGATTTCATTCAAGACCTGCGGCTCAACCTCTACGACGAGGAAATCTACGTCTTCACCCCCAAGGGCGACTTGCTCCGGCTGCCCAAAGGCGCGACCCCGGTCGATTTCGCCTTCCAGGTCCATTCCGAGGTCGGGTTCCATTGCATCGGCGCGAAGGTCAACGGAAAGATGATGCCGCTCTCGCACTTGTTGCGCAGCGGCGACCAGGTGGAGATCATCACGTCCAAGAAACAGACGCCGAACCCCGACTGGGTCAAGTTCATCAAGACGCAGAAGGCCAGGAGCAAGGTCCGCCAGTGGATCAACGAGCAGCGCCGCAAGGTGATTGAGGCCGGGCGGGACCTGTGGGCAAAACGGGCTGCCCGGGCCGGGATCGAACTCGGCGATCAAGACCTGCAACGCTACATCACGAAACTGCACTTTCCCAACACCGGACAACTCTTCTACGAGATCGGGGCCGGGCACTTCGATGTGGAAGAACTGATCCGGCTGATCCAGCGTGGACAGACCACACCGGAAGATCCGTCCGAGCGGGGGCGCAAGGGGTTGCTCACCCAGTACCAGGAGTTCCTCGGCACTGCACATTCCACGGGCCGTCCCGGCCTGGTGATCGACGGACAACTCCACACCGACATCGCCACGAAGTATGCCTCTTGCTGCAACCCTATCCCCGGCGACGAAGTGTTCGGCTACATCAGCCGTACCGGCAGCATCCAGATTCACCGCAACAGTTGTCGCAATGCCCCTTCCCTGCTGCTCAACCATGCCGAGCGCATCGTGCAGGTAGACTGGAGCCGGCAGAAAGACGTCCAGTTCGTCTCGGCTCTGCGGATCATGGGCGAAGACCGGGTGGGGATCATCAGCGACGTGACGACGGTCATCTCGAAGAACCTGAAGACGAACATCCGCTCGATCACGGTCAACTCCGAAGACGGGGTGTTCGAGGGCCGCATCGTCCTCTACGTGAGCGACTTGGACCACCTGCGCAACCTCATGGAACGCATCAAACGCATCGAAGGCATCTATGGCGTCTACCGCCTGGAAGAGGAGGTCGATGAACGCACAGGATGAGGAGGGGGGCGGGAAACCGGGGAAAATCGGCTCCTGCCCTGTCAACTTTTGTTAAAAAGTGATGGCCTTTCCGTCTTTCTCAACGAAAACATGCCCGTTCTGGCCCGAATTCTTCGTATACTAGGGCCGCTTTGTGAAGCGGGCAACTAGTTGACTTCGTTGGGGATAGAATTTCGGTTCTCTCCCCGTTATCTTTCCTTCAAGGGGCAAGCCTCCTGCCAGCGCATCCCAGGCTGCGTGTCGGTGTGCTGCCCTGAACATCTGTGATTCCCAAATAAGGAGTTCGAACCATGCTGGAGAAACCCGAGACGCTAACCAAGAAAGATGTCGCCCGTCGCGTGGCTGAGCTGATGAACGAGCCGATCTACAAGAGCGAGGAGTGGGTCACGGCGGTGGTCAACGCCTTGGGCCAACTGATGATCGAGGCCGACCCGGAGGTACGGATCGAACTGCGGGATTTTGGCGTGTTTGAGGTCAAGAAGACCAAAGCCAAGCCCAAGGCCCGCAACCCGAAGACCAACGAAACGGTGTTCATCCCCAGCCGCCGCAAGACCCACTTCAAGGCCAGCAAGAAGCTCAAGCAGACCTTGCAACTGCCCTTGCAGCAGCTCAACTATTCCATCCCCGAAGGCAGCGCCGACTATTCCCGGTCGAAGGTGATGGAAAACGGCGTTCATTGAGCGAGCGACCAGTGGTATACACTTGAACGGGCTGGGGAGGTGCCTTTCCAGCCCGTTTCTTTTCTGGCAAACCCATGCGGGTCGTTGGCATTGATGTGGGGACCAGGCGGGTGGGGCTGGCGCTGGCCGATCCCCTGCGGCTCTTCGCCCAGCCCTGGGGCACGTTCTCGCCCGATGAAGCCCTGGCCGCGCTGGAGCAGGTGCAGGCACGGGATGGCGTTGCGGTGCTGGTGGTGGGCTGGCCGCTGACCGAGGCGGGCGAAGCGGGCAAGGCCACCGAACGGGTGGCCCAGTACCTCCGACGCTTGCGGAAACAGCTACCGCACGCCGAGGTCGTCCGCTGGGATGAACGCTATACCTCGGAGCAGGCGAAAGAACATCTCCGCGCCACCGCAACCCGGCGCAAGCATCGCCGGGACAAGGGCCGGGTCGATACCCTGGCCGCTGCCCTGATCCTCCAGGAATACCTCGACCAGCGGGAACCAACCCGCTGAAGCTGGACGTTTATGGATACCTGCTGGTTGAATGTGCAGACCAGCGACCGGGCCTTCCTCCCCAGCGTCTATGATTCTCCCTATCTACCCTTACGGTGCCCCCGTGCTGCGCGAGCAGACGAAAGAAGTGGCCGCGAACTCCGAAGCCCTCCAGCGCCTGATCGATGACCTGTTCGAGACGATGCGCGGCGCTTCCGGCATCGGCCTGGCTGCACCCCAGGTGGGGCGGCGGGAGCGGATCTTCGTGGTGGACCTGTCGCCGCTGCTGGAGAAAGAGCAGGAGCCGCAC
>CAZLRO010000094.1:0-12474 GCA_964561865.1 uncultured Rhodothermaceae bacterium | reverse complement strand
TCGCACAGGTTCACCTCGGCTTCGTCGCGGACGGTGTCGTGCATGTATTCGGGCAGGATGTGGAACGTCTGGCGCAGCCAGGCACGGTCTCGCACCAGCACACAGCCGATCTCATAGGGCTGAAACAGCCATTTGTGCGCATCGAGGGCGAGGGAGTCCACCGCACCGAGGCCATCGAGCAACTGCGGCCCCCGGTTGCACAGCATGACGGCGGTCCCGTAGGCTCCGTCTACATGCAGCCAGAGGCCGCGTTCCCGGCATAGTTCGGCCAGTGCCCGCAGGGGGTCAACCGCCCCGGTGTTGGTCGTCCCCGCATTGGCGACGATGCAGAACGGGTGTCCACCTGCCGCTGCGTCGGCCGTGAGGGCTTTCTGCAGCGCCGCGAGGTCGAGCCGGAAGCTGGCGTCGGTGGGCAGTTTGCGGAGCTGTTCGGGGGCGAAGCCAAGCACCCGCAGGGCACGTTCCACCGAGGAATGGGTCTGGTCAGAATAGTAGACGAGGGCATCGCCCCGGTGTCCGCCCAGGGCGATGTGTCGCGCCACAGCCAAGGCCGTCAGGTTTGCCATCGACCCCCCGCTGACGCACAACCCTCCGGCGGCCTCCGGCAACCCGCACACCTGCCGCAGCCAATCCATCACCACCAGTTCTACCGTCGTGGGGCCTGCGGACTCGATCCAGGTGCCTGCGAAAATGTTGAACCCGGCGGCCAGGGCCTCGGCCATCACCCCGATGAAGTTGCCCGGCCCCGGCACGAAGCCAAAGAAGCGCGGGTGGTCCACATGGCTGATGTGGGCCAGCACCTCCCGGCGCAGGCGTTCGAGCACATCCAGCGGGGCGGTGCCCTGTTCCGGGAAGGGTGTCCGCAAGGCCGCCTCCATCGCAGCACGGGACGGGACGTTCATCACGCGCTGGTCGGGCAACGTCGTGAAGTGGTCTACCAGCATCTCCACGACGCGGTAGCCTACGGCCCGCATCTGTTCGGGGGAAAGCGTGAGGGTATGATCCGGCATGGACAGTGCAGTTGGGCGATGGCCTCCTGAAGTGCTGAACATAACGCCACACCGACCAGCAGAAAAACATGCGTTGGGACGCCCTCGCACAGGTTCCCCGTTTTATCTTGGCAGGGATTCGTTCCTCTTGTTGGTTGCGCCGCCATGAAACCACAACAGATCGTCCGGGAGCTGGAAGCGGCTGCCCGGCAGTTGGGCTTGCAGGTTCGGGTGGAGAAAGGCGGGTTCCGGGGCGGCTGGTGCAAGGTGGGCGAGGTGGCATTCATCATGCTGAACAAGCGGCACCCTCCCGAAGTGCATGTGGCCGTGCTGGCCGAGGGTCTGCGCGACCAGGCTGTCGAGACCATCTTCCTGAAACCGGTGGTGCGCAAGGCGCTGGAAGAAGCCTGGATTCGGGGAGAAGCAGGGGAATGGAAGATAGAAGAAGACAAAGGGTAGAGGGTGGATTGCGGATCTCGGATCATGTCATTGCGAGGAGCGCAGCGACGTGGCAATCTCTTGCGGATTTGGCAACCCCGCCCTGGCGAACAGGTCATTGCAAGGAGCGTAGCGACGGGGCAATCTCGGCGCTACAGGCTGCTTCAACGTTGCTGCCCGTTGGCAAGGGCGAGATCACCACGTCGCCCGGTCGATCTCATGAGATCGACCAATGGCCTCCTCGTGATGACACGATGGGTAAAGTACCGCCCTCTTCGCCATCCAGGTAACAAGCACCAAGTACCAAAAAGCCGACAGCTAACAGACAACAGCTCTCTCCATGAAGGTGACGCTGCTGGGCACGGGCACATCGACAGGCGTACCGGTGATCGGCTGTACCTGCCGGGTCTGCACCTCGCCCGACCCGCGCGACCGCCGGACCCGTTGTGCCTGCCTCGTGGAGATGGGGCCGATGCGGATTCTGATCGACACGGGGCCGGACTTCCGCATGCAGGCGTTGCAACACGGAATACGCCGGGTGGATGCCGTGCTCTACACCCATCACCACTTCGACCATATCGTGGGGGTGGACGACCTGCGGCCGTTCCTGTTCGACAACCGCACGCCCATTCCGTGCTATGCCCGTGCGAACACGGCCCGGGTGATGCGCACCATGTTCAGCTACATCTTTGAGGATGGCACCTACCCCGGCGTACCGCAACTGCGGATGATCGAGGTGTCAGGGCCGTTTCGGGCGCCGAACCGGTATGGCGACGGCCCGGCGGTCAAGGTGATCCCGGTCGAGGCCTGGCACGGCGACCTGCCACTGTTTGGCTACCGCATCGGGGCCTTTGCCTACCTGACGGACGTGAACCGCATCCCGGAGGCCAGCTTCAGCCTGCTGCACGGGCTGGAGGTGCTGGTCCTGGACGCCCTGCGCCACGACCCCCATCCCACCCACTTTACCCTGGCCGAAGCCGTCGATACGGCCCGGCGCATCGGGGCACGCCAGACCTGGTTTATCCACATGACGCACAACCTCCTCCACGCCGAGGAAGAAGCCCAACTGCCACCGGGTCTGCACCTGGGGTACGACGGGCTGTGGGCGGAGATTGGATAGACCCCGTTGTGTTTGCGCCCGCGTCCCCGTAATCTGTAGTCCGCCCCGGAACGAATGCGTCCTGACCATGCAGCTCCTGATCCTGAACGGCCCCAACCTAAACCTGCTCGGCACCCGCGAGCCAGCCGTTTACGGCACCGGTACCCTGGCAGACCTCGAAGCCGACCTGCGGGCGACGTTCCCGGACGTGGGGCTGTCCTTCTTCCAGAGTAACCACGAGGGGGCCCTGATCGACCGGCTGCACGCGGCCCGGACGGACGGCACCGACGGCATCGTGTTCAACCCCGGCGCCTACACACACACGTCGGTGGCGCTGCGCGACGCGGTGGCGGCCATCGGCGTGCCGGTGGTGGAGGTACACCTGTCCCATATCCACGCCCGTGAACCCTTCCGACACCGCTCGCTGCTGGCACCGGTGTGTGTGGGGCAGATCAGCGGGCTGGGGCGGAGGGGATACCACCTGGCCGTGCAGTACTTTTCCGACGGTGCGAAAAAGTAGCGAAGCAGTCCAACACCCTGCGTTTTACGCTACGTTGGCGCGGCATTGGACGCACAACCAGGGCATACATGGATTGGTGGCTGCTGTGGACGGCGGTGATTCTGGGGCTGGTAGAAGGGATCACCGAGTTTATTCCCGTATCTTCGACCGGGCACCTGATTCTGGCCGGACACCTGCTGGGGTTCTCCGACGAGCGGGCGAAGGTGTTCGAGGTGTTCATCCAGTTAGGGGCCATTCTCGCCATCGTCTGGCTGTATCGGCGCAAGGTCGCCGAGACCCTGGCGGGTTTCTGGAAGCCTGGCTCCGGCCAGCGCCTGGTGGTGAACCTGCTGGTGGCGTTCCTGCCAGCGGCCGTGGTGGGACTGCTCACAAACGACTACATCAAGGCCCGGCTGTTCAACCCGGTGACCGTCTCCATCGCCCTCGTCGTAGGGGGAGTGGCGATCCTGGCCGTCGAACGCTGGAAACCCCGTCCCCGCGTGATGGAGGTGGACGAGGTGCCGCTCCGCACGGCGCTGGGCATCGGGCTGGCACAGGTGCTGGCGCTGTTTCCGGGCGTCTCCCGCTCCGGGGCTACCATCATGGGGGCATACAGCCTGGGCCTCTCGCGCACGGCAGCCACCGAGTTCTCGTTCTTCCTGGCCGTCCCGGTCATGTTTGCCGCCACGCTGTTCGACCTGCTCGACAGCCGCGACCTGCTCACCGCCGCCGACGTACCGCTGTTCAGCATCGGGGTCGCCGTGTCGTTCGTCTCGGCGCTCGTCGTGGTGAAGGCGTTCCTCCGCTTCGTCTCGACCAACAGCTTCGCCGTGTTCGCCTGGTACCGCATCGTCCTCGGCCTGGCCCTGCTGGCCTACTTCGGCCTGAACGGGTTCTCAATGGATGGAACAGGCCCGTAAGACGGCTGTAGGAGCGGTGAACAGCGCGGATGAGAATAGCGGGATGGGCGTGTCGGCGCTTCCAGAACCACGTACCAAAATTGCGGATTGGCATCCTATCGCGGGCATATCGTGGGGGCGGTGGGCTTCTTTGCGGTGTACATGGCCGGGCTGCTGTATGTGTTCTCGGTGGATGCCGCCTATGAACAGTTCACCGAGATGGAGCTGGTCGCCTATCCGGTGACGCTATTCGCGCTATCGATCATGTTTGGCTTGTGGCCGGACGTAGACACCAACTCGGTGGGGCAGAACATCTTCTACAGCATCTTCTTCGTGGCCGACGTGGTGCTCATCGCCACGCAGCATTTTCAGGAGGCGGCGTATCTGGGGCTGTTCGCCATCCTGCCGGTGCTGAGCCGCCACCGGGGCTGGACGCACACGTGGTGGGCGATGGTGCTGGTGCCCTCGCCGCTGCTGATCCTGCCCTACCTGTTCTTGCCGGAGCGTCCGCTGGCGGGGTTGCCGTTCTACGGGGCGGCGCTGGTGGGCTACTTCAGCCACCTGTTCATGGATGGGCTGGTCATCTCGCTCAAACCGAAACGCCGCACCCCACGATGAGCCGTATCCGCAAGCTGGCCTCCGAGACGGCCATCTACGGCCTCTCCTCGATCGTCGGGCGGATGATCAACTTCCTGCTGTTCCCGTTCTATTCGCACGTCTTTCCGCCGGCGGCCTACAGCGTGGTGGGGGTGGTGTATGCAGCATTCGTGTTCCTGAACATCCTGTACCAGTACGGGATGGAGAGCGCCTACCTGAAATACGCCGCCGCCCGGCCCGAGGACCGCCCGGCCGTGTTCAGTACGGCCACATGGTCGCTGCTCGGCTCGTCGGTGGGACTATCGCTGCTGATGCTGGCGCTCCAGCAACCGGTGGGGGACCTCATCGGCCTGGCCGATACCTGGCCGGTGCTCGGCTATGCGGCGCTCATCCTGGTGCTCGACACGCTGGGCGTGGTGCCGTTGGCCGAGCTGCGGCTGCAAAACCGGGCGTGGACCTTCGCCAGCATCCGCCTCGTGAACATCGGCGTGAACGTGGGACTGAACCTGGTGCTGATCCTCGTGTTCGGCTGGGGCGTGGAAGCCGTGTTCGTCGCCAATATCGCGGCGTCGGCGGCAACGCTGCTGCAACTGGCACCGGCCTACCGCCGGTCGCTGCGCTGGGCGTTCGACCAGGCACTGTGGCACCGGATGCTGGCCTTCGGGCTGCCATTCGTGCCGGGTGGCCTCGGCTACGCCGTCACCGACCGGATCAACCTGTTCTTCCTCGCGCAGCTGGACGCGGGCACGGTCGTGCAGCTCTACGGGGCCGGGCATGACGCCAGCTATGTGGTAGGCGTCTTCAGCGGGGTGGTGAAGCTGGCAATCTTCCTAGCGCTGTTCGTGCAGATGTTCCGCTTTGCCTGGCAGCCGTTCTTCCTCCAACATGCCGAGGATGCCGACGCGCCCCACCTCTTCAGCCGCACTTTCACGCTGCTCACGGCGGCGATGCTGCTGGTGCTCCTGGGCATCTCGTTCTTCCTGCGCGAACTGGTGGCGTTCCCGCTGCCGGGCGGGCGGATGCTCATCGCCGAAGTCTACTGGCCCGGCCTCAGCATCGTGCCGGTGGCGATGCTCGGCTACCTCTTCCAGGGATGGTACTACCACGTCTCCGCCGGCGCGTACATCAAGAAGCAGACCCGCTACTTTATCCATGCCACGCTGGTCGGGAGTGTGGTGGCGCTGGGGCTGAATACCCTGCTGGTGCCGCGCTTCGGGATGCTCGGCGCGGCCTGGGCCACCGCTGCCGCCTATGGCGCGATGACGCTGACGCTGCTCTTCGTGGTCCAGCGGTTCTACCACGTGCCCTATGCCTGGGGCCGTGTGGCAGTGATGGTTGTACTGGCGGGCGGGTTGTTCGGCGCGTGGCAGGCCCTCCCCACCTTGCAAGTGTGGTGGGCCGAAGGGCTGTTGCTGGCCGCCTTTGGGGGTGGACTGCTGCTGTTTCGCCTCGTGCCAGCCCATTCCCTGATCGCCCTGTGGCCTGCCCGCACCCGATAACCGTTTGCAACACCGTCGCTTGCGCGTATCTTAACTGCAGGAGTATCCAAACAGGTTGTCGAAACAGGGGGGCTAACACCATGAAAGTTCTATTTGCTGTTGCAGGCTTGTTTGTGCTGGGGGCCTGTGCTTCCGAGACTGCCCAGGAGGCGACCACCACACCGGAGGCACCAGCCGCTACCGCACCCGCCACAGCGGGCACGAATCCGGAGGTTCACCGGTACCGGGTGCAATCGGGAGTGGTCACCTATGCCCTCAGCGGTGTGCAGACCGGCACCGAGACCCTCTACTTCGACCGGTGGGGGATGCGGGAAGCCAAGCATACCCAGACCGAAATCCGTGCAGCAGGCGTAACCATACGCCAGAACCAGCTCGTGGTGATGGCCGACGGATTTACGACCACGGTGGACCTGGACAAGCAGACCGGGACCCGTATTCCTACTCCCCTCATCGGCGAACTCGTGGAAGCCGCCCAACAGTCCGGCGCAGACATGACCGACATCGGGGAAGAAATGATGACCCGCATGGGCGCCGTGAAGGTGGGGACGGAAACGGTGCTGGACAAACCCTGCGACGTCTGGGAAGTCAAACAGTTGAATACGAAGACCTGGGTCTGGGAAGGGGTGACCCTCCGCACCGAAGTCAACCTGGCAGGCCAGCGGGTGTTGACCGAGGCAACGGCTGTGCAGGAAAATGCAGCGGTACCGGAAGACCGGTTCACCATCCCGGCCGGGGTGCAAATCACTGAGGGCGTCAATCCGCTGGAACAGTTGCGTAACCTGCCGGGCCGGTCGCCCAACCCGTAGGCGGCTCCTCACCGGTGGCGGGCCTGCAACGTGGCGAGCACATCGTCCAGCGGAATGCCCTTCGCTTCGAGCAGCACCAGCAGATGGAACAGCAGGTCGGCGGCCTCGCCCCGGAATAGGTCGTCGTTTGTGTCCTTTGCCTCGATCACGAGTTCCACCGCCTCTTCGCCCACCTTCTGCGCGATCTTGTTGAGGCCCCGGGCGAACAGGCCGCTCGTGTAGGAACCTTCGGCGGGATGTTGGCGACGGTCGCGGAGGACGGCTTCGAGCTGGCGGATGAAACCGAGCGGATCGGGCGTGTTGGCCTCGTCGAAACAGGTGTCCGCACCGGTGTGGCAGACCGGCCCGGCGGGCGTGGCCCGTAGCAGCAACGCATCCCCGTCGCAGTCAGCGGCGATGGAGACCACGTCCAGGAAATGCCCGGAGGTCTCGCCCTTCGTCCAGAGCCGGTTCTTGCTGCGGCTGAAGAACGTGACGCGCCCCTCGGCCTGCGTCTTCTCCAGGGCTTCCCGGTTCATGTAGCCGAGCATAAGCACGGCGCGGGTGCGGGCATCCTGCACCACCACCGGCAGCAGGCCGCCCGCCTTGTCGAAGTCGAGGGTGTTGAAATCCAGCATCATGGTGCGTACGGCTACAGCCGCATCGGGAGGTGCTGTGCCTGAAGATAGGCCTTGAGGGCCGGGATCGAGATTTCGCCGAAGTGGAAGATGCTGGCAGCGAGGGCCGCATCGGCCCGGCCTTCGTCGAACACTGCGGCGAAGTGGGCCATCGTGCCCGCCCCACCAGAGGCCACTACCGGGATCGGCACGGCGTCGGAGACGGCGCGGGTCAGTTCGAGCGCGAAGCCCGCCTTCGTGCCATCGTGGTCCATCGAGGTGAGCAGGATTTCCCCTGCCCCGCGTGCAGCGGCCTCTACCGCCCAGGCCACCGCCTCGTGTTCGGTCGCCCGCGTGCCGCCGTGCGTATGGACGCGCCATCCGTCTGCCGTGCGCCGCGCATCAATGGCAACGACCACGCTCTGGCTCCCCACCTGCGCCGCCATACGGCTGATGAGGCCAGGGTCGCGGATCGCCGCCGAGTTGACCGACACCTTGTCCGCCCCGGCATCGAGTAACGCCCGCACATCGTCCACCGTGGTGAGGCCCCCACCGACGGTGAACGGGATGTTGAGCACCCGCCCTACCCGCCGCACCAGCTCCACCAGGGTGGCACGCTTCTCCAGCGTGGCTGTGATGTCCAGAAACACCAGTTCATCCGCCCCCTGCGCCGCGTAGGCTTCGGCCAGCTCCACCGCATCGCCCGCGTCGCGCAGGTTTACGAAGTTGACCCCCTTCACAGTACGACCCGCCTTCACGTCGAGGCATGGGATGATGCGTTTGGTGAGCATGAAGCGGCTTTGGCTGCGGGATGGAAGAAATCAGCCCGAAACGGATCCAGCCTCCGGAGCCAGATCGTTGCGGCCAGTTGGCTAATATAGTCAAAATGACGATAATATAGTCATTTTGACTATATTATTATGGTTCGGTTCGACCGTGAGCAGACCGGGGCCGGGCTTGCACGCAGGGCTGTCATTTCCGGATGCCTGCTGCTTCACGGTAAATTCCTGCCTGGCAGGTGCTTCACGGGAAGGGATTGCTTGCAACGGGCGGGGTCGTTTCCGTAGTTTCCGTTGCTCGAATCCTTAGATTCCAGCAAGAGGCTCGCCGCTCTGCGCGCCTCTTTTTTTACCCGGTTTTTTCAGGCAAGCCCATGCCCAAGGCCAAGACCAACAGCGGGGCCAAGAAACGGTTCCGGTTTACCGGATCGGGCCAGATTCGCCGCAACAAGGCGTATCACCGCCATATCCTGACCAAGAAGACGGCCAAGCGCAAGCGCAGCCTGCGCGGCGATGCCATCGTTCACGACACCGACCATGCCCGGGTGGAGCGGATGCTGACGGCCTGAGGCCGTTTGTCCCCACCCCAACCGATAGAACCACATGCCCCGCGCAACGAACAAGGTGGCGGCCCACCGCCGCCGCAAGCGGATTCTGAAGCTGGCGAAAGGCTACTGGGGCCGTCGCGGCAACGTGTACACGGTTGCCAAGAACACGGTCGAGAAAGCCCTCCAGTACCAGTACCGCGACCGCAAGCAACGGAAACGGCAGTTCCGCCGCCTCTGGATTGCCCGCATCAATGCCGCCGCCCGGCTCAACGGAATGAGCTACTCGCGCCTGATGGGGGCCATCCACAAGTCCGAGGTCGTCCTCAACCGCAAGGTGCTGGCGGACCTGGCCGTGTATGACCCGGCGGCCTTCCGCCAGGTAGTGGCCGCCGTGAGCTGATCCGGATGAATTGTCATGCGCTACGCCCGCCTGCATCGATTTAGCCGTAACCCCGCTTCTGACCTGTAGACAGCGGCCGGGTGGTCTTGCACATGCCCGCTTCGAGTCCCGCCCCTGTCCTGCAGGCTGGCGGGACTTTTTTGTTGTCCCCGGAGGCCCTCGCCGATCGGGCCATTCCCTCCCTATCTGGAGCCTGCCATGACCGACACCGTGCTTTCCTACGAAGACCTGCACGCGGAGATTGCCCGCACACCGCTGGACACCGAGGCGGCGCTGGAGGCGTTCAAGGTACTGTACCTGAGCAAGAAGCAGGGGCGCATCACCGACCTGCTCAAGCGTATCCCGCTGCTGCCGCCGGATCAGCGCAAGGTGTTCGGTCAGCAGGTGAACCTGCTCAAGGAGCAGGCCGAAGCCCGGTATGCCGAGGCCGAAGCCGCATTGCGCCGTGCCCGCCGGGCCACCCGGCACCAGGCCGTTGACCTGACGCTGCCGGGCCGCCGCCCGCCTGTGGGGTCGCTCCACCCCCTGACGCAGACCTTGCTGGACATCCGCCGCGTCTTCGAGCGCTTCGGCTTTGATGTCGCCGAGGGGCCGGAGATCGAGGACGCCTGGCACAATTTCACTGCGCTCAACTTCCCGCCCGACCACCCGGCGCGGGACATGCAGGACACGTTCTTCCTCGAAAAGCCGGAGTTGCCCGATGCCGGGGTGTTGCTCCGCACCCACACCTCGCCAGTGCAGGTGCGCGTGATGCAGGCCCAGCAACCTCCCATCCGCATCATCGCCCCCGGACGGGTCTACCGCAACGAGGCTATCTCCTACAAGTCGTTCTGCCTGTTCCACCAGGTGGAAGGGTTGTATGTAGACGAAGGCGTGTCCTTCGCAGACCTGAAAGGGATGCTCCAGACCTTCGCCCGCGCGATGTTCGGCGAGGCGGTGCGGACGCGCCTGCGGCCCAGCTTCTTCCCCTTCACCGAGACCAGCGCCGAGATGGACATCTGGTGGCCCGACCCGTCGAAACCCGAAGGTGGGCGCTGGCTGGAAATCCTCGGCTCCGGCATGGTCGATCCTGCCGTGTTCGAGGCTGTCGGCATCGACCCGGAGCGTTACACCGGCTATGCCTTCGGTATGGGTGTCGAACGCATCGCCATGCTCCGCTATGGCATCGACGACATCCGTATCCTCTACGAGAACGACGTGCGGTTCCTCGAACAGTTCTGAACAGGGACTGAAGGCCTGGAGCTTGCTACTTGGTACGCTTCGCTTTGGTACGCTCCGCCTGTGGCTCCGCTTTGTTGGTGTGCCATCCCTCCTTACCCAAGGAAGGGAATCGCATACACCAAAGGCCATAGGCCGTTCCAAATCAGACCATCCCCAACACCCCATCTTTCTCTATGAAAATCAGTTACGCCTGGCTTCAGGAATACCTTGACCTCGACGGGGTTTCGCCGGAACGGCTGGCCGACCTGCTCACCATGAGCGGACTGGAGGTGGAAGACCTCACGCAGATCGGTCAGCCGCTTGATGGCGTCGTGGTGGGGCAGGTGCTGGCAACACGTCCCCACCCGAACGCCGACCGCCTTACCCTCTGCGAGGTGGACCTGGGCAACGGTGCCCCGGTGCAGATCGTCTGCGGCGCCCCGAACGTGGCTGCCGGGCAGAAGGTGCCAGTGGCAACGGTGGGCACCACGCTGCTGCTGCCGTCGAAAGACCGTCCAGGCGAGCGCAAGCCCGTCACGCTCGTGCAGGCGAAGCTGCGCGGGGAGGTCTCCCACGGCATGATCTGCGCCGAGGACGAACTGGGCCTCTCGGACGACCACAGCGGCATCCTGGTGCTGGCGCCGGAGGCCCGCGTCGGGCAGCCGCTGGCGGACTACCTGGCCGTACAGGGCATGGCGGCGGTGGACTACGTGCTGGATGTCAACATCACCCCCAACCGCCCGGACGCTATCAGCCACCTGGGCATCGCCCGCGACCTCTCGGCCTTGCTGAACCGCCCGCTCCGCCGGCCCGTCGTCCCGCTCCCGGCACCCGGTGGCGCGGTGGCCCAGCAGGTGAAGATTGAGGTTGAAGCCCCCGATGGATGTCCCCGTTATGTGGGGGTGCTGGTGCGCGGCGTGCGGATTGGCCCCTCGCCCGCCTGGATGCAGCAGCGCCTGCGTGCCCTCGGCCTGCGGCCCATCAGCAACGTGGTGGACGTGACCAATTATGTGATGTACGAATGTGGGCAGCCCCTCCATGCCTTCGACTTCGATCAGTTGGCCGAAGGAACGGTCCGCGTCCGGCTCACCGCCGAGGTCCACCCTTTCACCACCCTCGACGATAAGCAACGCACCCTGCCTGCCGGGACGCTCATGATCTGCGACGGTGCCCGCGAGGTCGCCATCGCCGGGGTGATGGGTGGGCTGAACTCGGAGGTGACCACCGCCACCGTGAACGTGCTCATCGAGAGTGCCTTCTTCCAGCCGTCGTACATCCGCCGGACAGCCAAGGCCCTGGGGCTGCAAACCGACGCCTCCTACCGTTTCGAACGGCACGTCGATCCAGCCGGACAGGCCTGGGCGGCGATGCGGGCCGCCCTGCTGATGGTGGAGACAGCAGGCAGCACCCTCGTTCCCGGCCTCCTCGACGTGCATCCACGTCCGGCACCGGCACGCAGCGTGCAGGTACGCCCCCGCCGCGTGCAGCAGGTGCTGGGGGTGGACGTCCCCCCGGAAACCCAGGAGCGGCTCCTCTCGGCCATCGGTTTCCAGCGCGAGGAAGCAGCTGCTGTCAACGGGGGCGACACCGTAGCCTGGACGATCCCTTCGTTTCGCCCGGACATCACCCGTGAGGTGGATATGATCGAGGAGGTCGCCCGGCTCTACGGGTTCGAGTACATCCCCGAACCGCCCCAGTCGCACCTGCCCAACCTCACCCCCCGGACGCGACCGGTGGACATGCTGCGGCAACGGGTGCTGGCCCTGCTGCCGGGCCTGGGCTACCGGGAGCTTTACACCAACTCGATGCTCCGGCGCGAGGTCGCCGCGGCGTTCTGTGCACCGTTGCTACCCGAGGGAGCCACTGCTCAGGTGGTAGAGACGCTCAACCCGATCTCGCAGGAGATGGCAGCCCTGCGCCCCAGCCTGCTGCCGGGGGTGTTGCAGGTGATGACCTTCAACCGCAACCACGGGCAACAGGCCCTGCGGTTTTTCGAGTTCGGGCACGTGTTCCGCAAAGCCGAGAACGGCCAGGGCCTTATCCCCGGCTATGCCGAGCACGAAGCCCTCCTGATCGCCCTGAGCGGCCCTGCCAGCCGGACGGGCTGGGACACCCCGGCCCGCGA
>CAZLRO010000093.1:0-12508 GCA_964561865.1 uncultured Rhodothermaceae bacterium | reverse complement strand
CGAAATCCTCCTTGTAGAGGAAGATCTTGTGCTTTTCGTAATGGGTTTCGTCGAGCCGCTTGCTCTCGGTGATGGTGATGAAGAAATCCTCCCCGGAGCGGGTAGTTTTCACATCGAAGAAATAGGTTCTTTTTCCGGCGGGAACCCGCTTGGAATACACCTCATCCCGATAGCGGGATGACCTGCGCTGCTGGCGACCTAGCTCGTCGCCCTCTTCATACCGATCTTCGTCCAGCGGTTCTTCCCGCTCCTCAAAGTCCCGGTGATCCCGTTCGTAACTCATCGCGCCCTGCCTCGGCTGATCGGCCTCTTTGGACCAAAGCTTCTTGAGATTCAACAACGGCGGTCCAACGGTGTTTGGTGAGGGTAACGGTGCCACTTGCACCATTCGATTTCCCTAATATGCGAAGGATTTATAAAAATTACAACTTTTCGGGGTACAACTTTTCGGCGTGCTACCGGAAGACGTGCAGGGGGCGGAGGGAGGCCAGGGGCTGTTCAGGGATGGTGACCAAGTGCAGCACCCGTTCCTGGAGCATGGTGCGCAGGAGCATGGCCTGGCCTGGATGGGCCTGTTCGAGGCGCACCAGGAGTTGCCAGGCACGGGCCGTCTCCCCCAACGCCATCTGGACGCGGGCCAGGTCGTAAAGGGCCGGAGCGAAGTGGGGGTCGTGGTGCAGCACCGTTTCCAGCAAGGTACGGGCCTCGGCGTAGCGGAGCTGGCCCATGCGGGTCTGCGCCAGCCCGTAGTCCGCCAGATGGGCATAGGGCAGGTGGCGGGCCGTCTGCAAAAACAGCCGTTCGGCCTCGGCATAGTGGCGCTGCCCCAGGTAGTGCCGGGCCAGCATGTAGGCCGCCGGGAAATGGGCCTCGTGGTGCGCGATGGCCGTCTCGTAGGCAGCAACGGCATCGGGCATGATACCCATCATCTGGTAGAGCATCCCCTGGAGGAAGTATAGGTCGGGTTCCGGGTACGCATGCTGTTCGAGTTGCTGGTCAAACCAGGCCAGGTCGCGGCGGGTCTGCCGGAGGTCGGGCAGCCCTGCACCCATCCGCGTCATCAGGCGCAGGGCCTGCCCGTGCAGGTCGTCGGCTAGCTGGCGATCCCGGTAGAAGGCCCGCAACGGACGGGGGCGCGGCTGCCGGGTCGCCAGTGCAAGGGCAGGCCGGGGGTCGGTGGCGATGCACAGGTCTTCCCGCAGCACTACGCCCTTGCGGTATTGCACCGAGCCAGAGGTGACCACCCCCAGCACCTGCCCGGCCGCGTCCAGCAACGGGCCGCCGCTGTCGCCGGGGCGGACGGGGTTGTTGCTCACCCAAAAGTCCTGCACCGGGCTGAGCTGAACGTCCGGATAGGACAGCCCGGCGGTGCTTGCCTGATGCCCCCCCGGCCAGCCGTACGTAAACACCACCGGTGATATCGACGGGGGCGTTGCCGCCTCCGGCATCGGTGCCAGCGACAGCGGCCGTAGGCCCGTCCGGGCTACGGTCTCCGGGTCGAGGTACAGCACAGCCACGTCGTGGTACGGGTCCAGTACCCATGCCTGGTGCAGCGTGTGGCGGCGGCCATCGGGCAAGGTGATATGGACCTGCCGGGCATCCTGGACGACGTGGTAGCTGGTCAGGAGCCGGTCAGGGGCCACCAGGAATGCCGTCCCGATACGCTGGAGACGATGCTCCACACCTCGTTCAAGGGATATCCGGACCTCCGCTGCGACGGGCACGATGCCACGGGGTAGGGCGAAGAAGTCCGGATCGAGCGGATAGACCTGGAGGACATGGGGACGGGTGGCATAGGCCGCTGTGCCCACCAGCAGTTGCATGGACGGGATCACGGCCTCACCCGGCTGATGGAGACGGAAGACGAACCGCCGTCGGAGCATCCACACCGGGCGATCCTGCGGCAGGGAGTGCTCGGTGACGACCACCGACTCTGCTCGCAACAGCTCCATGCCCTCCGGCAAGGGGTGCGGGGTCAACGCGGCAAGGGCGGCCTCCACCGGACGGATACCTTCCGCCGAGGCCGGGGTTACCCAGGCTTCTACTTCCAGCAACACCGGCTCACCCACCGCCACCACCCGGCGGTTGATGCTGCTGAACACCTGGAGGGGCAGCTCCTCTGGCCCAGCCTGGCCCCGGGCCACCAGGGATTCGCCCAATAGCACCATCAGGCCCAGGATGCGGAAGAGGCGCATGACAGGATGCAGGAGTCGGGTGAAAAAGCGGCATCGTTTTCGGTTCTACCCGGCCAGGAATAGAGGTTCCAGCACGAAAAGGGGAGAACGTCGTCCCTCGTTACAAGTCCCGAACGCGCTGCGGATAGTCCCTCGAAAACGGTCTTGGTACGGTGGACAGATTGGGGGGTATCCTGACGACAAAATATCGTCAAATTGACTATAATATCGTCAAATTGACTATAATTTTATGCAGGCGGTATAACCTCATTCCTATCGGAGGGGTCCTTGCGGGAGCGGGCGCTTCGTCCCAAAAATCGTACATTAGGGCATGTTGCACCTGGATTGCTGGAGATCATGGTCCCATTGCCCGACTTGTACACCGCGCCCGAGGCGTTTCGCCGGAACGCCCACGTTGTCTCGCTGGACGACTACCGCGCCCAGTACGCCCGTTCCATCGCCGACCCCGACGGCTTCTGGGCCGAGCAGGCTCGCCGCATCCACTGGTTCGAACCCTTCCACACAGTGCAGGATGTCTCTTTCGCCGCCCAGGACGTACATATCCGCTGGTTCGTGGGGGGCAAGACCAACGCCAGCTACAACTGCCTGGACCGGCACCTGCCGCACCGGGCCGGCCAGACCGCGCTGATCTTCGAGCCGGACGACCCTGCCGAGCCGTCGCAGCACCTCACCTATGGGCAGCTCTACCACGCTGTCTGCCGCCTTGCCAATGCGTTGCGTACGCACGGCGTACAAAAAGGCGACCGGGTGACGATCTACTTGCCGATGATCCCGGAGGCCGCCATCGCCATGCTGGCCTGTGCCCGCATCGGGGCCATCCATAGCGTCGTCTTCGGCGGCTTCTCGCCGGACTCGCTGGCCGACCGCATCCTCGACGGTGACTCGACGGTGGTCATCACCGCCGACGAAGGGTTGCGGGGTGGGCGGCCCATCCCACTCAAGCACAACACCGACAAGGCCCTCGAACGCTGCCCCGGCGTGAAGACCGTGTTCGTGGTGCGCCGCACCGGGGGCGACATCGCCTGGACCGAAGGCCGCGACGTTTGGTACCACGAAGCTGTTGCGGGCGCGCCGGAGACGTGCGAACCTGAAGTGATGGACGCGGAGGACCCGCTCTTCATCCTCTACACCAGCGGCTCTACCGGCAAGCCCAAAGGCGTGCTCCACACGACAGGCGGCTACCTCGTCTACACCAGCCTCACGCACGAGCTGGTCTTCGACTACCACGAGGGCGACGTCTTCTGGTGTACGGCCGATGTGGGCTGGGTGACGGGGCACAGCTACATCATCTACGGCCCGCTGGCGAACGGAGTGACGCAGGTGTTCTTCGAGGGCATCCCTACCTGGCCCGACGCCTCGCGGTTCTGGCAGGTGGTGGACAAGCACCGGGTAAACATTTTCTACACCGCCCCTACGGCCATCCGCGCCCTCATGCGCCTGGGGCCGGACTACGTGCAGGCCACCCGTCGCGACAGCCTCCGCCTGCTGGGCACCGTCGGCGAGCCGATCAACCCGGAGGCGTGGCGCTGGTACCACGACGTGGTGGGCGACGGTCGTTGCCCGGTGGTGGACACCTGGTGGCAGACCGAGACCGGCGGCATCCTCATCACCCCGCTGCCCGGCGCGATCCCGCAGAAACCTGGCTCGGCCACACTGCCGTTCTTCGGTGTGCAGCCGCAGGTCGTCGATGGCGAGGGGCGCGTGCTCGAAGGGGCGGCCACCGGTGTACTCGTGCTGAAGGCGTCGTGGCCCGGCCAGGCCCGCACCGTCTTTGGCGACCACGCCCGCTTCGTGCAGACCTACTTCTCTACGTTCGAGGGCAAGTACTTCACCGGCGATGGTTGCCGCCGCGACGAGGACGGCTACTACTGGATCACCGGGCGGGTGGACGACGTGATCAACGTCTCCGGGCACCGGCTGGGTACCGCCGAGGTCGAGAGCGCGCTCGTGGGCCACCCGGCTGTCGCCGAAGCCGCTGTGGTGGGCTATCCACACGAGATCAAGGGGCAGGGCATCTACGCCTACGTCACCCTCAAGGATGGCATCGAGGCCAGCGATGACCTGCGCAAGACGCTGGTGCAGCATGTGGGTGAGCACCTGAGTCCGATTGCGCGACCTGACCTGTTGCAGTTCGCCCCCGGCCTGCCCAAGACGCGCAGCGGCAAGATCATGCGGCGCATCCTGCGCAAGATCGCGGAGAACGAATACGAGCACCTGGGCGACACCACCACGCTCGCCGACCCGTCGGTCGTACATGACCTGGTACTGCACCGGCTGAACCGGTAGGCCGTCCACGGCACGCCGGGAACCGTTGGCCGGTTCAGGACTTATGAAGCCCATCCAGATATGTCTTTCCCATTCAATCTGTAATGCCATGCGTTTCCCGATACTTCTTGTCTTCCTCTTCCTGCTCACCGGCAGCACCCTGGCCCAGGTCCGGCTCAACGAGGTGGGCTACCTGGGTGTGGACTTTCAGGGACAACCCGAATGGGTCGAACTGCACAATACCGGCACTGGCGATGTAGATGTATCCGGCTGGTTCCTGTGCAACTTCCCGGTTTATCAGGAGATTGGTAACCTCATGGTGCTCTCTGGTAGCATGGTGATCCCCGCAGGTGGCTTCCTGACGGTACCTTTCACCGCCCTGGTCTCAACCACCAACGGTGCTGAAGTGGGTCTGTACCTGAATGGCAATAATTTCGGAAGTGCCGCTAACATCCTCGATTACATGCAGTATGGGAGTGCCAATCATCAGCGGGAGAGTGTGGCGGTAGCCGCCGGGGTCTGGCAGGACAACGCCTTCGTCGCGCATGCGCCCAGCGGCCAGAGTCTGGCCTTCGACGACAGCGACGGCACGTGGAAAGCCAACACACCCACGCCAGGGGCCGTCAACTTCAGTTCTGTCGCTACGGAAGACGCCACGCTGCCCACCGACTTCACCCTTTACAGCAACTACCCCAATCCCTTCAACCCTGCCACCACGCTCCGTTTTGCCCTGCCTGCGGCGGCCACCGTCGCGGTGACGGTGCTGGACGCGCTGGGCCGTCCGGTGCTGAGCCTGCCGGCCCGTCCGCTGGCTGCCGGGGCGCATGAAGTGCCGGTGAACGCCGCCACCTGGGCCTCCGGCCTGTACCTCTACCGCGTGACGGCCACCTTCGGCACGCGGGCGCAGACGCGCACGGGCGTGATGACGCTGCTCAAGTAACCCCTCATGTACCGCTTCGTCCTGGCAGCAACGTTCCTCACGCTGTTGTACACACTGGGATGCGGCCCCGACCTGTCGGCGCAGCAGTCCCCTCTGGTGCCGTTGCTGGATGGCCTTGGCACCCATCGTCACCCGATCACCACTGCTTCCCCCCAGGCCCAGCGCTACTTCGACCAGGGGCTGGTGCTGGCCTACGGCTTCAACCACGAGGAGGCTTTCCGCTCGTTCGAGCAGGCCGCCCGTCTCGACCCCGGCTGTGCGATGTGTTATTGGGGCATGGCCTGGGTGCTCGGCCCCAATATCAACGCGCCGATGGATACGTCGGTGGTGGACGAAGCCTGGGCGGCCCTGCAACAGGCCCAGCAGGCGAACGCATCCCCGGCAGAACAGGGCTACATCCGGGCACTGGCCGCCCGCTACGCTGCCGACCCGATAGCCGACCGGGCGACGCTGGACCGGGCCTTTGCCGAGGCCATGCGGGAACTCGTCCGCCAGTATCCGGACGACCTCGACGCCACCACCATCTTCGCCGAGGCGCTGATGGACCTGACGCCGTGGAACTACTGGACGCCGGACGGCCAGCCCACCCAGCACACCGGTGAGATCGTGACCACGCTGGAACGGGTGCTGGCACAAAACCCGGAGCATCCGGGGGCCAACCACTACTACATCCACGCTGTCGAGGCATCGAAGACGCCGGAGCGTGCCTTGCCGAGTGCGGAGCGGCTGGAACACCTCGTCCCGGCAGCAGGGCACCTCGTCCACATGCCCGCTCATATCTACTGGCGGACGGGGCGGTACCACCAGGCCGTGCAGTCCAACAGGCACGCCATCCACAGCGATGAGACGTACCTGCCTGACCGGCTGACGCGGGGCTGGTATGCGATGGCCTACTACCCGCACAACATCCACTTCCTCCATGTCGCTGCTGCGATGGAGGGGCAGTCGGCCCTGGCCCTGGAGGCCGCCCGGACTCTGGTGGGCAAGGTCTCGCAAGAGACCTATCAGACCTTCCCGCCTTTTGAGGACTTCATGCCCATGCCGCTGTTTGCGCTGTTGCGTTTCGGGCAGTGGGAGGCCGTCCTGCAGGAGCCTGCGCCAGCAGAGCGGTACCAGTATGCTACCGGCGTGTGGCACTATGCACGCGGCATGGCGTTCGTGCGCCTGAATCGTCTCTCCGAGGCCGAACAGGCCCATGCCATGCTCTCTGCCATCGCCGACGATCCGGCCATGGCGACCTTCGTGCTGGCCTCGTTCAACCCCGCCGCCACGATACTGGACATCGCCCGGCACACCCTGGCCGGTGAACTGGCCCTGGCCCGGGGCAACACGGACGAAGGGATCGGCCACTTCGAGGCTGCGGTGGCCCTGCAAGACCCGTTGCCCTACATCGAACCCCCGGCCTGGTACTATCCTGTGCGGCAGTCGCTGGGAGCCGCGCTCCTGCAAGCCGGGCGGGCAGCAGAAGCCGAGCAGGTGTACCGGCAAGACCTGGCGCAATATCCGGAGAATGGCTGGTCGCTGTGGGGGCTGTACCAGAGCCTGCACGCCCTGGGCCGCGCCGACGAGGCCCAGGCCATGCGCGCCCGCTTCGACGCAGCATGGCAGTGGGCCGACGTGACGCTCACAGCATCGCGGTTCTGACGGAGAGGTGGTGTGGCCTGCCCTGGCACGCCCTGGAAACCTCCCGGGACTTTCTCTTTTTAACGCCGCGTCCTGCCCTGTGCCTTCGCCCCGGTGACCATGCGGTGTCTGTGTCTTCTCGTGATGGGCCTCTGGCTGGGGGGCTTCAGCCCTTCGGTCGGGGTGGCGCAGGCCATCCGCCTGGACGCCGAGGCGCTGCCGCTGGCCCAGGCCCTGCGCCTGTTCCGCCAGCAGACGGGGATAGACCTGGTCTATGCCGAACGCCTGGTGGCCGGGCGACAGACGACCTGCCGGTATGACGGCACCGAGCCGAAAGCTGCGCTGGACTGCCTTCTGCGTGACACCGGACTGGAAGCACGAAAGGTACAGCCGAAGCAGTACGTCCTCCTGGTTGCCCCGGGCGCGACCCTGACGGCCCCCGTCATTCCCCGTGCGACCCTCTCCGGCTATGTGCTCGACGCCCGGACGGGCGACGTGTTGCCCGGTGCCCACGTCTACCTCGCGTCCCGTCGTCTGGGCACGAGCACGAATGAGGCAGGCTACTTCGCCCTGCCCGACCTGCGGCTGGACCGGCTGCACGAGGTGACGGTCTCCTACCTGGGCTATGAACCTCTCGACACCCTGCTGGCAGTGGGCCATCGGGCGACGGTGCTGCACCTGGCCCCTACCACCTTCGAGGCTGCCGACGTGACGGTGGAGGCGGCGCGGGAACGCCGGGCCGACCTGATCGTGGAGCCGGGGGTGATCGCCGCCCCCGTCGCCCACTTCGTAACGCTGCCTTCCGCCCTGGGGGGGCAGGACCTGTTTCAGGCCCTGCGCTGGATGCCCGGAGTGCAAAGTACCGGCGAGGTTGGCGGCGGCCTCATCATCCGGGGCAGTGGTCCCGACCAGCACCTCTACCTGCTCGACGGTGCCCCTGTCTATCATCCCTGGCACGCCTTCAGCCTCATCTCCACCTTCCAGACCGACACGTTCAAGGATATCCGCCTCTACCGGGGGGCCTATCCTGCCGAGTACGACGGGCGGCTGGCCGCCGTGCTGGACGTGGAACTGAAGGACGGCAACCGGACCGCCCCCCGGGCGACAGGGGCCGTCAACCCGGTGGATGCCCGCTTCGTCATCGAAAGCCCGATCACGCCGCGCAGTTCGTTCATGCTGGCCGGGCGGCGCTCCTACCTCGACAAGCTCATTGGGCGCACCCACCCGGTCTCCGACGGGGCCGGGCGGCGTGACACCCTGCGCACCGGCTACTACTTCTACGACTGGAGCGGCAAGCTCACCGTCCGGACCGGCACCCGCAGCCGCCTTGCTTTCAGCTCCTATCGGGGCCGTGACCGCCTGGACCTGCGCCTGCCCTTCGACCTCTCGCGGGACTTCTCCGCGTGGCTGCGGCCTGCCGACCTGCTCTTCGAGGTCGATCAGGCCTGGGGCAACACCCTCTACAGCGCCCGCTACCAGTACCTGCTCTCCGACCGGCTCTTCTTCACCACGACGGCCTATCAGACCACCTACCGCGCCCGCGAGGCCACGTTCCTCGAACCCACCAACACTACCTCGGTGGACTCGGACTACCGGGTGAACCTGCGCGACCGGGGGGTGAAGATGGATGTGGACTATTACCCGACGCTCCGCAACCAGCTCCGGACGGGCTTCCAGGTGGTGGACCACCGGTTCTACAGCATGATCGATGCCCGGATTGAACGGTCGGCGGGGCTGGTGGACTCGCTGGCCGACGAGGGCCAGGTGCAAGCGGTGGAACTGGTGGCCTACGTGCAGAACGTCTGGCAGCCGACCACCCGCTGGAAAGTGCAGCCGGGGGTGCGCCTGAGCCATTTCAGCAGCGGGACCTACACCCGGCTGAGTCCGCGGCTGAGCCTTCAGTATGCCGTCCACCCCCGCCATCTGGTACTGCGGGGAGCCGTCACGAGCCAGGTGCAGTACTTGCAACGCCTGCGCGACCGCTACTCGTTCCTCTACGACCTCGTCTCCAGCCGCTGGGTACCCGCCGACAGACAGGTACGCCCCTCCCGCAGCGCACAGCTGTCGATGGGCCTGGAGAGCCAGCCCGTCGTCGGCCTCACCCTCACCGCCGATGCCTACTGGCGGGGGGCGCGCCACGTCCCGCTGCCCCGCGACGAATACCAGTCGAAGGACGGATTGGACGGTCCCGGTATCGAGGTCGGCACGCTGCTGGGGCAGTACACACTGGGGCGGGAACGGGCCTATGGACTGGAGCTGGCCGTCCAGATGGAGCAGGGGCTGTGGCGACTCTGGCTTGGCTACGCGGGGGGGCGCGCCCGCAGCCTGGCCCCGGAGACGGGCGAGACGGCCTATCGACCGGCCCGTTACGAGGTACCCCGTAGTGCCACCCTGGTGCTGCAACGCGCCGGTCGGCGCTGGCAGTACGGGCTGGCCGCCCTCGTGCGGAGCGGCTACCCCCTCACCGTCCCGGTGGCCCGCTACGAGGTCGGCAGCCCGTTGGACCCGGAACCCCGGCCCTACCTCTATCGTCCGCAGATCAACAATGGCCGCCTGCCCCCGTATGCCCGCCTCGACGCCACCCTCGGCTACCGGTTCCACCTGGCCGGTGTACCCTGGCGGGCGCAGGTGCAGGTCTACAACCTCCTCAACCGCCGCAACATCATCGGGCGTCTCTACGACCCGCAGGAGGGCCTCGTCCGCGAACGCAACCGCTTTGGCGTGCCCCTGCTGCCGTTGCTGGAACTGGAGATCGCACTGTGAGCAGACGCTTCGAGGAAACCGGAAGCCAGGGAAACGCGATGCATCGAAGTGCGGCAAACCTGCCGTCTCTTTTTCTATCTTTCCTCCTGTCTGCCACCGTTGCTCTCCTCACCGGGTGTGATACGGTAGAACCCACCGAGGCCCCCCGGCTGGTGGTGGAAGCTTTCTTCGACACGGGTCGTCCCCTGTCGGCAGTGGTGTTGCGCCAGACCCTTCCGCTCGACGAGGCCACTCCCTCGGACAGCCTGTTTGTCGTGGATGCGAACGTGGTGTTGACCCTGGATGGGAAACCCATCGCCTACCAGCATACCCCCGACCAGCCCGGCCACTACCGGGCCGCCCCGCCGTCCAGCCCCTCCGAGCGGGCACCGTTCGTCCTCACCGTCCGGTGGAAGCAGCAGACGCTCACCACCACAGGCCGGATGCCCCCGCGGATTCGGATCGACAGTGTGGACGTGCGTGTGCCCGACCAACCCGTGCAGGCCGTTCTACTGGACTCTCTCCTGGCCGGCATCGACTCGCTCGACCTCGACACCGGCGTGCAGCAGGGGTTTGTGTACCCGGTTGTGGTGACCCTCTGGTGGGAAACAGCCTTCGAGGAAACCGGTCTCGACAGCCTCTACTGGGTTCATCCCCGTCTCGATCCCCGGATTTCGATCTCCTCCTCGTTGGCTGACTATTTTCTGCGCACCGAGCAGTTATTGCGGGAGCGGACGCTGGCCCGCGACGCCCGGCAGCGCCGTACCTGGACCGGGGTCTATGCCGTGCCCGTCGTCTCCGACACAGCGTCTCTGCCGGTCCACCGTCTGAAGGTTGCCCTGCTGCGTAGTGGACAGGACTACGCCCGGTTCGCCGCCAGCCGCGACGACCCGGAACGCCGCGAACCCGTGTCCAACATCCCCGGCGGGCTGGGCATTGCCACCGGTATTTCGGTAGATTCCCTCCTTCTCTCCGTCGAGTAGGAAAGCCCGGCATGTCTCCTGAAGCCACCATCACCCGCCTTGTGGCCCCACCAGGCGCGCCCGACCGGGTAGTAGTCCATTTCGACGACCAGGCGACGATCGAGGTGTCGCTGGAGGTGGTGGCGATGTTCGGCCTTACGGTGGGGCGCCGCCTGACCGCAGGCGAGCAGGAACAACTGACGGAGGCCGACCAGTTCGGGGTGGCGCGGGCGATGGCCCTGCGTTACCTCGCGGCCCGTGCCCGCAC
Organism: uncultured Rhodothermaceae bacterium; assembly: GCA_964561865.1. GTDB lineage: Bacteria > Bacteroidota > Rhodothermia > Rhodothermales > CAZLRO01 > CAZLRO01. Next base: position 1,513 of record CAZLRO010000093.1, on the reverse strand, counting down.
TACGCACGAGGTGCGGCAGAAGCTGCGCCAGGTGCCGTTCAGCGAGCCGGTGGTCGGGCAGGTGGTGGAACGCCTGCGGACGCTGGGATACCTGGACGACCGGGCCTATGCGCAGGCGTACGTCGAGAGCCGGCTGACGCGGCAGGGCTACGGGCCGCAGCGCATCCGGCGTGAACTGTTGCACCGGGGCATCCCCGCTCCGGTGGCCGAGGCGGTCCTCGCCACACTGGCCCCGTCGGACGATGTGGCGGCGACCGCCCGGCACCTGGCCGAACAACGCTGGGAGCGGCTGCGGGGTGAACCCAACGTGCAGAAGCGCCGCCGCAAGCTGGCCGACTACCTCCTGAGAAGGGGGTTCCCCGGTGACCTGGTGCAAAAGGTGGTCGCCCAGGTTTCCCGGCTGTCCGACCATTGAAAAAGGCTGCTTCCGGTATTACTATTGATGCCGTCCGTCACCCACACATGACCCCCCCGTCCCCTTGAGACACCTCTCCTGGTCTGACCTCCTGCTGGGCCTTGGCGGGCTGATGGGCCTGCTCGTGTTTCTGCTCCTGCTGCCCTCCCAGCACCCGGATGCCACCGCCAGCTACCGGCTGGGCCACACCGGGGCGACCGACGCCGCCCAGCAGTGGCTCACCCAGCGCGGGTTCGATGTGGTGGGGTTCTATCCGGAGGCGTCGCTGCGGCGCGCCACCCGTCTGCTCGACTCGCTCCAGCACGACTTCGGGCGCCCGGCCACGCTCCGTCTGCTCCAGTCCTCAGCCCAGGACACCCTGCCAGCCTACTACTGGAACGTCACCTTCTATGCCCCGCCTGCTTCGGGCAGCGCAGACCGTTCGGACGGCTATGCCTACGATGACAGCCAGTACCTCACCGTCCAGTTGACCCGGAGCGGGAGGCCCTGGTCGCTGGAGAACAGCCTGAACGCTGCCAACGACTCCTCCGGCCAGGGGTCACGGGTGCGCGTAGAGCCAAAAGCCCTTCAGACCGCGGTCGCTCCTACCCCTGAAGGTGCTGCCTCTCCCCGCTGGGAGACCCTGCCCCATGCCCAACTGCGGCAGCAGCTCCGCTTCGACTTTGCCCCCACGAAGCTGCCCGTCGATACAACCGTCCCCACCCTGACCGAGCAGACAGCGTTTGAGGCGGTCGCTGCCGGGGAGCGGGTGGCGCTGGATGTCCGTGCGGCAGTTGCCATCGCCCGGTATCACCTGGCCCGCACAGCCCTTCCGCAAGAGGCCCTCCAGGCGGACTCGGTCTCGGTCGAGCAGGACCGGGATGGCCGCGTCGCCCAGGTGCATTTCATCTCCTCTGCACCCGTACATGGGCAACGCATCGACGTGGGGGTAACCGTCTCGGCCACCGGCGCCCTGCATGCCCTCACGACCTCTTTTAACCCCGGAGACAGCCCGGACGAGTCGGTGTTGGCCCAGATCGCCGAGATCGCGCAGGCAGGCGTCTATGCCCTGCTGTATGTCATCCTGGCGATCCTGTTCTTCCGCCGGATGGCCGCCCG
>CAZLRO010000092.1:0-12537 GCA_964561865.1 uncultured Rhodothermaceae bacterium | reverse complement strand
TAACGCCTGTGTTCAGGGTTTCACGCCAGCGCCAGTTTAGGGTTATGCGACACGCTGTCAGGTTTTTCCCCCTGGGATGGGGTGGGTTGCTCGCGTTCTTCGGGGCTTGCCAGCCGCCGGGCGGCCCTGTCCCACCCGCCACCGACCCGCCGTATGCGTCCGATGTCGCACTGGCGACGTTCGAGATCGCGCCGGGTTTCCGTATCGAGCCGTTTGCTGCCGAGCCGCTGGTGATGGACCCGGTGGCGATGGAGATCGACGAGGCCGGGCGGCTCTATGTGGTGGAGATGCCGGGCTACCCGCTCGACACCGGCGGTTCCGGGCGCATCAAGCTGCTGACCGACACCGACGGCGATGGCCGGCCCGACACCAGCACCGTCTTCGCCGACAGTCTCGTACTGCCCAACGGCATCCTGCGCTGGAAACAGGGCGTACTCGTGACTGACGCCCCCGACGTGCTCTACCTGGCCGACACCGACGGCGACGGACGGGCAGACGTGCGCGAGGTGGTGCTGACAGGCTTTGCCCGGTCGAACCCGCAACACAACCTGAACACACCCGTCTACGGCCTCGACAACGGCATTTACCTGGCCCACGAAGGCAGCATCACCCCGGTCGTCTACCCGGACCTGTTCAACGACGAAGGTACGGAGGTCTACTTCCCCGCGCGCCCGGACGGCCCCCGGCTGCCCCGCAACGCCGACAGCCGCAACGTCCGCTTCCACCCGGACACGTTCGAACTCGAAGCCCTCTCCAGCGAGTCCCAGTTCGGGCAGACATTCGACGCCTGGGGGCATCACTTCTTCACCCACAACGTCTACCACGTGTTTCAGGAGGCCATCGCGGCCCGCTACCTGGCACGCAACCCGTACCAGCTCGTCCCCGATGCCACCGAAAACAATGCCCGCTATGGCTATCCCGCCGAGGTTTTCCCCATCACCCGGAACCCGCAGCACCAGTTGCTGACCGACGTGGGGGTGATCACCTCGGCCTGCGGGATCACCTGGTACCTGGGCGGGGCGTTTCCAGAGACGCACGCAAACGTGGTGTTCGTGGCCGAACCCGTCCACAACCTCGTCCACGCCATGCGGATGGAAGCCACAGGAGCCACCTTCACGGCCCATCGGTTGTATGAGGGCCGCGAGTTCCTGGCCTCAACCGACCCCTGGTTTCGCCCGGTGAACTTCTACGTGGGGCCGGACGGAGCGCTGTACCTGATCGACTACTACCGCCAGTACATCGAGCATCCGGAGTGGATGGACGAGGCGACGGTGGCTTCCGGTGCGCTCTACAACGGCCGGGACCGCGGGCGCATCTACCGGATCGTGCCCGAAGGCGCGGCACCGCCCCGCTGGCTGGGTGCGCTCGCGCTCGGCAGCGCCCCCACCGACACGTTGGTACAGATGCTGGGGCACCCCAACCTCTGGTGGCGACGCCACGCCCAGCGCCTGCTCCTGGACCGCCGGGATACCACCGCCGTGCCGCTCCTCGAACAGGTGTTGGAGCAGGCAATCGGAGGCGAAGCCCGCGTCCATGCCCTCTGGGCGCTGAACGGCCTCGGACGCCTCCGCACTCCGTTGCTCCGGCAGGCCCTGCGCGACCCCGTCGGCGGCGTACGCGAAAATGCCTTGCGGCTGGTCGAGACCCGCCTCGATGCCGACACTACGCTGGTGGCCGCACTGCTCGGCATGGCCGACGACCCCGACCCGCAGGTACGGTTCCAGCTCCTCGCCACACTCGGCTCGGTGGACACGCCCGCGGCGCGGGCCGTTCGTACCGACCTGCTGTTTGCAGGCATCGAGGACCGGTGGATGCAGGTGGCGGCCCTCTCAGCGCGCCCTGCCTCGCTGCAAGCGCAAGACGTGTTTTCCGAGGCTATCACCCGCCTCGACAGCCAGGAGACGGCGGCCCGCCGCGAGTTCTTCCTCCGGTACAGCGCCCTCCAGGGCCGACAGCCCGCATCGCCCTCGGCGCGCCGCATGATGGCGCAGGTGGTGCAGGCCCGGCAGCCGGAAGCCGCCTGGTGGCAATCCGCCGTGGTCGAGGGGATGGCCGAAGGGATGCGGGGGGCCGTGCCACGCCCGTTGCCGTTCGACCCCGTCGGGCTGCTACCCCTGTTCGCCCAAAGCGACGACGATCGGATGCGCCGGGCCGTGTTGACGTTGCTGGCCGTGGCCGGGCCGCCTGCTGATGCCCTCGCCGCCGAGGGACGGTCTACCGCTGATCGGCTGCTGGCCGACCCACAGGCCCCGCCAGCACGCCGCGCCGATGCGTTGCGCCTGCGTGCCCTCGTCACGCCCAACCCCGACGTGGCGGCCCTGGCCCGCCTGCTGGCCCCGCCGGAACCCCTGCCCGTGCAGGTGGCGGCCGTCGAAGCCCTGGGGCAGGACGAGGGAACACAGGGGACGGCCCTGCTCCTCGCCCGGTGGGACAGCCTCGCCCCCGACGTGCGCGACGCGGCGGTACAGACGTTCCTTCACAGCACAGACCGGGTGCGCCTGCTGCTCGACGCTGTCGCGGCGGGCAAGGTGCAGGCTGCTACCATCGGCTGGCAACGCAGCGTGAACCTGATGATGGGAGACGACAAGGCGTTGCGGGACCGCGCCCGGTCGCTGCTCGCCCCCGCCGACCACGATCCGCGTCACCTCGCCCTCCAGTACCAGCAGGCCCTCGAACAGTCCGGCGATGCCGCACGGGGTCAGGCGGTCTTCACGCGGGTCTGTTCTCCCTGCCACCAGGTGGGTGGCACCGGCGGACAGGCCTTCGGTCCCGACCTCGCCAGCGTGCGCAACCGCACCCGCCAGGCCCTCCTCCACGACATCCTCAACCCCAACGCCGCCATCGCCGACGGGTTTGAACGCTGGACGGCAGAACACCAGAACGGTGAGACGACGACGGGTATCCTCGTCGCTGAAACCCCCGCCACGCTCACCCTCCGCGACGCCACCGGGCGCCAAACCACACTCGCCCGCGCCGACCTCCGCACCCTGGAAGCCGCTCCCCTCTCCGCCATGCCTGCCGGACTGGAAACGCAACTCACCGTGCAGGAGATGACCGACCTGCTCGCCTTCCTCCAACACGGGCTGTAACAAACACCCGCGCAGGCACCAGGGCCAATTCCGTAACAGCCTTTCGTGACCGATTCAGAAATCATTTGGATAAATCCCAAAAAAGCCGTTTATTTCGTCCATGTTGTAATGGATGTTGAATTGCAAAGGATAATCGGCACGCACGCTGCAAGAGGTATCGCTCCGGATCCCCGCAATATTTGTTGGCACGAACAGGGTTCGGAAACCAACGGCAGGTCGCGTTCAGCCCGGACTTCTCGGTAGGGTCTGCATATTACAGCCCATCGCTGCAATTCATGATTCCCGGAGCTTCAACTCCTCAAGCTGCACAATTCCAATGGGTTTTCCGCACTCATCCCGTTGCACCTGCCTCCTGCTGGCCGGGTGCTTTTTCCTGATGCCCGCATCCCTGGTACAGGCCCAAAACTCCTGTAACGGCCTGGCCCCCACCATCATCGGCACGGCGGGCAACGATGTGCTCACCGGCACAGCCGGGCCGGATGTGATCGTCGGACTTGACGGCGATGACACCATCAATGGCCTCTCGGGAGACGACACCCTCTGTGGCGGTTCGGGCAACGACACCATCGACGGGGGCGATGGCAATGATACCATCTTCGGCGAGGTCTCTGCGAACACCCAGATCACGGGCAACGATACCATTCATGGAGGACCCGGGCGCGACACCCTCCGGGGAGGATTTGGTCAGGATGTGATCTTTGGGGACGACAGCGACGATGCGATCTTCGGAGACGCCGGAAACGACACCCTCGACGGAGGGAACGGAAACGACTTCCTCGAAAGCGGCACCGGCGACGACATAGCGTTCGGTGGCCCCGGCAACGACACCATCAAGGGCCGCAATGGCAACGACGAAATCCATGGCGGCAGCGAGAATGACACCATCACCGGCAACAAGGGGAACGACCTCATCTTCGGCGATGCCGGCGACGATTTTGTCGGTGGCCTGGAGGATGACGATGAAGTCCATGGCGGCGACGGCAATGACGATGTTAACGGCGGTGACGGCAACGACACCCTCTTCGGCGACGAAGGCGACGACACGGTGCAAGGCTTCCAGGGTGTGGATACACTGGACGGCGGCGACGGCAACGACACTGTCGATGGCGGCACCGAGACCGATACCTGCACGGGCGAGACCGTGCTCAACTGCGAGGTAGTCAACACACCGGTCCTCCAGGCCGGGATCGTGGCACCTGCATCCCAACTGGGCAACTATCCGGAACCGTTCAACCCCCGGACCACGCTCCACTTCTCGGTGCCGGAGACTGCAACGGTCGAGCTGACCCTGTACAATGCCCTCGGCCAGGTGGTCGAGACGCTGTTCAAAGGGGTAGCCGAAGCCGGGCAGACCCAGAACGTCCTGCTCGATGGCAGCCGGCTCTCCAGCGGCGTGTACCTGGTGCGCCTGCACGGCGGTCAGCTACACCTGACGCGACAGATCACCCTGCTGAAATAAGGGCCTCGGCATAAATTATAGTCAATTTGACTATAATTGGATTGACATTACCGGGCTGGTTACCGTGTTCACGCCCGGTCTGTAGTTCAGGGCCTGAGCAGTTGCCGCCCGCCGTGCAGCGGCACCGTCCGGCCTGCCCACACCAGCGTCCCGGTGATGCCTTCGGGCAGGGTGACCTCGCCCTCCAGCCCATCGGTGCCCACCCGCCGCAGCGTCAGTTGCAGTTCGCCCTGTGGATGGGGCATCCGGCAGGCGACGTGTTCGAGCCGTCCGAGGTGGGGGGCGATACGGACGGTGCGGAAGCCGGGACTGGCAGGAGAGATGCCGCAGACGGTCTCCAGCAGGAAGTAGTTGGGGCTGGCACTCCAGGCATGGGCATCGGAGCGGGTCGGCTCCGGGTTCTCTGCGAAGGTGGTCAGGCCGAGGGCCAGCATGTCATGCCAGGGGCCGAGGCGGTCGAGATAGGTATCGCCCAGCCCGGCCTTTTTCATGGCGCGGTCGAGGTAGAAGCGGTAGTAGTAGGTGCAGGGTGTCAGGTCTGGCACCGTCACCACACGCTGCATAAGGGTTGCCTGTGCCCCGGCAGGCACCAGATCGACGAGCACGGCCATCACGTTGGCATGTTGGCCGAAGGCGTGCTGGCCCGGCGTCTCGGCCAGCAGCCCGCGCTGTTCATTCCAGCACAGGCGGTAGGTGGCGGCCTTTACGGTGGCGGCCAGCCGCCGGTAGTGCGCTGCCTCGTCCGCCCGTCCGAAGCCCTCCGATAGTTCAGCGGCATAGCCGAGGGCGTAGGCGAACTGGAGCGTGAGAAGGGCAGAGTGGCCGTCGTCGGCACCGGGCGGCACACCCCGGTCCGGGTACGACCAGTCGGCGAAGTTCCACCAGGGCACCGGGCCGAGCATTCCGGTGCTGTCGATGCGGGCGGCGAACCAGTCGAGCACCCCCCGGATGCCGTTGAGGTGGGACTGCACGAACGCGGGGTCGTCGCGGTGCTGCCAGTGGTCGTACACCATCGCCACCCAGAACAGCGAATAGGGTGGGATGAACTGGGCTTCCCACGACGGGTAGCGGCTCTGCGTCAGCCCTTCGGGTGTGCGGGAATAGTGGAAGGCGTTGATGGCCTGGCGCATGAGCCGGTCGTCGCCCGCGACGTAGAGGGAGATGAGTGCCTGGATGCGGGTGTCGCCTGCATACTGGAGTTGTTCGTAGTAGGGGCAGTCGAAGTACGTCTCGCCGGCACAGAGGCGGGCCGTGCGCCAGCCCGTCGTCCACACGCCGGCCAGCGTCGGGTCGCTGCTGGTGAAGGCGGCGCGTTCCTCGAACGGATAGGCGGTGAACTGTCCGTACAGGTCGTGGAGCGTCAGCGGTGCGCCGGCGGTCTCAAGGTCGAGCTGGAGGTAGCGCCAGGTACGCCACCAGAGGGGGCGGAACCGCCGGTTGGTTCCGCCGTCCGGGCGAAACACATCCTGCAGGCCGCGTATGGTCTTTCCGTCGATCTCGTCCCGGTGTCCTTTCTGCCCGTGCGCGTCGAAGAGGGCTTCGGCATAGGTAAGCGTGATGGTGCTGCCGCCCCCGCCACTCACGTGTAGTTCCGGGTAGGCCGTCGTCAGGTGCGTCTGGTCGAGCAGCAGCGTGGCGCGGGTATGGGGCGGGACGACCAGCGGTACAGTGCCCGTCAGGAAGCCGGGGTTGGCCTCGATGCCGGTGCTGCGGCGCAGGCGCGGGAGGTGCTCCATCCGCTCCTCCATCATGGGGAGGGCACGGGGCACCAGTTGCCAGCCGCTGGACTCGCCGAAGTTCGGCCCCTGGTGCTGCACGGCGTTGCGGACGGGCGCAGCGGCGGGCCAGGCGGTATCGTCGAACCCCACCTGTTCCCAGCCCCAGGGGTAACGCGCTGCCGTCACCTCCTCGCCTGGTCCGACGACAATGTACACCCAGCCGAGGGCTTCGCGGTTGACGGGCAGGGGCGTGTAGGCTGCGTTCTGTACCACCTTCCACGTGGTGTCGGTATTGACGATGTGCTCCGGCGTGGTGTCCCCCTGCACGAGGAAGGCCGTCTGGTACGAGTGCTGCGCCATCGGGCGGTACGGGCCGAAATTCCAGACGGTGGCGGCCAGAACATTGCGCCCGGCCTTCAGCCAGGGGGCCAGGTCGATGGACTCGAACGGCCAGTGGGCCAGGTCGCCACGGGCCGGTCCCGCCGCCACCGGCACCCCGTTCACGAACAGCCGGTAGCGGTTGTCGGCGCTCACGTGGACGACGAACGACGACGGCAGCGCGGCCAGGTCGAACGTCCGGCGGAAGTGGAACACGCCGAAGTCGGTGTGCGAGGCCGTCGGGTGGGATACCCACGCGGCTTGCCAGGGATGTTGCAACAGCGCCGGGTTGATCCGCAGCGGTTGTGCGGTGACACCGGGGGGCAGCACCACCAGGACGAGCAGGAAGACGCACCGTTGCCACATGACCGTGTCCGGGTTGGGGGTCACCGTTCCGAAGACCGCAGCCGTGCGACCTCCCGCCAGGTGATGAGGTGGACGTTGTGCGCGCGGAGGAGCTGCCGGAAGGCCGTGCCCATCACCACATCGAAGTCCCGCTGCCGCCACAGCGCCCCGAAGTCCGGGTGGTCGATGGTGACGGCTTGCAATTCGGCATCGTCATAGCCGAGGTGGACGATCAGCTCGGTCACGCCCGGCTTCAGGTGCTCGATGATGCGGGTGTAGACGGCCAGCCAGTCTTCGTCCCACGAAGGGCCTTCGGCGACGACCCGGTCGATGGTGAGGTCGCCGGGTTGGAGCAGGGCCAGGTAGGGTGGGGCCTCGGCGGACAGGTTCTCGCGGGGCAGCAGCACCGGCAGGCCATAGGCCCTGCCGACGCGCAGGTAGGCTTCGAAGAGCGCCGGGGTCTGGAACAGCGTGCCCATGTGGGTGTCGAGGTGGGTGGGCTGGAGGCCGAAGGCGAGCGCCCGTTCCACCTGTGCCCGCAGTTCCGCCTCGGCCTGTGCCACATCCATGTGCCGGGCGGCCTCCGGGGCATCAGCATACAGGTAGCCCTGCGCGTCCAGCAGCGTGGGCACCTGGGTAGAGGGCAGCACCGTGCCCCAGCGGAAGTGCTTCCACTCGGCTGTCAGCGTCAGGTGCAGCCCGAAATCGCGTTCAGGGTGGGTCCGGGCATAGGCGGCGATCTCAGGGAACCAGGGGCACGGCACCATGATGCTGGCCGAGGAGACTGCCCCCGCCTCCAGGGCCTGGATAGAGGCCGCATTGACCGAATGCGCCACCCCCAGGTCGTCGGCATGGAGCAGCAGCAGCTTCGCGTCGGCGGGGTAGCCGAGGCGTTCCGCCAGGGTTGGCCCCGGGCGGGCGGCGTCCTGGGCTACTGCCGTGTGCAGGGCCATCACGCACACCAGGGCGAACGTCTGGGTCACCACAACAGGAGCAGCAGGGGCTGGGCGCATGGTCGGGCAGGGCATGGCTCCGGGCCAGCAGCCCCCAGAGCCGTTAACAGAAAAGGTGTGGACAAAAGCCGGAAACTGTCCCAATCTTTTCATATAATGGGGCTTTACAGGGAGATGCCTCCCCGGTTCGGCCTTCCGGCTCCGTCCTCCTGTAACCCCCAAAGTACACATTTATGCAGCGGAAGCGGCTTGGTGTCGGATTCATTGGCAGCGGTTTTATCGCGCGGTTTCACCTGCAGTCTTTCGAGGCGGTGCGCGACGCCGACGTACTGGGCATCTGGAGTCCCAACCGCGCCAACGCCGAGGCGGCGGCGGCCTATGCCCGGGGCCTGCACCTGGGCGAGACGCGGGCCTATGGCTCCATCGCCGAAATGGTGGCCGACCCCGCCATCGACGCCCTCTGGATCTGTGGCCCCAACCACCGGCGGATCCAGAACATGGAGGAGATCGTCCACGCGCTTACTGCCGGGAAAGGCGAACTCGTGGGCATTGCCTGCGAGAAGCCGCTGGCCCGCAACGTGGCCGAGGCCAAGCAGATGGTGGCCCTCGTCGAGCAGGCAGGGGTGCTGCACGGGTACCTCGAAGACCAGTTGTTCACACCAGGGCTTGTGCGAGGGCGGGAGATCGCCTGGGCACGCGGGGCGGCGCTGGCGGGCCGCCCGTATCTGGCCCGCGCTGCCGAGGAGCACAGCGGCCCGCACATGCCCTGGTTCTGGCAAGGAGAACTGCAAGGTGGCGGCGTACTCAACGACATGATGTGTCACAGCGTGGAGGTGGCCCGGTTCCTGCTCACCCAGCCCGGTGCTCCCCGCCACAGCATCCGCCCCGTCAAGGTCTCGGCCCAGATTGCCAGCCTCAAGTGGTCCCGCCCCGAATACGCCGAAGTGCTCCGCCAGACGATGGGGCCGGAGGTGGACTACCGCACCCGCCCCTCCGAGGACTTCGCCCGTGCTACCATCTTCTACGAGGACGAGCAGGGGCGTCCCCTTGTGGCCGAGACTACCACGTCCTGGAGCTTCGTCGGGGCGGGGCTGCGGCTGAGTTCGGAGTTGCTGGGGCCGGAGTACTCACTGGCCGTCAACTCCCTCGAAAGCGGGGTGAAGCTGTTCCTGAGCCGTCGCGTGCAAGGGGAGACCGGGGAAGACATCGTCGAGAAGCAGAACGCCGAGCAGGGGTTGATGCCGGTGGTGGGCAACGAGGCCGCAGAGTATGGCTATGAAGGTGAGAACCGCCACTTCACCCGCCACTTCCTCGAAGGCCGTCCGCCAGAACTGGACTTCCACGCGGGCCTCGACGTGATGGAGTTGCTGATGACCTGCTACATGAGTGCCGAACAGGAACGCACCCTGCCCTGGAAGCCGGAGGGCCTCGACACCTTCATCCCCGCCGTCGCACGCGGCACCTGGCGGCCCTGAGGGATTTCGGATTTGGGATTTCGGATCGCCCCCGCTTTCCACCCGTGTCATTGCGAGAAGCGCAGCGACGAAGCAATCTCAACCGTGAAACCAGTAATATAGTCAATATGACTATAATTCATGACGGAGCGAAATAGATTGCAGATCTCGGATTGCGGATTTTCCAAGCAAGCACCAAGTACCCCAACTGGAGCTATAGCCATGGCGAACAAGAAGACCTCGCGCCGCGATTTTCTCCGGCTGGCCGCCTCCTCTGCGGTGGTGTCCAGTATCACCCCGGTGCCGTTCCACCGGATGCGGAGGGAGCGGCTCGAACCCCGCCCGGTCCGCCCCGTCTCTCCGAACGACACCATCCAGGTGGCGACCATCGGCATGGGTATCATGGGCATCGGCGACACACAGACGGCCTTGCAGGTGCCGGGCGTGCAGTTCGTGGCTGCCGCCGACCTGTACGACGGGCGGCTGGTCCGCACGAAGGAACTCTTTGGCAACCAGGTTGCCACCACCCGCGACTACCGCGAACTCCTCGCCCGCCCGGACGTGGACGCGGTGATCGTGGCGACCTCCGACCACTGGCACGCCCGAATTGCCATCGACGCGATGCGGGCCGGCAAGGATGTATACCTCGAAAAGCCGATGGTCCACCAGATCGATGAAGGCCCGGCGGTGGTGCAGGCCGAACAGGAGACCGGGCGCGTGGTGACGGTTGGCAGCCAGCGCGTGAGTTCCCTCCTCTTCGACAAGGCGCGCGAGCTGCTGGCCTCCGGCATCATCGGCAAGGTGAACCTCGTCGAGTCGTTCATGAACCGTAACTCTTCTACCGGGGCCTGGCAGTATACCCTCCCCCTGGATGCCTCCCCCGAAACGGTAGACTGGGACCGGTTCCTCGGCTCCGCTCCGAAACGCCCGTTCGACGCCCTCCGGTTCTTCCGCTGGCGCAACTACGACGACTACGGCACCGGCGTCCCCGGCGACCTGTTCGTCCACCTGTTCTCCGGGCTGCACCATGCGTTTCGCAGCACCGGCCCGACCCGCATCGCGGCCATGGGCGGGCTGCGTTACTGGAAGGACGGACGCGACGCCCCGGACGTGATGGCGGGCTTGTACGACTACCCCGAAACCGCCACCCATCCGGGGTTCACGCTCGTCCTGAAGGTGAACTTCGCCGACGGCAGCGGGGGCAACGAGGCCCTGCGACTCATCGGCGAGAAGGGGATGATCGAGGTGGGGTGGTCCAGCCTCAAGGTCTCCCGGATCGCCCCGTACCGGCTCTCCGAAGGCGAGCTTCAGGGCTGGAACTCGCTCCACACTTTCCCGGAAGCGATGCAGCAGCAGATTCTGGAGCAGTTCCGGGCGGCGAACCCGCCGGCCACCGAGCAGATCACCGAGAGCGAGGAGGTCGTATACCAGGCGCCCTATGACTACGACGAGCGACTGGACCACTTCCACAACTTCTTCACGGCGATGCGCGAACGGCGGCCCTCCAACGAGGACAGTGCTTTCGGCTACCGGGCGGCGGCCCCGGCCCTGCTCTCGAACATGAGCTACCGGAGCCAGCAGGTGATCCGCTGGGACCCCGAAGCCATGCGGCTGGCGTCCTGACCTGCTTTCCCGACCCTGTTCCACCGGTACGGGTGGCCTGTCGGCTGCCCGTGCCCCCGCCTTGTTGCTGCCATGAACCCGCGTGTGTGCCTGTTGCTGTGCTGCCTCCTGTGGGGGGCTGTCTCCGCCATCGGCCAGGGGCTGCCGCAGGTGACCCCCGAAGCCGTCGGCCTCTCGTCCGGGCGGCTCTCCCGCATCGACCAGACGATCCAGGACTACATCCGGCGCGAGGAGGTGGTGGGTGCCGTTGTGCTGGTGGCCCGGAAAGGCCAGGTGGGGTATTTCAAGGCGTTCGGGCTGGCCGACCGCGAAAACCGCCTCCCGATGCAGGAAGATGCCCTCTTCCGCATCGCCTCCATGACCAAGCCCATCACCAGCGTGGCAGTGATGATGCTCTATGAAGAAGGACATTTTCTGCTGGACGATCCGGTGTCGCGCCACCTGCCTGCGTTCCGGGAGATGCAGGTGCTCGTCCCGGACGCCACCGCCGCCGAAGGGTACCGGCTGGTCCCTGCCGAGCGCCCCCTGACGATCCGAGACCTGCTCACGCACAGCGCCGGGATCACCTATGGCTTCTTCGGACAGCCGTACCTTGCCGACCGCTACCGGGCTGCGGGCATCTCGGATGGGCTGACGCAGACCGAAGGCACCCTGGCCGAGATGGTGGGCCGGCTGGCCCGCCTGCCACTGGCCCAGCAGCCAGGGCAATGGCAATACGGCATCGCCACCGACGTGCTGGGCCACCTCGTCGAAGTCTGGTCCAGGATGCCGCTCGACCGGTTCTTCGCCACGCGCATCTTCCAGCCCCTCGGCATGACCGACACCCACTTCTTCCTGCCGCCAGAGAAGGTGTCGCGCCTGCCCGCCGTCTACACCCCGCGCGAAGGCGGCGGCCTCGACCGGCTGCCCGAAGACCCCGTCACCTACGGGGCGACGACCTTCTCCACGAGCTACCAGTACAAAGGCCCCCGGACGTATTTCTCCGGCGGGGCCGGGCTGGTCTCCACCGCCGCCGACTACGCCCGCTTCCTCCAGATGATGCTCAACGGCGGGACGCTCGACGGCCAGCGCCTGCTCAGCCGCAAGACGGTGGAGCTGATGACTACCAACCAGCTCCTGGTGCCCTATCCCTGGGGGCGCGGCTACGGGTTCGGGCTGGGCGTCGATGTCCACGAAGGGCCTGCTGCTTCCGGAAAGATTGGCTCGGCGGGTACCTTCGGCTGGGCGGGGTTCTTCAGCACCCGTGCCTTCGCCGACCCGGAGGAAGACCTCGTTGCCGTCATCATGACCCAGCGCTGGCCTGGCAACGACCTCCTCGACCGCTTCCAGGGGCTGGTCTATCAGGCCATCGACGACTGAGGAGCCACGCCGCCGGGGCACACAGAAGCTTCCCGGTTGCTGAGGTATAAAATATAGTCAAATTGACTATATTTCCGGGTATGGCGCCGAGATGGCTACGTCTGACCGATCTCATCTGGTCGATTTCATGAGATCAACCATGATCGCTCAAGCTCCTCG
>CAZLRO010000091.1:265-12568 GCA_964561865.1 uncultured Rhodothermaceae bacterium | reverse complement strand
GATACTTCATCCTGGGTTTTATCCGTCAGGCCCTGTCCGCCATCAGCCCACTTCGGTCAGGTAGCGCTGGCGGATTTCGTCGAGGTGGTCGCAGCCGAATTTTTCCAGGAAGGCATTGGCGAGCACAAGGGCAACGGTAGCCTCGGCCACGGTGGAGGCGGCGGGCACACTCGTCACGTCGCTGCGCTCGTAGCGGGTGGGCTGTGCTTCGCCGGTAGCGAGGTCTACGGTGCTGAGGGGTCGGATGAGGGTGGGGATGGGCTTCATGTAGCCGCGCACGATGATGGGCATCCCGTTGGTCATGCCCCCTTCGATGCCACCGGCGTGGTTGCTGGTGCGGGCGTAGCGTCCGTTGGCATGGGTGATGGGGTCGTGGATCTGTGAGCCGGGGCGGAAGGCTCCCAGCACGCCGTCGCCGATCTCTACGGCCTTTTGGGCCTGGATGGAGAGGATCGCCTGGGCGAGTTGCCCGTCGAGGCGGCGGTCCCAATGGACGTAGGAGCCGAGGCCGGGGGGCACGCCCGTCACGACGACCTCGTAGAGGCCACCGAGGGCGTCACCTTGCTGCTTGGTCTCGCGGATGTGTTCGATGCAGCGTTCGGAGAGGGCAGCGTCGAGCATCCGCACCTCGCTCTGGTCGGCGGCGTGGTAGAGGGCTTCGGCCCCATCGGCGGTGAGGGCGGCTACGCGGTCGCGCCAGTCGTCCGGCGTCGCATAGCCCACTGCACCGATGCGCACCACATGGCTGCCGACCTGGATGCCGAACTGCCGGAGGAACTGGCGGGCCACGGTGCAGCAGGCTACCCGCATGGCCGTCTCGCGGGCGCTGGCGCGTTCAATGACCGGACGGATGTCGTCGAAGCCGTACTTCTGCGCGCCGGGCAGGTCGGCATGGCCGGGGCGGGGCAGCGTCACGCGGGGCACCCCCTCGCCTGTACCACCCACCGCCATCACGTCGGGCCAGCCGGAGCGGTCTTTCTCGTAGGCCGCGTTCGCCAGCTTCAGCGCCACCGGGCTGCCCATTGTCTTCCCAAAGCGCACGCCGCTGTAGAGGTGTACGGCGTCGGTCTCGATCCGGGCGCGTCCGCCGCGTCCGAAGCCCAGCCACCGCCGGGTGAGGTGCTCGTCCAGGTCCGCCGCTGCCAGGGGTACGCCTGCCGGGATGCCCTCCACGATGCCGATGAGTGCTTCGCCGTGCGACTCCCCTGCCGTCAGGTACCGGATCATCGGGATTGCGGAGTTGGGATTGCGGAGTTGGGATGCGGCACGTGCCTCTGGTAATCCTCCAGCCCGTCCTTATGGTGTTGGTTCGGGGGTAAGCTCGAAGAAGGCCGTCAGGCCGTCGCGGCGTTTAATCCGCAAGAGGACGGCCCCATCGTCCGCGTCGGCCTTCTCGAACAGCGGTTGGGCATCCTCGGCCCGGTACAGCAGCCGCGTGCCGACGCGGACGATCACCACGTCGCGGGGGAGTCCGGCGGCTTCGGCCGGGCTGTTGGCTTCCACGTAGGCCACGTATACCCCGTGGTCGAGGTCGAAGGCAGTGCGTTCGCGGTTGGAGAGGTTGCGCAGGCCCACACCCCAATCGGCCAGCTCCAGCACCCCGGCATCGAGGCTTTCCGGCGGGCGCTCCGGCGGCAGGTCTTCCGGCACCGGCTGCTCGCGGGACTGGTTGACCTCGCCGAGCCAGGTCTTGTAGGCCGGGTCGTCGTCGCCGAAGAGGCGGACCTGGAACTGCTGGATCTGGCCGTTGCGCCAGACCTTGAGGCGGATGCGCTCGCCGGGCCGGTAACGGGCGATGAGGCTCTGGAGGGCGTTCGGGGCCGGGATCGGATGCTCGTCGATAGTCAGCACCACATCGCCGCTGCGCAGCCCGGCCTGGTATGCCGGGCCACTACTCCATACCTGGTCGAGGTAGACGCCGTGGACTTCCGGAAGGCCCAGGTCGGCAGCACGGGCGGCGTTGATCTCCTGAATCTCCACCCCCAGGTATCCCCGCTTGACGGCACCGTAGGCGATCAGGTCCCGCACCACGCGCTCCATCAGGCGGGCGGGCACGGCAAAGCCATAGCCTTCATACGAACCCGTCTCGGTGGCAATGGCCGTGCTGATGCCCACCAGCTCACCGCGCAGGTTGACCAGCGCCCCGCCGGAGTTGCCCGGATTGATGGCTGCGTCGGTCTGGATGAAATCCTCGATGCCAAAGCCTCCTTCGATGATATCTACCTGCCGCCCGAGGGCACTGACGATCCCGGCGGTGACGGTGGAGGTAAGGCGGAACGGGTTACCCACGGCCAGCACCCATTCGCCCACCTGTACCTGGTCCGAATCCCCGATGGGTGCTATCGGCAGGTTGGCCGTCTCGTCGATCTTGAGCACGGCCAGGTCGGTCTTGGCATCGGTGCCGACGATGCGGGCGGGGAACTCCCGCTTGTCTGTCAGGATCACCCGGATGTCGGCGGCATCCTCCACTACGTGGTTGTTCGTGACGAGGTAGCCTTTCTCGCTGATGAGCACCCCGCTGCCGACGCTCTGCTGGGCCTCCACGTCGCGGTGGAACCAGTTGCGCCCGCTGCTCTCGACTTCCACCTCGATGTAGACCACCGAAGGCCGGATGCGGTTGGCAACCTCCTGGAACAACTGGTTGAGCCGGAAGGGATCGACCATCACCACCGGAGCCATCGAGTCGGGATAGAGTGTGGCCGCACGGGCAGCCCGCCGCCCGATCTCGATGGGTTCGACCGCTACCGGGGGTGCATCCGGGGTTGCTCGGTCCGCCACGAGCATCACCAGGATGCCCGCCAGCAGGCCCACCAGCACCAGCCCGATCCCGAGCAGCCAGGGAAGGGCACGTTGAGGAGAGGGTAAATCCATAAAAATTTGGCAGTACCCGGTCTTGGACACCGATCCTGCCAGAAGGTTGACAACGTGGTGGTTGAACGCGAGAACCGGGGCAGTTTGTTTCGGAAAATACGTCCGGAAAATCCCCGAAACCCTATGTGTAGCAAGAAGAAAGCGTGGTGATCCGGCCGGGTCAGGGGGGAAGTCCCTGTTCAGCATCGGGAATCAGGGCCTCTACGGCGGATTGGGTGAGGCGGGCCAGGGCCTTGCGGTCGTATGCGGCGGTCGGGATCGGCGTGCCGATGTGGACCTCCATCTCGATCTCGTGCAGACCAAACACCTGCCAGTAGTTCTGGAGCATTGTCTGGGTGCTGGTGGCCCAGGTGACGAGCGGGCGCAGGGCCTCGGTGACGGGCTGCCCGTTGACGGAGACGGGGTGGAGGTAGAGCGGCAGCACGAGGCCGTCGGGCATCCCGGCCACCGCCTCGAACGCCCCGGTTTTGAACGGTAGCACGCCGGGACCAGTGCTGGTGGTGCCTTCGGGGAAGACGAGCACGCGCACTCCCTCGTGCATACGCACCTGCACCTGCTCGACAAACGTGGTGGTCTGCATCCGCCGTGCCCGGTCGACGAAGAGGATGCCGACGGTGCGGCACACCCACCCGGCCACCGGCCAGCGGGCCATCTCGGCCTTGGCTGCGAAGGCAACGGGCAACCGGGAGGCCAGCACCCAGGGGTCTAAAACTCCCAGGTGGTTGCTCACGGCCAGCATTGCCCCGCCTTCTGGCAGCGTGCCCCGCGTCGTGACGCGCAGCTTCAGGATGCGGCAGAAGTGCTGGCAGCCACGCAGCTGCCGGTATGCCCGGTAAGCCGGGCGCTGCACGGCGGGCACAAAGGGCACCGTGGCCCACAGGTGCAGCGTGTAGGCCAGGATTGCCGCCACAAACCGGGCCATCCGTCCGCCCCGCCGGAGCACGGACCAGCACATGGAACCGATGTCGAGAGGAGCACGCATGGAGCAACAAGTTGCGGTTAAGATATCGCCGAAGGCCCGTCAGCAAGCCGTTTTCTGTGGCGAATTCCCGGAAGTGGGAAAAATCATCCTGAATTCCGAAATCAGGACCCGGAACCACTCCATCCGTCCCCTTTCGGCTTCTATCTTCTCGTATCCCCACGCTGCACGCCCTCGTTTTCTGAAAACATATCGGTTCTGCTCCATGGATCCTCAAACCAGACTGCTAGATGAGCTGGCGCAGCGACGGGCCGAAGCCCTGCGGGGCGGCGGCGAACAACGGATTGCCCGGCAGCACGAACAGGGCAAGCTCACCGCCCGCGAACGTATTGACGTACTCCTCGACCCGGGTTCGTTCCAGGAGCTGGGGATGTTTGTCCGCCACCAGAGCCACGATTTCGGGCTGGAGGCCAACCGTCCCTATGGCGACGGCGTCGTGACGGGCTACGGTCTGATCCACGGGCGCCCGGTCTATGTCTTCAGCCAGGACTTCACCCTGTTTGGGGGGTCGCTGGGACTGGCCCATGCACAGAAGATCGTCAAGATCATGCAGCGGGCGATGGAGAACGGCATCCCGGTCATCGGCCTGAACGACTCGGGCGGGGCGCGCATCCAGGAAGGCGTGGACTCGCTGGGCGGCTATGCCGACATCTTCCTGCTCAACACGCTGGCCTCCGGGGTGGTGCCCCAGGTATCTGCCATCATGGGGCCGTGTGCGGGCGGGGCCGTCTACAGCCCGGCCATCACCGACTTCGTGTTCATGGTCAAGAAGACCAGCTACATGTTCGTCACTGGCCCCAACGTCGTGAAGGCCGTGACGCAGGAGGAGGTGACGAGCGAGGAACTGGGCGGGGCCGATGCCCACGCGAGCAAGAGTGGGGTCTGTCATCTGGCTGCCGAAAACGATGTGGACTGCCTGCTCCAGATCCGCACCCTGTTCGAATACATTCCCCAGAACTGCGAGGACCTGCCCCCGGCGCGCCCCACCAACGACCCGTTCGACCGGGCCGACCCTGCACTCGACACCCTCGTCCCGGAAAACCCGAACAAGCCCTACGACATGCACGAAGTGATCCGGCGGATCATGGACGATGGGCGGTTCTTCGAAATCCACGCCGATTATGCACCGAACCTGATCGTGGGGTTTGCCCACCTGGGGGGGCAGTCGGTGGGTCTCGTCGCCAACCAGCCGGCGGTGCTGGCCGGGGTACTGGACCTGAACACGTCCATCAAGGGGGCACGGTTCGTCCGGTTCTGCGATGCGTTCAACATCCCGCTGGTCGTGCTGGAAGATGTACCTGGCTTCCTGCCCGGCACCGACCAGGAGTGGCGCGGGGTGATCCGGCACGGGGCGAAGCTGCTCTATGCGTTCTGCGAAGCCACCGTGCCCAAGCTCACCGTCATCACGCGCAAGGCCTACGGCGGGGCCTACGATGTGATGAACTCCAAGCATATCCGGGGCGATCTCAACTTCGCCTGGCCCACAGCGGAGATTGCCGTGATGGGGCCGCAGGGGGCGGTGGAGATCATCTACCGCAAGCAGATCGCTGAGGCCGCCGATCCTGCTGCCACCCAGGAGGCGTTCATCCACCAGTACCGGGAAAAGTTTGCCAACCCCTACGTGGCCGCCGAACGGGGGTACATCGACGATGTGATCGAACCCCGCACCACACGGCAGCGGCTCATCCGGGGCCTGGAACTGCTCAGGAACAAGGTGGTCCACACCCCGCGCCGGAAACACGGGAACATTCCATTGTGAAGAATTCTTGAACGAACCTGCGGCGGTAAACTATTTGACAGGAGCACCGCGCTGCAACAAGGCGGGGAAAAGGCGGAAAAGCGGGCACCCATCCGTGCCTTTCTGCATCTTTTTGGCCGCTTTATGCGGATTCTTTCACACCATGACTTGATTTTGAAGTTGCTATGTGATTATCGTTGTTAGCCATAGCACCGCTCTGCTCAAGTAGTGCTTCAAGTCTGGTTTCCCAACCATACCCGCGCAAGGAGGATCACGTGCGTCGAACGTCCACGCTAGCCATCGTCTTGCTGGGCAGCCTTTCTCTGGCGGCCTTCCCGGCGGTACCCTTCGCCCATGCCCAATCGACCGACCGGCTCGATGCCCTTCCGACCCAACCGATCCAACGTAGTACAGCCCTGCTCAGCGATTTCTCGGCCAGTGACACGCTTACCGAAGCGCAGATGCTGCAACGGCTGGCGCGGCTCTACAAGTACCAGTCGGACCTGCTGCTGGCCCAGTCGAACCGCGACAACCAGAAGACGGAGGCGCTGCTGGACCTGGCGATGACCGAAATGGCGACGTTGCACCAGCAGCCCGATATTCTATCCTATCCCCGCTTTCTGGAGGTGTACCGCACGCTCACGAACGAGTATGAACGGTACTACGGCACGTCCGACTCCACCTCCTACATGGCTTATGGCGAAATCTTCCAGTTCCGTGCCGACATTTTTTCGGCGCTGAACGATGTAGAAGAGCCGTTGCTGAAGAACAGCACCGACTTCGCCAACCTGCCGCCGGTAGAAACAACGGTGCCGATGACCATGAACAACCTGGTCAACAACAGCATCAACTACCTGCTGCGGAACCCGGAGAACCACCTGCTCAACTGGCTTAGCCGCGCCGACACCTATTTCCCGATGATCGAGAAGATATTCGCGGAAGAAGGCGTGCCGGACGAGTTGAAGTACCTGGCGATGATTGAAAGCGGTCTCAACCCGCGGGCGCGCAGTTGGGCGCGGGCCGTCGGGATGTGGCAGTTCATTGCCGAGACCGGCCGGGCCTACGACTTGCAGGTGACGAACTGGGTGGACGAGCGGATGGACCCGGAGAAGGCAACCCGGGCCGCAGCCCGCCACCTGCGTGACCTGTACTTCCAGTATGGCAACGACTGGCACCTGGCGATTGCCGGGTACAATTGCTCCCCCCGGTGCATCAACGGGGCCATCAGCCGCTCGCGGGCCAACGGGGTGGCGAAGCCCACGTTCTGGGACATCTACCCGTACCTGCCCCGCGAGACGCGCAACTACGTGCCTATGTTCATTGCGGCGGCCCTGGTGGCCTCCAACCCCACCAGCTTCAACGTGCCACGGGCTATGCCGGGTGCGCAGTATGCCTACCAGTACGTCCTGGTCAAAGGTCAGCATGACCTGGATGACCTGGCCCGGATGGCGGGTACCGACGCGACGACGCTTCGGGCGCTCAACCCGGCCCTGCGGCAGTCCAGCCTGCCTCCTTCCCGGAACCCGTACCACCTGCGCATCCCCCTGGGCAGCTACGACACGTTCATGTCGAACTACGCGCAGTTGCCAGAAGGCTCGATCCCGACGGTCGGAGAACATACGGTGGCCGCCGGGGAGACGCTCAAGAAGATCGCCCGGCAGTACGGGATTTCGGAGCAAGAGTTGAAAGCGATGAACAACCTGAGCGGCAGTCGGCTGCGGGCAGGCATGAAGCTGACAGTGCCGGTGGCCGACTATGAGAACACGCCGCACGGGGTGACGCTGGCCGACGCCTCGACACTGACGGTGGATTACGGCTCGCGTGCCCGTCGCCCCATCATCTCGACGGTGGCCCCCACCCTGGCAACCCGCACGACCCGTCCCAAGAACCCGCCCGCAGCACGGGAGGAGAGCGGTACCGGACAGGAGGGCGCGGCAGAGGGCAGCACGCCGGTGGTCAACGCCAGCACGGGTTCAACAGCAGAAGCCGCTGAAGAGACTACCCCGGAGACCCGTGTCGTCTACCGGGTCCGCCAGGGGGATACACTGGCCGAGATCGCCGCGAAGTACCACGTCTCGATGGCCGATATCCGCACCTGGAACCGGATGCGCAGCTCCCAGGTGAACATCGGCCAGCGCCTGACGATCTATACGTCCGGACAGGGCCGTACCGTCGCCCAGGCCTCCGAACGCCGTGCGCCGGAACGTCCTACCACCCACAAGGTGCGTAGCGGAGACAACCTCACCGAGATTGCCCAGCGCTATGGCGTGACCGTCGCCAACCTGCGGACCTGGAACAACCTGCGTTCCAACACGATCCGTCCGGGCCAGACCCTCAAGGTGTCCGGCAACACCAGCAGTCGCGCAGCCACCACCAATCGCACCCAGACCTACCGCGTCCGCAGCGGGGACTCCCTCACCGCCATTGCCCGCAAATATGGCGTAACGGTCACCCAGATCAAGCAGTGGAACAACCTACGTTCCAGCACCATCCATCCGGGTCAACGGTTGAAAATCAAGGCGTGAGGCCGAACCGGAATGGACCCCCGGCGTATAGAGGCTGCACCCGCTCAACCAGGGTGCAGCCTCTTCCTTTTCTGCCCCACACCCTTCATGTCCACGCACCCCACTTCCCTGCCCGTCCGCACGTTGTTGCTGCTCCTGGTGGCCCTGTTCCTGACCCTGTCTGCCTGGGCCCAGGAGAATAGCGCGCCCCCCCCGGAAATGACGTTCGAGGAGTATGATCCCCGTTCAACCCTCGTCGTCCCCGAGCACCCGGTGCAGCGGGCACGCTACCCGTTCATCGACGTCCACAACCACCAGTGGCGGGGCGGGACGATGGACAAGGCCCAGCTCGACACGCTGGTGATGCAGATGGACGCGCTGAACATGGCGGTGATGGTGAACCTGAGCGGCGGCTCCAAAGACCGGCTCCAGGCTATGGTCGGCAACATGAAGGGGCACCACCCCCACCGCTTTGTGGTCTTTGCCAACGTCGATTTTGCCGGGATTGGGCAGCCAGACTGGACCACCCGCACGGTGGCGCAACTGAAGGCGGACGTGCGCAACGGGGCACAGGGACTGAAGGTCTGGAAGAACCTGGGTATGGAGGTACGCGACACCGCAGGCCGCCGGGTACCAATCGACGACCCAAGGCTTGATCCTATCTGGTCTACGTGCGGCGAACTGGGCATCCCGGTGCTGATTCATTCTGCCGACCCCCGTTCGTTCTGGGAACCGCACGACCGACACAACGAGCGCTGGCTGGAGATGAAGCAGTTCCCCGAACGCAACCATGCGCGGGACTCCACCTCCTGGGAACAGCTCATCGGCGAACAGCACAATCTTTTCCGCAAGCATCCCCGGACGATCTTCATCAATGCCCATCTGGGCTGGTACGGCCACGACCTGGGGGCACTGGGACGGCTCATGGACGAGATGCCGAACATGTACACCGAACTCGGCGCGGTGATCTATGAACTGGGCCGCCAGCCCCGCTTCGCCCGCGAATGGCTTATCCGCTACCAGGACCGCGTCCTCATGGGCAAGGACATCTGGGAGCCTTCGGAGTATCACGTCTACTTCCGCGTCCTCGAAACCGCCGACGAGTACTTCGACTACTACCGCAAGCGCCACGCCTTCTGGAAGATGTATGGCCTCGACCTGCCCGACGCGGTGCTCAAGAAGCTCTACTACCAGAACGCCCTCCGCATCATCCCCGGCATCGACCGGTCTGCATTCCCGGAATGAGCGCCAGGGCTTCAGCCTGGCTTGCGCGCCACGAACACCTCGACAGTGCCAGGTTCTAGTTCGGAATGGATGAACGGGACCACGCGGGGTTCAAATCCCACCTCGACCAGTAGCCGCAGCCAGTCCGAACGGGCAAACAGTCCCTCTATGTGCTGGTCCCATGCCACCCGTACTGGCCCGTTGCCCTCCCGCAGCATAAATGCATAGTCGACCGCGTAGGAGGTGTCGGTTGGGTCGGGGTCCCATACCCATTCGAGGTAGTGCAAGCTGCGGCCCATGCTATCAGACCCACCATCATCGGTGCCCGGGCGGAAGGTTTCGCACACGTAATCGGGGGCAAACAACGCTACCCCACCTGGCTTGCAGTGGATGAAGGTGGTTTCGAGCGCCTGCCGCAGGTCGGCCTCGGTGGTCATGTACATGATCGCGTCGTGGATGAAGACGGCGTCGAACTGCCGCCCCAGCCGTACCGTGCGCATGTCGCCCTCAACATGCGCGCATTCCGGGTTGAGCGCTCGGCTCACCGCCAGCATCCCCGGCGAGACATCCACCAGCGTCAGATCAAACATGGCCTTGAGGTACGAGGCGTTATTGCCGCCGCCACTGCCCAGTTCCAGGAGCGTCCGGATGGGGTGTTCACAGGCAGCCTGCAAGGCGTGCTGGTAGAAAGCCGCCTCCTCGGCATAATCGGACGGCGGCGAGAGCAGCGGCCACCACGCCGCCAGTTCGTCGTACATCAAGGGTGGGTTCATGGTCGTTATCCCAGCACGTGATCGACAGGGAGCGCGATGTCGGGGAAGGCCAGCACGGACAATGCCTCGCCGCGCACCCGCACCTGCATCTCCCCATACCCCTGGGCCGAAGGCTGGCGGTAGACCTCCACTTGCTGCGCCTCGATCACCACGAGCCAGACCTCGGCGATGCCGTGGTGGGCGTAGAGCGGCAGCTTGAGCGTCCGGTCGGTGCTGGCCGAGGTGTCGGCCACCTCCACCAGCAGCAGCACATCGGCTGGCCCCGGCGGGTGCGCCTCGTAGAAGTCGGCCCGGCGTTTGAGCAACGCCACGTCGGGTTCGGGTTCGGAGCGGCGCGACAGCCGGATCGGGTTCTGTACGCTGACGATAGCCCCATTGTACGGGAGGTGCTGGTGAAACAGTTCGCTCAGGCGGTTCACACAGGCCATATGGCGGCTTCCAACAGGGGACATGGCAACGATCTCTCCCTCGATCAGTTCGACGCGGTCGTCTTCGGTGAGGATGCCTGCCCGGCCCATCGCGTGGTAGTCCTCGACGCTGAACCGGTGGCGGGCGATGGTGAGGTCCATGCAACATTCAGGGTTGGTTGAGCCGGTGAACGCCGAAACCGCCCGGAGGTGCCCCTGAAAACACCCCACCCGCACCGGAGGCCGGTGCGGGTGGGAAATGGCGGACATAAAGATACAGGTCAACGGGCTGTCTGTACCCCCGTGATCCTGCTCTGGCGCCGGGTCACGGGGTTCCGGCCATCGGGTTGCCATCGGCATCGAGGAGGCGGATGTCTCCCAGGTTGAGTTCACGCAGGCCCGCTTCGATCTTCGCCCGGTCGCCGACGACCACCCAGACGAGGCCGCTGGGCCGGAGCGCCTTCCGGGCGGCGGCTAGTGTCTTGTCGGTGTTCATGGCGTTGACCTGGCTGACGAAGGTCTCGAAGTAGTTCTCCGGCAGGCCATATTTCACGATTTCAGCGATGGAGGCCCCTACGGCCCCGGCCGTCTCCCACTGGCCGGGCAGGGTGAGGGTCTGCGCATTCTTCGCCAGTTCGAGTTCTGCTTCCAGGATCGGGCGCTCGCCGAGCATCCCGTTCAGCTCTTTCCCGATTTCCTGCATTGACTCCATCGTCTTGTCCGTCTGCACCGCAGCATAGACGATGAAGGGGCGCTGCCCCTGTGCATCCCAGAAGAACGAAGAAGCCCCGTAGGACCAGTGCTTGTCCTCTCGCAGGTTCATGTTGATCCGCGACGTGAAATTCCCGCCGAGGACGCCATTCATGGTCTGGAGGGCGATCTCGTCCGGATTGCCTTTGGGGGGCGCCAGATGTCCGGCGAAGATGATAGACTGCTGCGAGCCAGGGCGGTCCAGCAGATAGACCGTCTGCGAGGTTTTTTGCGCGACGGTACCTACGTTTTTCCGGGGCACGTCGCCCCGTTGCCAGGTCCGGAACAAGGTTTCGAGCTTGGGCCGGAGTTCGTTCATGGTGATGTCGCCCACGACGATGAGGGTGGCGTTGTTGGGCTTGAACCACGTCTGGTGGAAGCGCTGGAGGTCGGCGCGGGTCAGGGCATTGACCACCGCTTCGGTGCCGGAGCCGGTCAGGGGTTGGCTGTAGGCGTGCCCTTCGCTGTAGAGCAGCTTCGGAAACACCCGGAGGGCCATCTGCACCGGCGTCACCTTCTCGCGCTGGATGCGGGCCAGTTGCTGCCGCTTGAGCAGTTGCAGGTCACTCTCCGGGAAGGCGGGGTTGAGGATCACGTCGGCATAGAGGCCCAGTGCAGCATCGAGGTGCTGCTTCAGCGTAGAGAGCGTGACGCTGGAGGCGTCCAGGTCCGAGCCGGTGCCCAGCGTGGCACCGAGCATCGCCAGTTCCTCGCTGATCTGGAGGGCATTCTTCGTGGTGGTACCCTCATCCAGCATTGCCATGGTCAGGCTGGCCGTGCCGGGCTGGGCAAACTGATCGGCGGCATAGCCCGCATTGAACATCAGGTTGAAGTTCACCACCGGGATGGTGTGGCGCTCGGCCAGCACGACCTTGAGGCCGTTGGAGAGGGTGGCCTTCTGCATGGCCGGGAACTGTGCGGTCGGGGAGGGGCCGACCTGCGGCATCTGCGTCCGGTCCACGCCGGTCTCGGCATGGGTGTACTGCGGGAAGGGGTAGACGTCCAGGATGAACACGCCATCGGAGAGCCAGGTGTTGGCCGTCGTGCGGAGCTGGAC
>CAZLRO010000091.1:0-255 GCA_964561865.1 uncultured Rhodothermaceae bacterium | reverse complement strand
TCGGCCAGGAGGTCGGACTTGCCGCCGAAGCCGCCGATGCGCTCAGCCCCCCGGATAACCCCGGCCAGGTATTGCGTCTTGACGCGCTCGACTTCACGTTCGGTCGGGCCTTCGGCCAGGAGCCGGGCCATCTCTTCGTCCAGCGCTTTCTCAACGACGGTCAGGTCGGTGCCGGGGCGGGCGGTAGCCCAGACCATGAACTGGCTTCCAATCTCGCCGTCGGAAACAAACGCGGTCACGTCGGTGGCGATCTGG
>CAZLRO010000090.1:10263-12633 GCA_964561865.1 uncultured Rhodothermaceae bacterium | reverse complement strand
CATAGCCGCTGAAGAGCGGCAAGACGATGCCGCCAATCTTGATGACGGCCAGGAAGGCCACGGCCAGCTCCGGCGTCATCGGCATGAACAGGCCCACCGCATCGCCAGCGCCGAGGCCGAGGTGCCGCAGGGCGTTGGCACAGCGGCCCACCGCCGCGTGCAGTTCCCCGTAGGTCAGCGTCTGCTCCGTGCCCTCCTCCCCTTCCCAGCGCAGCGCCGTCCGGTCCCGCACGGGCGTCGCCTGCCACTTGTCGAGGGCATTGTGGACGATGTTCATCTGCCCATCGACGCACCAGCGGGTGAAGGGCACCCCGTCGCGGGTGTCCATAACCTGGGTGTAGGGGGTGTAGAAGACGATGTCGAGGTCCTGGAGCACCGCCTCCCAGAACCACGCCCCTTCCTCGACGGAGCGGCGCAGCAGCGTGTCGTAGTCCGGGATACCCCACCGGACCATGAACGCCGCCAGGTTGCTTTCGGCCATCCACCGGGGGTTCGGCTGCCAGGCTACCGGCTGACCAAACGGATAGGTATCACCCGTACGGGCGGCTTCAGATGACATGCACGGTCACGGTTGGGCTACGGGGACAGGGTGGATCCCATCAGATCGGGCCTGAATCTAGGCGTTCCACCTGCCCGAATGCAAAGACAGGTCGGATGCTCCCGCCCCGGAGGTCCACGCACGGCACGCGCGCTGCTCTCCCCTGCTCAGGCTTCGATGAGCGGCTCGCCGTTGGTCTCTGCCCGCATCGTTGTCGAGGGCCGTGCGGTTGCGGAGACAGGCGTGTCTTCGCTGGCCTCGACCCTGTTGAAGAAGTAGTAGTCCAACGACACCATGCCCGCCCCTGCATAGGCGAAGACGGCCAGCAGCACCAGCACCAGCACAGCCAGCTCCAGCGATTGCCCCGGGGCAAATAGTCCTTCGGTGAGGTGGACGAAAAACACCGCCCCGAACAGGATGGGGAGTTGCACCCAGGCCGCCGGACGTGTGAACAGGCCGAAGGTCAGCATCAGCCCGCCGATGATGTGCGCCGCCGGGATGTAATGCAGCAGGGTCATCTGCCAGAGCCATCCGAAGCCGGACTGCCCCAGCAACTGCATCAGCGAGGCCTGGTCGTTGAGGAAGAGCCATCCTCGCACAAACAGCGCTACGCCAAGAAACATGCGGATCAGGTCCAGGGCCACGCTGTGATGGGTGTGCAGGATGAGGGTACGTAGCTTTTCCATGGCTTTGTGGATTTGCGGCAATGGAGACCTGAAGGGCAGGCCTCCCAAGCCTGTGAAAAAGTACAACCATGTTTTTGATTCACAGCATGATAAGATTTAATATCCACTAAATCAACTGACCCGGCCATCCTTTCCCAACGAGGTCCTCATGTCTACCGCCCTGCGCATCGCCACGTTCAACCTGGAAAACCTGGACGACCGCCCGGGCGACAAACCCACCCTGGCCGAACGCCTCCCGGTGCTGCGGGCGCACCTGCTCCGGCTACGGGCCGATGTGCTCTGCCTTCAGGAGGTCCACGGGCAGGAACAGCCCGGCCAGCCCCGCCGCCTTATGGCCCTCGATGCCCTGTTGCAAGGCACGGACTATGCGGGCTACTTCCACACCTCCACCCTCACGACGACCAACCAACCCTACGACCAGCGCAACCTGGTAGTCCTAAGCCGTTTTCCCGTTCTCCAGCGACAGCAAATCAACCAGACAGTACTGGACACACAACCCCAGTACCGCAAAGTGACAGCCCTGCCTCCGGAAGTCGAGGCGAAAGCCGTCGTGTGGGAGCGCCCGATCCTGTATGTGCAACTGGACCTGGGCCAGGGCCGCACCCTGCACGTGCTCAACGTCCACCTCAAGTCCAAACTGCCTGCCCGTATTGAAGGCCAGATGCTGGATACCTACCAGTGGAGGACGGTTTCGGGGTGGGCCGAAGGGTATTTCCTCGCGTCCATGAAACGGGTGGGCCAGGCCCTGGAAACCCGCCTGCTCATCGACCAGATTTTCGATTCCGCAGGGGAAGACGCACTCCTGACCGTATGCGGGGACTTCAACGCGGACACCAACGACGTACCGGTCAGCGCCATCCGGGGGCGCGTAGAGGACACCCGCAACCCCCGGCTGCGCAGCCGGGTGATGATCCCGTGTGAAGCCTCCGTCCCGGACTCCCGCCGTTACACCTTGTTACACGAAGGACGGGGGGCGATGCTGGACCACATCCTCGCCTCGCAGAGCCTGTTGCCGTTCTACCGGGGAACGGAGATCCATAACGAGATCCTCCCGGACGAATCGACGGCGTTCAACACCGATGTGCTGTTCCCGGAGTCGGACCACGCCCCGGTGGTGGCCGAGTTCATCTTACCCTGAGCGGAGGC
>CAZLRO010000090.1:0-10163 GCA_964561865.1 uncultured Rhodothermaceae bacterium | reverse complement strand
ACTCGGTCAGGAGGCGGAGGCACTCGGTCAGGAGGCGGAGGCACTCGGTCAGGAGGCGGAGGCACTCGGTCAGGAGAGCGATGCCGGATGGGATTTGCGCAACACGGCCGTGCGGGCAGCCTGGAGGATGGTGAGGAAGTCTTCCGCCTTCAGGCTGGCTCCACCGACGAGGCCGCCGTCCACGTCTGGCTGTTGCAACAGGGTGGCCGCGTTGGCCGCGTTCATGCTGCCACCATAGAGCAGCCGGATGCCGCCGCCGAGGGTTTCCCCGTACTGTTCCACCAGAAGCCGCCGGGCAAAGGCGTGCATGGCCTGGGCCTGCTCCGGCGTGGCGTTGACCCCGGTGCCGATGGCCCAGACGGGTTCGTAGGCCAGCACCAGCTCCGACGCATCCTCCAGCAGCACCCCTGCCAGGGCCTGGGTGAGCTGGGTGCGCACGACGGCTTCCTCCTGCCCGGCCTGCCGTTCGGCCAGCGTCTCCCCCACACACACAATGGGCACCAGCCGATAGGCTCGCGCCTGCTGCACCTTGCGGTGGACGGAGGTATCGGTCTCGCCGAAGAATTGCCGTCGCTCGGAATGGCCCAGGATCACATACTGACACCCTACCGAGCGCAGCATCGCAGCGGAGACCTCGCCTGTGAAAGCCCCCTTGTCCTCGAAGTGCATATTCTGGGCACCAAGCCGCACTGGAGAGCCGTGCAGGGCAGCAAAGACCGCATCCAGGCTCGTGAAGGGCGGGCACACCACCGCCTCCACCCCACCGCCACCGTCCCATCCAGCCACCACCGCCTTCGTCAGTTGCACCGCCGAGGTCAGGTCGGTGTTCATCTTCCAGTTTCCGGCAAGGAGCATCGTTTCTGGCATTACAGGAAATGGGTTCAGGTGGAAGAAAATATAGTCAAATTGACTATATTATAGTCAATTTGACTATATCTGGGAGGACCGTACAGCTCAGGTACCTGCACGGTATGTACAAAGGCTTCCTCAGACGCCACACCTAGCGTCCACCCTGTTCGGGAGCAGTGGCATCGGGAGCCGAGGGCAGTGGCAGCCCCAGCAGCTTTGCCAGTTCCTCCTGCACCACGTCGAGGCTGGCCCCGGCGAACTTCTTGACGATCTTGCCCTGCTGGTCGATCAGGTAGCGGGTAGGCAGCGTGTTGACGTTGTAGAGTACCGTGAGCGTGTCTTTCTCGCCCCCTGGAGCCAGGATATGCCGTCCGGGGAAGTTGGCTTCGTCGCGGAGCACCTCGGCCAGCGACGAGTCCGCCACGAGCCAGACGGCCACCATCTCCACCGGCTGGTCCTTGAACCCCTGGTAGAGGGCGTTGCGCAGGGCCAATTCCTGCTGGATCGACGGGTCGCGCGGGTGGTAGAACTCAACGAGCAGGGCCTTGCCCTTGAACTGCCCCAGGTTGAGGTCAGCGCCCTCCACATCCCGCCCGTTGAGGGCAGGGGCCACCATGCCAGGCATCAGGTGTTCGATCTCGTAGATGGCCTTGTCGGCCCATTCCACGACGTTCTTCTCGTCCTTGTACCGGGTCTTGATGACCTGTGCCGCAGCCAGGGCTTCCGACTGCTGGAGGGAGTCGAGGTAGGCCACCACGATCTCGGCCTGCAACTCGGCTTTCTGTTTCGAACGGGTCACCTTCCCCTGCATCTCCTGGAGGAACTGGATGGCAGCGGCCTGCCCGTCCAGGCGGGCTTTGGACCGGCGCCCGATCATGGCAATCTGGGTGATGACCGGGTTTTCCGGCGAAATCTCGGCCACCCGTGCCACGAGCAGGGAGTCGTTCCAGTTTTCGAGCATGGCAATGGCTTCGGCGCTGGCGATGTCGGCCCCGACAGTGCCCCGGAAGTTGTCACGCAGACTCCAGAGGATGTTACTCCCCTGCATGAGGAGGCGTTGTACTTCCTGCTCGTCGTATGCACCGCCCTGCAACGCCTGCATCACGGACTGCTGGTGTTGTTCTTTCACATTCTGGTAGGCCATCCAGGCGGCGTTTTCGGGAGAGCGGATGAGCAGGGGGCGGTTGGGGTCGGCGGGCAGTTCGAGGTTGAAGGAGGCGCTGTCGCCCTCGGCCACGACGATCTGGTAGCGCCCGAACTGCTGGGCGAACCGGCTGATCACCAGCAGGTAGACGCCCCGGTCCGGTGCCTCAATGTTCATCTGAAAGGCCCCGGTGCTGTCGGTAGTGGCAAGGCCCAGGGTGTCGAGTTCGCCGGCCTCGTCCTGGTTGAGCACCAGCACTTCGGTGCCCACATGGTTGCCCGTCGAGTCGATCTGGGCGCTGATGGTGATGGTGCCATTGAGGTAGCTGCGCACCACATTGTCGGCGGCATCGGCGGCTTCGCCGCGCGTACAACCGGTCAGGGCAGCGGCTCCCAGCATGCCGCACAGCAGCAGGCGGTTCACCAGGGTAAGCGGGGTAGTATTCTGCATGTTGTTTGGAAGCCGTCCGGGAAACGCCGGCGTAGATGGACGTAGCCCGGCGACGGGAGGGCGGAAAGGTTTCGTGGATTGGTATGGGAAGGGTGGTAGTATCGCACAACGGCTGCGGCATCCGTGTTCTGTCGAGCAGGGTCCGGAAGGGTTCAGGCACCGCGCCTGCGGGCGAGGGCCTCGGTGAGCAACGTCCGCACCTGGCGGGGGTCGGGTGCGCCGGGGAAGGTGCGCATCACCTGGCCGACGAAGAACCCCAGGAGGGCCTCTTTTCCCGCAAGCCAGGCGGCCACCTCTTTCGGATGCGCCGCAAGGACCTGTTCCACAACCGGAAGCAGCGCTCCAACGTCGGAGATTTGCAAAAGGTTGCGGGTGCGTGCGATTTCCACAGCCGGGCGCGGGTCTTCCAGCATGGCGTCGAAGAGTTCCTGCATGGCTGTGGCACTGATCTGGTCGGCCAGCCGGAGGTTGAGCAGGCCCGCCAGCCGTTCAGGGGCGATGGGGAACGTCTCAATGCGAGCCGTCCCTTCGTTGAGCACGCGCAGCACGGCGGTCATCACCAGGTTCGACACCAGCTTGGCCTGGGCCACCCGGTCTGCGGCCATGCCCAGCCCGGCCAGTGCCGAGAGGGTCTGTTCGAAGTAGTCAGATAATGCCCGCTCTTCGGTGAGCAGGGTGGCGTCATAGGACGGCAGGCCGAACGTGTCGATGAACCGGCGACGGCGGACCTGGGGCAGTTCCGGCAAGGCCGAGCGCACCGTCTCCAGCCAGTCCGCATCCACGACGAGGGGCACCAGGTCCGGATCCGGGAAATAACGGTAGTCGTGGGCTTCTTCCTTCGACCGCATCGGGCGGGTCTCCTGGCGGCTGGCATCCCAGAGGCGCGTCTCCTGCACGATGGGCTGCCCCTGCGCGTGCAAACCGACCTGCCGCTGGATCTCGTATTCGAGTGCCCGCTCTACGCTGCGGACAGAGTTCATGTTCTTGATCTCGGCTTTCGTGCCAAGACGGGTCTCCCCTTGCAGGCGCACCGACACGTTGGCATCACAGCGGAGCGAGCCTTCCTCCATGTTGCCGTCGCAGATGTCGAGCCAGCGGACCAGTTGCCGGATGTGTTGCAGATAGGCCCCGGCTTCCCGGGGCGATCGCAGGTCTGGCTCCGAGACGATCTCGATCAGCGGCACGCCGCAACGGTTGAAGTCGAGCAGCGTGGCATAGGGGTCCTGGTCGTGGAGGGACTTGCCCGCGTCTTCTTCCAGGTGGATGCGCGTCAGCCCGATACGCCGGGGGGACTCTCTGGAGGGGTCGCCCACCTCCGGGTCCAGTTCCAGGTACCCGTCGAAGCACAGGGGGCGGTCGTATTGCGAGATTTGATATCCTTTGGGCAGGTCCGGGTAGAAATAGTGCTTGCGGGCGAGGATGGAACGGGGCTGGATATGGCAATGGGTCGCCAGCCCCATGCGTAGCGCCGCTACTACCGCCGCCCGGTTCAGCACCGGCAACGTCCCTGGATGGCCGAGGCTGACGGGATCGACCTGCCGGTTGGGCAAGGCACCGAAGGCGGCCTCCTCCGGGCTGAACGCCTTCGAGGCCGTCCGCAACTGACAGTGAACTTCCAGCCCGATGACGGCTTCGTAGGCGCGTGGTTCCATGTGTGCCTGCTCTCGTACCGCTTACGCCAGCCCGAACTTTTCCAGGATCTCCTGCGTGTGGGTTTCCACCTTTGGCCGCTTGAGGACGTGCTGGATGATGCCTTCCTCGTCGATCAGGAAGGTCGTCCGGCTGATGCCCATGTACCGGCGTCCGTAAAGGTTCTTCTCCATCCAGACCCCGTAGGCCTCGATGATCTGCCGGTCGGGATCAGCGAGGAGCGGGAAGGGCAGGCGGTACTTCTCGGCGAACCGACCATGCGAGGCTACATCATCGGCACTGACCCCCAGCACGGCAATGCCCGCCCGCAGCAAGGCAACATGCCCATCACGGAGGTTACACGCCTGCTTGGTACAGCCAGGGGTATCGTCTTCCGGGTAAAAATAGAGTGCCACCTTGCGCCCTCGATAGTCCGAGAGGCGCACGGTCTCACCCGATTGCGTTGGTCCTTCAAACAGCGGGGCCGCCTGCCCGACGGACGGCATGGTCGTGGTTTCTGCCATGGATAATTGGGAAGATCGCTTTTGGCTAACAGCTATCGGCCAAAATACGGACTTCCGGCGGCCCTCTTTTCGAGCTTTTGTCGAAGCAGGATGCGCACAGATCGTGTCGCGGGGCGGCTACGTAGGTTCGCTTCGGGTATGTCCCCAGGTCCGGGCAGGTGGCTAGTGGATGGCAGCGACCTGCGGGAACACCACCGTAAACCGGGTGCCCTGGTCTTTCGCACTCTGCACGGTGATGTGTCCCCCCATCAGTTCGACGAGCCGCCGGGTGATGGCAAGACCCAATCCGATCCCCTCATGGGTCCGTGCCCATCCGGTACTTTCCTGTCGGAATGGATCGAACACCAGCGGCAAGAACTCCGGAGCGATTCCGACGCCGGTGTCTTCCACAACGATACGCACTGTCTCTCCGTCGGGTTGTACTTGCACCAGAACCCCTCCGTGGAACGTAAACTTGACCGCGTTGGAGAGCAAGTGCGACAGGACCCGCGCCAGCCCCTGGCGGTCCAGCACCGCCCAGCCATTTTGCCCCTCCATCTGCATTGTAAGGCCCTTCTCGGCCACAGATGGACGAAACATGGCGACCTGCGTCCAGACCTCCTCGTACACGTTACAGGGTTCTGCGAGGAGGGGATAACTGCCGGATTCCAGCATCGAGAGGTCCATCATGGCAACCAGGATTTCCAGCAGCCGTTCACCGCTGCGTCCGATCAGTTCGGCCAGGTGCCGGTGCTCGCCCTCGACCTGATCGGACAGGATGCCGGCGAACCCGATGATCCCGGAAAGCGGCGTCCGGAACTCATGGCTCATGTTGGCCAGGATTGAATGCTGGAGGCGGCTCACCTGCTCGGCCTTCTCTCGGGCCGCAATCAGGGCCTGCTCGTGCTGTTTCTGCTCGGTGATGTCTTCGAGGATGACCAGCAGGCAAGCCTCCCCCGCCCAGTCGATGGCTTCCAAGGACAGCATAACCGCCCGCTCTTCGCCGGTTGCGGTGCGAAACCGGGTCTGCATCCCCCGGATCACCCCTTCCCGGTCTAACTGGTCCAGCATGTCCTGCCGGTCTTCTGGACGTACCCAGGTATGCAGGCCCAGACTGGTCTGGCCCAGCAGGCGGTCCCGGGAATAGCCGATGAACTTGACAAACCGGTCGTTCACATCCAGAAACCGTCCTTCCCGGCGTGTAGAGAGGCACAACGCCCCTGGGCTGTTGTGGAAGGCCTGTGCAAACCGGCGCTCCGATTGCAGCCGCTCGGTGATATCCAGAAAGACGATCTGTACGCTTTTGTGGCCGTTATGGGTCATTGGGTGGACCAACACTTCCACATCGATTTCCCGCCCGTCCAGGCGCTTGAACCAGCCATGGTTGATTCGAAAGGTATGGTCTTCTTCCAGCACCTTCCAGGATTGTTCATTGGTACGGTCGTGAAACTGTTCTGGAACAAAATCGAGCATGTTGCACCCGATGATATCGGCGGGTTGCTGCCCCCCTAGCGTGGCGACAGCCACGGGATTCGCATAGGTGATCACACCGTTGTGGTGGATGCAGATGCCGACAGGAGAGTGTTCGATGAGCCGCCGGTAGCGGTCTTCGCTTTGCCCCAGGGCTGCCGTAGTCTGCCCCAGGCGCTGTTGCTCCCCTTCCAGCATCCAGATCAGCAACCCCAGGCTCATGCCGAATTGCAGCAGGATTTCGACGAACCCCAGGATGGGGAGGTACTCCGTGTGCAGCGTGACTCCGGACAGATCGAGGATACCGCGTACGAAATAGTGGAAATGGTCGGCGGCCAGGGCCAGGAAAACTGTCCCCACAATCCTGTCTCCCAGCCTTTTCTCCCTCCATCGGCGTATCCAGACCCAGTACCCACCGGCGAGAAAAGCCATCCCGTTCACAAATCCTTTCAACCCCACCCGTACAAAAAAGCGGACGGAGGTGGCGGCTTCTCCGGGGGGCAGAAAGGCCGTCAGGGTGGAGCAGAGCGTCATCAGGACGATGAAGCCGATGCTGGCCTGCACAATCCAGCGGGAGAAGTCGCGCCCGGTCGAGAACTGGTAGGTGCCCTGCATCAGCCAGAACACCTGTACATAAGCCGCCACCTGGCCCCCAGCAGAGGTCACCAGGCGCAGCCAGTGATCGGAGGGGACATGCGGCACCAGAAACAGGGTGGCCGCAGACAAGCCGAGGGAGATGCAGAACGCCGCCCAACTCCAGGTCCACCAACGCAGATAGGCGTGCTGGTGTACATGCTGGGCATAGCGCAAGACTACCATCCCCAGCAGGGCCGCGGCTCCCTGCACTAGGAGGGTAACAACAACAAGGGTGTTAGGATTCATGCAGGTCCGGCGTGAGGTCTGTACCCTCACGGGTGCCCTAACGGCAATCTGCACCCGATATGGCGGACGTTCCAGAAACGCCCTTCTTCCAGGCAACAGGGGTTATGAAATTCGATTTCCAGCACTTATCCAGCGCGGGATGTACCAGTCTGGGGACGCATCAACCGTCGGTTTTTAGATGGGGTTCCTGCGAAAATGAAAACGTTTTCAGAATGAATATGATTCAGCATCGTCCCTTTTTTCTACGAATGGCCCTGAAAGGTCAATTGGGCGCGCTTTTTCTACTCTATGAAGAAACAGCATGAAAGGGCTTTCATCAGAAATTGCGCTTTTCTGACAGTCGTTGCGGCGGTACGGCGTCCTGGATGGACAGGGCGGCTCAGAAGGCCAGCAAGCGTTCCAGCGAAGTGCGCAGACGTGCCTTTGCCGAGAAGAGTTCTTTCTCCAGCATGGTCGAGAACGGGATGGGCATATCGGCAGAGGTGACCCGCATCGGGGGGGCATCGAGCCAGGTGAACCCTTCCTCGGCGATCTGGGCGGCGACTTCCGCCCCGAACCCGGCGGTGTGGGTGGCCTCGTGCAGCACCAGCAGGCGTCCCGTCTTCTGCACGGAGGCCAGCACCGTTTCGCGGTCCCACGGCACGAGGGTGCGCAGGTCCAGCACCTCCACCTCCACCCCCTGCGCTGCCAGGCGGGCGGCCTCCTCCAACGCCCAGAAGACCCCGATCCCCCAGGTGACCAGGGTCGCAGCGGTTCCGGCCAGGGCTACACGGGCCTTGCCAAGCGGCAGGTGAAACGGGGCGTCCGTCACCAGCCCCTTGAGCTGGCGGTACAGGTACTTGTGCTCGAAGAAGAGGACGGGATTGGGGTCTTCCAGGGCCGCCATGAGCAACCCCTTGGCGTCCTGCGGGCTGCCTGGGACGACCACCTTCAGGCCCGGCACATGGCAGAACCAGGCTTCCACCGACTGCGAATGGAACGGCCCGGCCCCGATATGCCCGCCAAACGGGGCACGGATGGTGACGTTGACGGGTGCCCCCCAGCGGTAATGCGTCGTCGCCAGGTTGTTGACGATCTGGTTGAATCCGCAGGAGATAAAATCCCCATACTGCATCTCAACGACCGGCTTGAACCCTTCCAGGGCCAGGCCCAGCGCCGCT
This sequence comes from uncultured Rhodothermaceae bacterium, assembly GCA_964561865.1. Taxonomy (GTDB): domain Bacteria; phylum Bacteroidota; class Rhodothermia; order Rhodothermales; family CAZLRO01; genus CAZLRO01. Next base: position 2,076 of record CAZLRO010000090.1, on the reverse strand, counting down.
CCCAGCACCCCGCTCTCCATGATGGGGGTGTTGCGGACCCGTGCCCGCCCGAACTGCTCCACAAACCCCTGCGTCACCTTGAAAACGCCGCCGTATTCGGCGATGTCCTGGCCCATGAGCAACACCCGTTCATCCGCTTCCATCGCCTGGCGCAACCCGTCGCTGATGGCGTCGATGAAGCGTTTCTCGGACCGGGGGCCTTCCGGCACCCCCAGTGTGGTGAAAGCTGGTGCGAAGACGTCGGCCTGCTCGGCTTCCAGCGTGCTGGTGGCTTCGGGCTGCACGATGGCGAACTCGGCGGCTTCCTCGACTATTTCCACCAGTTCGCGACGCACGGCGTCCTGCTCCTCCGGCGTCATCACCCCTTCGGAGAGCAGGTATTGCGAGAAGCGGTCGATGGGGTCTTTGGGTGCCCAGGCTTCAAACAACGCGGGCGGCACATATTTGGTGCCGGAAGCTTCCTCATGGCCCCGCATCCGGAAGGTCTTCATCTCCAGCAGCGTCGGCCCCTCGCCCTGGCGTGCCCGTCCGGCAGCCTGCTGGACGGCCTCGATCACGGCCAGCACGTCGTTCCCGTCCACGGTCTCACCCGGCATGCCGTAGCCAGCGGCGGCATCGGCGAGGCGTTCGATGGGCAGTGCCTCCGCTGTGGGGGTAGAAAGGCCGTAGCCGTTGTTCTCTACCACAAAGATCACCGGCAGCTTCCACACGGCGGCCAGGCTGAGGGCTTCGTGGAAATCGCCCTCGCGGGTGGCGCCCTCCCCCAGCAATGCCAGCGCCACGAACGGCTCGCCCCGCAACTGGGCGGCCAGCCCCAGTCCGCACGCCACCGGCCACATCGCGCCCAGGTGCGAGATCATCCCGACGATGCGTTTCTCCGGGAGGCCGAAGTGGAACGTCCGGTCCCGGCCTTTGGTGTAGCCCCCCTGCTTGCCCATCAACTGGCAGAAGAGCGTTCGGAGCGGCAGGTTCCGGCTGGTCCAGAGGCCCAGGTTCCGGTGCATGGGCAGCAGGTAGTCGTGCGGCTCCAACGCCCAGGCACAACCGACAGCGATAGCTTCCTGGCCGTAGCCACTGAACCATTTCGACAAACGCCCCTGCCGGATCAGCCGCAACATCTTCTCTTCGATGGTGCGCGGCAACAGCAACGCCCGATACAACGCCTTGAGATCGACGGCTGCCTGGAGGCCCTGGGTCATGGTCATAGCAAGAACTGAGATCGTATGATGCCGCAAGTTACAACCAGTTCTCCGCAATCCGTTGCCCTGCGGGCGCGGACGGCCTACGGCCTTTGGTTACGCTGACCCTCCATTCCTGCTGTCATTCCAAACGAAGTGAGAAATCGACCGAAGGGAGATTGCGCTCCGGCGAAATCTCACGCCCACGCAGGAAATAGGAGATTTCGTTGGGACGCAATCTCCCTTCAGTCGATGTTCACTACGTGCAACCTTCGGTTTCTCCTCCCTTCGGTCCTTCGGAATGAGAGGATAATGTTTGGAAGGATAGGGACATGGGGGCTGCCTGACGGCCTTTGGTGTTGCGATTCCCCCTCCCTGGACCAGGAGGGGGGAAAGATTGCCTTCCCCAATCCGCAATCCCAAATCCCAATCAGAGGGTACGGAACCGCTCGAAGGCGGCCTGTTCGAGGGCTTCCTGGTGGCGGGGGTGGGCAATCTCGATGAGGGCTTTCGCCCGCTGGCGCAGGTTGCGCCCGTAGAGGTAGGCCACACCGTACTCGGTGACGATGTAGTGGACGTGCGCCCGCGTAGTTACTACCCCCGCTCCCTCCCGCAGGAACGGGACAATACGGCTCTCGCCCCGGCTGGTCGTCGAGGGCAGGGCGATGATGGGCTTGCCCCCTTCGGAAAGCGAGGCCCCCCGGATGAAGTCCATCTGCCCCCCCACCCCGGAATACTGGCGCGTCCCGATGGAGTCGGCGCACACCTGCCCGGTCAGGTCCACTTCCAGCGCACTGTTGATGGCGGTGACCCTCGCGTTGCGGCGGATGACTGCCGAGTCGTTCACGTAGGCCACATCGAGCATAGCGACCAGGGGGTTGTCGTCCACAAAATCGTA
>CAZLRO010000089.1:7273-12665 GCA_964561865.1 uncultured Rhodothermaceae bacterium | reverse complement strand
GCTCCTTCAACGCTGCTGCCCTACCCTCCGTGTCATTGCGAGGAGCGCAGCGACGGTCAAGATCGCCTACGGCCTCCTCGTGATGACACGGATGGGTAAGGGGTAGTGCCCTCTTCCCAAGTACCAAGTACCAAACACCCATTCCCCCCATGCCCACCCTTCACCTGCTCGGCACGGGCGCGGCTGTGACCGATGCCCACCGGACGACAACGATGCTGGCCTGCACCGACGGGACTTCGACCGTCGTGGTCGATTGCGGCGGAGATGTCGTGCAGCGCCTGTTGGCCGCCGGGATCGACCTCGACACCCTCGCCGCGCTCTACCTGACGCACGAGCACCCGGACCATGTCAGCGGCTTCCCGCTCTTCGTCGAGAAAATCTGGCTGCATGGCCGGACGCGCCCGCTGGACCTCTACGGCATCGCCCCAGCCCTGGACCAGGCCCGCCGCTGCTTTGCCACGTTCAACACAGCCAACTGGAACCTGCCAGAGCTCCGCTGGCATGAGGTGCCCTATGAGGAGAACGCCCTGGTACTGGACGACCCGGCCTGGCGGATCACTGCCACGCCCGGCCTTCACGCTGTGCCCTGTGTGGGGCTGCGCATCGAGAGCAAGGCCAGTGGCGGCGTAGTAGCCTATTCCTGCGACACCGAGCCGTCGGAGGCCATCGCCCGCCTGTCGCACCGGGCCGATGTGCTCGTCCACGAAGCCAACGGGGCACTGCGCTGGCACACCTCGCCCCAGGACGCCGCCCAGGCAGAGGCCCGCCGCCTGCTGCTGATCCACCTGCCGCCCAACCTCCCCGCCGCCGACCTCGAAGCGGCCCGGCAGGTGTTTCCTGCAACTGACCTCGCCGAGGAGCTGGCACAGTTCATGTTCTAGCCACCGACGCAGGCCAGGTATCGGGACACTGCGCTTTGGGACGCTCATTGCGTTCGCTTTGGTACGCTCCGCTTTAGGACGCTCCGCTTTGGGACGCTCCGCTTTGGGACGCTCCGCTTTGGGACGCTCCGCTTTGGGACGCTCATTGCGTTCGCTTTGGTTGACGCATGCATTTCCCAAAGGCCGAAGGCCGTACCAAAGACCGAAGCTTAACGGTTTCCTAATGCCCTGCTTATCCGGGTTTAATACATAGCCTTCATACTGGGCGGTCATGTGTTTTTTCCCACCTCCCGACCTTTCCGCCCATGATGCACCTGTTTACCAAAGGACGGCTGTACCGTTGCCTCCTCTTCTTCGTAGCCTTTTTCACCCCGTTCCTGGCCGCAGCCCAGGGCATCAGCCTGAACCACATCGGGCGCTTTGCCACCGGACGCTTCGACGCCGGGGCCGCCGAGATTTCGGCCTTCGACCCCACCACCGCCCGGCTGTTCTTCACCAGCGCCGACCTGAATGAACTGACCATCCTCGACCTCAGCGACCCCTCCGCCCCTACCGAAATCACCACCATCGACCTCTCGGTGTACGGCGGCGGTGTCAACAGTGTGGCCGTCCACAGCGGGGTCGTGGCCGTGGCCGTCGAGGCGGCTACCACCGACGGGGCGGGCACGGTCGTCTTCTTCGACACCGACGGCACCTACCTGCACGACGTGGCGGTAGGGGTGCTGCCGGACATGGTCACCTTCACCCCCGACGGCACGAAGGTACTGACGGCCAACGAGGGCGAGCCTTCCGATGATTACACGGTTGACCCGGAAGGCAGCGTCAGCATCGTGGACCTTTCCGGGGGCGTGGCGACGGCCACCGTCACCACCGTCGGGTTTACCGACTTCAACGTGGGCGGACCGCGCAACGGCGAACTTCCCGCCGAGGTGCGCATCTATGGCCCCGGTGCAACGGTGGCACAGGACCTGGAGCCGGAATACATCGCGCTCTCCCCCGACGGCTCCAAGGCCTACGTCACGCTACAGGAGAACAACGCCCTCGCCGTCGTGGATGTAGCCACGGCCACCGTGGACGGCATCGCCGCCCTCAGCTTCAAGGACCACAACGCGATGGGCAATGGCCTCGACGCCAGCGACAAGGACAACCTGATCAACATCGCCTCCTGGCCCGTCCGCGGGCTGTACCTGCCCGACGCCATCGCAGCGTTTGAGGTCGGGGGACAGACCTACCTCGTGACGGCCAACGAAGGCGACGCCCGTGCCTATGACGGCTTTTCCGAGGAGCGGCGCATCAAGGACCTGACGCTGGACCCGACCGTCTTTCCGGATGCCGCCACCCTGAAGCTCGATGCCAACCTCGGCCGGCTGCGCACCACCGACCAACTGGGCGACACCGACCATGACGGAGACTTCGACCAGCTCTACAGCTACGGTACCCGCTCGTTCTCCGTCTGGGATGCCACCACCGGCACCCTCGTCTTCGACAGTGGAGATGCCTTCGAACAGACCCTCGCCACGATCTATCCGAACGACTTCAACAAGAACAACGACGACAACACCACCACCGAGTCCCGCAGCGACGACAAGGGGCCGGAGCCGGAGGGGCTGGCACTGGGGCAGATCGGCGGACGCACCTATGCCTTCATCGGCCTCGAACGCATCGGCGGGGTGATGGTCTACGACGTGACCGACCCCACACAGCCACTCTACAAGACCTACGCCAACAACCGTAACTTCAGCGGCGACCCGGAGATGGACACGGCGGGCGACCTCGGCCCCGAAGGGGTGCTGTTCATCCCCGCCGTCGATAGCCCCACCGGCACCGACCTGCTCGTCCTCAGCCATGAAGTCAGCGGCTCCATCGGCATCTTCGAGGTGACGCAGACCCCGGCCACGCTCACGCTCACCAGCCCCAACGGGGGCGAGACGTGGAACCTGGGCGAGACCCAGACCATCACCTGGACCTCGTCGGAGGTCAGTGGTGAGGTGCAACTCCGCCTCTTGCAGGATAACGTCTCCCTGCGCATCATCAAGAACCTCACCGAGAACGACGGCAGCTACGACTGGACAATCCCCACCGACCTGCTCCCGGGTGCAAACTACAAGGTGCGCGTCACCAGCGCCGACAACTCCAGCCTCAAGGACAACTCCGACGCCAGCTTCACCCTGGCTGCCGGGGCCTCCCCGTTCATCGGCGTACTCTCCCCCAACGGCGGTGAGGTCTTCACGATGGGCACCACCGTGCCGATCACCTGGCAGGACAACCTCGACGGGCTGGTGACGATCCTCCTGACGAAAGGGAATATGTTCCTGCAGAACATCCGGGCCAACACCGAGAGCGACGGCAGCTACGACTGGACGATCCCCACCGACCTCGAACCCGGCTCAGACTACAAGGTGCGTATCACCAGTGTAGACGACCCAGCGCTCAAGGACAACTCGAACCGATCGTTCACGCTGGAAGCTGCTGCCGGGAAGGCAGGCACCCCGCAGGCCCAGGTGCCGGACACGTACGTGCTGGAAGGGGCCTATCCGAACCCGTTCAACCCGGAAACCACGATCCGGTACGGCCTGCCGGAGGACGCCACCGTCCGGCTGCATGTGTTTGACGTGCTGGGCCGGGAGGTCGCTCGGCTGGCCGACGGCCCGCAGGGGGCGGGCTGGCACACCGTCCGGTTCGACGGCGGCCATCTGCCCAGCGGCCTCTACCTGTTCCGGCTGGAGGCCGGGCGCTTCACCCAGTCCCGCCCGATGCTGCTCCTGAAGTGACCCCGGCCACCGAAGGCCGTCTCCATACAAACAACCCCTCGTCCTGCGATGGCGCAAGGCGAGGGGTTGTACCGTTTCTGCGCCGCTTGTGTCGCCGGGCCGTGGGTCAAGGCTGTTTCGGCCTCGGCTCGATGTGCTCTTCCAGGATCTTCGCGTCCTCGACTGTGTCGTCCCGCCCTTCCAGGAAGGCCCGCTCTGCCTGCACGATGACCTCGGCCACCTGCTCTACGGCGTAGTCGAGGGCATGGGCCAGCAGGCGGATGGCCGCACCACCCACGAACACCGCCTTGCCCAACAGGTTCAGCGTGTCGAACTCAATGATACGGTCGTCAGGCATCGGAGTGCGGACGGGCGACTTCAGGTGTCGGCGGCAGGGCCTTTGCCCCGCTTCGACTTTTTCGGTTCGGCTTCCGGGGCAGCCTCGTCTTCCTCCGCCGCTGCCTCCGGCGCAGGGCGAAACAGGTCGTCGAGGGCGTGCGCCAGCGTGCGTCCGGCTTCCTCCAGCCCCCGTGCCATCACGGAGACGACGGATTCTACCAGAAACACCGCCTGATCGCCTATATTGAGGGTGTCGAAGGCAGCACGGGCCTGGCGGTACTCTTCGGAGCAGGCAGTCTGTTCTTGCATGAGGGGTCAGCAGCTCTGCGCCCGGTGGCGCGGTGGTGGAACAATCCCGATTCGGCTAGTAGACGAGGCAGACCGCCACAGGTTGCAGCCTCCCCACACGACCCCCGATACAACGGCACGGTCCTACAACGGTACGATCTGGCATGGAAACAGGCGGGGATACACGGGAGCAGGACGGGACGGTGGTGCGCTCCACCGGAAGCTGGTATGAAGTCCAGCTCGAAGACCGGGTAGTCCCCTCCAAGGTCCGGGGGCGGTTCCGGCTGCGGGATGAAGACGTGAACAACCCTGTCATCGTGGGGGATGCCGTCCGTATTCGCCTCAACGACGACGGCACCGGGCTGATCACGGACCTGTACCCGCGCCGCAACCAGCTCGTCCGTCGGGCAGCCGGGCGGAAGGTCGGCCAGGCCCACATCCTGGTGACCAACGTCGACCGGGCCTGGGCCGTGATGTCGGTCAAGTCGCCCCGGTTTAACCCCGGCTTCCTCGACCGTTTCCTCGTGATGGCCGGACGGATGGACATCCCGGCGGGCATCGTCATCAACAAGGTCGACCTGCTGCGGGAGGACGACCTGGACGCCCTGGCCTTCTGGCGGGACCTCTACGCGGAGATGGGCTACCCGGTGCTGCCCACCAGTGCCCTCACGGGCGAGGGCATCGAGAACTTGCGGGGATGGCTGCAAGGGCAAACCAACGCTTTCAGCGGCCTCTCCGGCACGGGCAAGTCGTCCGTCCTCAACGCGGTGGAGCCGTCGCTGCACCTGCGGACCGGACAGGTGAGCGAGCGCACCAACAAGGGGCAGCATACCACCACCAATGCCACGCTCTACCCGCTCTCTTTCGGCGGCTTCGTCGTGGACACCCCCGGCCTGCGGGAGTTCGGGGTCATCGACCTGGACGCTGCCGACCTCGGCCACTACTTCATCGAGTTCGGGCCGTATCTGCACCAGTGCCGGTTCCCCACCTGCACCCACGACCACGAACCCGGCTGCGCCGTCAAGGAGGCCCTCGAAGCCGAGGCCATCACCGAGGAACGCTACCTCAGCTACCTCAACATCCTCCACTCGATCCGCCTCGGCGATGAGGACGTGGGACGATAGATGTTGAGAT
>CAZLRO010000089.1:0-7173 GCA_964561865.1 uncultured Rhodothermaceae bacterium | reverse complement strand
TGCCACGTCGCTACGCTCCTCGCAATGACACGTTCCGAGGCGTTGAGATTGCCACGTCGCTACGCTCCTCGCAATGACACGTTCCGAGGCGTTGAGATTGCCACTCCCGCCTGCTTCCCGCCTACGCGTGAATGACAGGCAGCAGGCTTCTGGTCGATCTCACCATGGTCCATCTCATGAGATCGACCATGATCGGTCATTATCCTAATCTAGGCGTGGAGAAAAATCGACCACCCTTGTCCAGGAGGGGCACTCAGAGAGAAACGGTATGCTCTTGCAAGTGGCTGATCAATTATAGTCAAATTGACGATAATATAGTCAATCTGACGATAATTCCTTATTTTTTACACCCTTCCACGCTCCAGACGCCTATCTCCAGCCATCGAGGGTTCGCTACCGCCTTGTGGTTGTCCTTTTCTTCCCGGCGGTCTTATGCTGCGGCGGGTTTGGCCGAACCTTATCTTGATCGAGCAGCTTGCCTGACTTCCCTGACTCCGGTTTCATCCCATGCGGCTCCCTGGTAGCCTCCGCCTGTACCGCCTGCTGCTGGGCAACGAATGGCGGGTGTCCTGGCGTGCCGTCAAGTCCCAGCAGGGGTGGTTTGTGTGGCTGGTGCTGGGGCTGCTGGGGCTGTACCTGTGCTTCACGCTCGTCGTCCTGGGACTGTTCTTCCCGATCTTCGCCCGTCACCTGAACCTTCAGGCGGCCCCGGTTGCCGTGCTGCACCAGCACCTGTTCTCGGTGTTCTTTGGCCTGTTCCTGATCCGTTTCCTGTTCCAGAAGTCGCCCCAGGTGCGCCTTCTCCCGTACCTGCACCTGCCCATCCCGGCCTCGACGCTGGTGCGGTTCTTCCAGGGGAACTCGTTGCTGAGCCTGCACAACTACTACCCGCTGTGCTTTTTCCTGCCGTTCTGGGCCGAGCACATTCTGGGCGTCTACCCGACGGCGGGGGCGTTGGCCTGGCTGGCTGGGGTGGGGCTGTGCCTGCTGGCCTCGAACTACGCCAACCTGCTGGCGCGGGCGGTGATGACCCGCAGCGAAGGGCATTTCCTGCTCATGCTGGCCTACCTGGGTATTGTGATGGTGGTGGACCAGGTAGCCTACGTGCGGCTGTTCCCGTTCGTGTCCAGCTATGTTTTCAACAACCTGCTGTTGTCTCCCTCGCTGGTGCTCTCGTTGCTGGTGGCCCTGTTGCTATGGCTGGCGCTGACGTCCGCCCGGCTGATGCGGGCACGGCTGCACTTGCCCATTGTGACGGTGCCTCTCCTGCGCAAGCAGGTACTGCACCTGCCCTGGCTGCATCGGCTGGGGGCCTCCGGGCGGCTCGTCGAGCTGGAGTTGAAGCTGATCTGGCGTAACCGCCGTCCCCGGCACTACCTGATCATCTCGCTGCTGTTCTCAACGCTCTACCTGGTGATGCTCATGCTCAGCCCCGGCATGGAGCAGAGCGTCTTCCTGGGGGGCCTCATCGGGCTGTTCGCCTCCGGGGGGTTCGCCCTGAACTACGGACAACTGATGTTCAGTTGGGAAAGCAGCTACTTCGACGGGTTGCTGGCCCGCGACTGCTCGGCGCGGCAACTGGTCCGGGCCAAGCTGTGGTTCTTGCAAGGTTCCTGCCTGGCGCTGTTCGTGCTGAGCACCCCGCTGTTTCTGTGGCTTCGCCCGGAACTCCTGCCCCTGCATGTGGCGTTCCTCGGCTACAACACCGGCATCACCTGCCTGCTAGTGCTGCTGCTGGCCCTGTCGAACCGCCACCGGGTGGACATCGCCCGCAGCGGGGGGTTCTTCAACTACGAAGGGTTTTCGGCCTGGCACTGGCTCTGGTTCATCCCCACCGCCCTCCCTCCGACGCTACTGCTCTACCTGATCCGGGAACAGCCCGAACGGGCTGCGTGGATGCTGGGCAGCATCGGGGTAGGCAGCCTGCTGCTCTCGCCCCTGTGGCACACCCTGTTCTCTCACGCCTTCGCCCGCCGCCGGTACGCAATGGCCCAGGGCTTCCGTGGCTATGACGGTTGAAGTCTCTCAGTTGCTCAAACGATACGGGACGAAAGTCGCCGTCAACATCCCGTCCTGGCGGATTGAGGCCGGGGAGATGGTGGGGCTGGTGGGCAGCAACGGGGCGGGCAAGACCACCCTGCTGCGGCTGATCCTGGACCTGCTCAAGGCCGACACGGGCGAGGTGCGCATCGCGGGGCAGCCCGTCGCACAGGATATCGGCTGGAAGGCCCGGACCGGATCCTTCCTCGACGAGTCGTTCCTGATCGACTACCTGACGGCAGACGAGTTCTTCGACTTCGTGGGGAGTATCTACGGCTTGTCGAAGCCCGACCTCCAGCAGGCGCTGGAACCCTACCGGGCGTTCTATCCCGATGAGGTGCTCGGCCAGACGACCAAGTTCATCCGGGAACTCTCCAAGGGGAACGGCAAGAAGATCGGCATCATCGCCGCCATGTTCATCGACCCAGCATTGCTCCTCCTCGACGAGCCGTTCGCCAACCTCGACCCGCCCTCGCAAATCCGCCTCATGCACCTGCTCAAGACCCTCAACGCCCGGTGCGGCACCACAATGATCATCTCCAGCCACGACCTGATCCACGTCACCGGCCTGTGCCAGCGCATCACCCTCGTAGACCAGGGGCGGATCGTGCGCGACACCCAGACCAGCGAGACGACGCTGCGCGAGCTGGAGGCGTATTTCACCGTGTGAAGTGGGGAGGCCGTAGGACGAAGCCGGTGACCTGCTTTTGGTGTCTCTCTACCTTCCCCAAAGCCCGTCTCCCCCTTCAGGCGGTCCGCAGCAGCCCTACCCGTTCGCGCACCTGTTCCATGAACGATTCCGCCTTCGCCCGGCCACGGCGTCCGCCTTCGCGGAGCACGTCCATCACGAAGTCCGGGCGGGCGGCCAGTTCGCGGCGGCGTTCGCGGGCTTCGGCGAAATAGCCGTCGATGAGGGCCAGCAGTTCCTTCTTGGCGTGTCCGTAGCCGTAGCCACCCTTGCGGTAGGCTGCTGCGATGGCGTCGCGCTGTTCGGGTGGGGCGAAGAGCTTGATCAGCGCGAAGACGTTGTCCGTGTCCGGGTTCTTGGGAGCTTCGAGCGGCGTCGAGTCCGTCACGATGCCCATCACCTTTTTCCTGAGCGCCGGGCCTTCGTCGAAGATGCCGATGGTGTTGCCGTAGGACTTGGACATCTTGCGCCCGTCGAGGCCGGGCACGACGGCCACGTCGTCGAGGATGAGCGGCTCCGGCACGGGGAAGAGGGGCGCGTCGTCGGGGCAGAAGGCGAGGTTGAAGCGGATGGCGGTGTCCCGCGTCATCTCGATATGCTGCTTCTGGTCGGCCCCGACGGGTACGAGCGTGCCGCCGTAGATGAGGATGTCGGCGGCCTGGAGCACCGGGTAGTTGAACAGCCCCGCGTTGGGCGAGAGGCCCTGCGCCACCTTGTCCTTGTACGAGATGCCCTTTTCGAGCTGCGAGACGGGCGTGAGCGTGTGAAAAATCCACATCAGCTCCGTCACCTGCGGCACGTCGGACTGTACGAAGAGGCTGGCCTGTGCCGGGTCGAAGCCGAGGGCGAGGTAGTCCAGCGCCACATCGAGCGTGTAGCGACGCAGTGCCGCCTGGTCCTGCACCGACGTCATCGCGTGGTAGTTGACGATGAAGTAGTACGCCTCGTGCTGCGTGTGAAGGGCGATATGCTGGCGGAGCGCACCGAAGTAGTTGCCCAGGTGCAGCGTGCCGGAGGGCTGGATGCCGGAGGTGACGACGGTGGGGAACGTCCGGGCGGGCAGGGGGGCGGGTGATGTGAGGAGATCGGTCATGGGGTCAGCGGCGGGGGCTGCGTTTGCGGGCGAGGTCACTGAGGAGGCGGAGGCGCTGCTGGCTGTTGGCCCGCTGCACGCCGAGGATGGCCCGTGACCGCATCTGGTGCTCAATGCGGTCCTCGGCGGCGAGGGCCTCCTGAAACGCCTGTTCCTGTTCGAGCAGGGCCGAGAGCAGGGCCGCGTCCTCGCCCGGCAACGCCCCGCTGCCCGGCTCGATGTCCGTGCCGTTGTAGGCCACGCCGCCGCTGCTGAAGACGGTCTCGGCCAGCTTGCCTAGGTCGGCGCGCATCGTCTTCTGCGTGTCGTCGAGCGCCGCCGCCACGCTCCGGTCCGCCAGGTGGGCCAGCGCGTACTGGTAGGCGTGGTAGAGCCGCGTCTGTTGCGCCAGCAGCGGGTTGATGCGGTCGATGGTCTCGGCACGCGAGATCGTCGTACCGGCCCAGCCCTGTTTCAGAAGCACGTCTTTGAGTCCCATGGGTCGATCTGGATTGGAGGGAGGAACGGGGGGAAGTTACGCTAAACGGGGACAGGGTGAAGGCGGCAGGGAAGAGGATTCAGAGCAACCCCGTCGCGGCGACCTGCATGGCCTCGCGGAGGGCCTGGGCCTTGTTAACCGTCTCCTCGAACTCCCGCGCCGGGTCGCTGTCGGCCACGATGCCAGCGCCGGCCTGCACGTAGATCACCCCGTCGCGCACGAGCATGGTGCGGATGGCGATGCAGGTGTCGAGGTTGCCGGAGTGGTCTACGTACCCTACGGCCCCGGCGTAGATGCCGCGCCGGGTGGGCTCGAGGGCATCGATGAGTTCCATCGCCCGCACCTTGGGTGCCCCGCTGACCGTGCCTGCCGGGAAGCAGGCCGCCAGCACCTCCACCGCCCCGTGCCCCTCGACCTGTCCGGAGACCTGCGAGACGAGGTGCATGACGTGGCTGTAGCGCTCGACGTAGGCGTAGCGGTCCACCTGCACCGAGCCATAGGTACAGACGCGCCCCAGGTCGTTGCGCCCCAGGTCCACCAGCATCAGGTGCTCGGCCCGTTCCTTCGGGTCGGCCAGCAGTTCGGCGGCCAGGCGGGCATCCTCGGCTTCGCTGGCCCCCCGTGGCCGCGTCCCGGCGATGGGCAGCACCTCGGCCCGCCCGTCCTCAACCCGCACCAGCACTTCGGGCGAGGAGCCGACGAGGGCGAAGTCACCACAGTCGAGGTAGAACAGGTACGGAGAAGGGTTGACCTGTCGCAGGGCACGGTAGAGGTTGAACCGGTCGCCGGTGAACGGCATGGCGAAGCGCTGTGAGAGCACCACCTGGAAGATGTCGCCCTCGTGGATATGGTGCCGGGCCTGCCCGACGGCTTGCTCGAACTGCTCCTGTGCCACGTTGGACGTCATCCTCCCGGTCAACGCCACCGGTTCGGGGCTGTGGAAAGGACGACTGAGTTCGACTTCCAGCACGTCCAGCCGCGCCTGTGCCTGTTCCCAGGCCGTTTCGAGGTCGGTGTCCGGGGCAACGAACACGGTCGCCATGAGCACGAGCTGGTGCTTGACGTGGTCGAAGGCCGCCACCGTGTCGTAGAAACACCAGAGGGCATCGGGCAGGCCGAGATCGTCGGGGGGGGGCATGGGCAGACGTTCGAGCAGGCGCACCGTTTCGTAGCCCATGTAGCCTACGCCCCCCCCGGTGAAACGGGGCAATCCGGGCACCTTCACCTCGGTGAAGTCCTCAAGCAGCCGTCCCAGGGCCGTGAAGACCGTGCCTTCGACCACCCGGTGCTGCCCTTCACGCACCAGCACCGTCCGGGGGCCAGCAGCCTGGAGGGTCTGGTACGGGTTCTTGCCCAGAAACGAGTACCGGGCCAGCTTCTCCCCCCCTTCCACGCTTTCGAGCAGGAACGCATAGCGACTGCCCTGGCGCAGCGACAGGAACGCCGAGACCGGCGTGAGCAGGTCGGCGCTGCGCCGCCGGTAGACCGGCAGGGCGAGGTGCGTCGTCCCCCGCCTGCGCTCGTCGGCCACCTGTTGCTGGAATGCGTCGAAGGTCATCATGGCGGTTCAGCATGAAAAAACCCGCTGCCGGAAAGGGTCAGCGGGCCATACACCAGGAAGCGGCGTCGAATGTGCGCGACGATCACACCCCGGCGGATCCGCCGTTGAAGCGGCGCCAACCCCAGGGCTGCAAGACACGATGGGCGCGGGTGTGGTCCATGCAGGCAAGATACATCGGGCCTTATGCCCCATGCAACCGGGTGGCTTCGAGCACCTCGTCCAGGGTCATGGTGGCCCCCCGATCCCAGGCCGCTTGAAACGCTGTTGCTCCCATCCGGGTCTGCAAGTGGGCAAGGGTTGTGTGGAAAGTGGCCCGGAGACGCGGAGGCCGGGGTGTCTCATCCTGCTGGCGTATCCGGTCGGCCTTGCCGAAGAGAAGGGTCGAAGAGACCTCCACTCCTTGTTCAAGCGCCAACACGGCGACGCCTTCAAGGCACTCTGCGAGGGTATGTAACCCTCCATAGGCCCGATGCACGGCAAGGGCCTCCAGGAAAAAGGTCTGCGCCTGGGGGAACTGGTGCTGTGCCAGGGCCAGATATCCCAGGTGATTGAGGGCCATCACCAGCCCCCATCGGGAACCGGTCTGCCGAGAAATGGCAAGGCTCTCCGTGCCACAGATCCAGGCACGGGCTGTTTCTCCTTGCAACGGCAGGATGTTTCCCAGGATACAGAGGCTCCAGGCCAGACCAAACCGGTTTCCGGTCTCCCGCCAGAGCCGACAAGATTCCTCCAGGCAGGCAGCCCCATGATCACCTTTTTCCTGCTCAAAGGCGATGTATCCCTGGATGGCCCGTGCCCAGGCGATGATCTGACGGTCTCCAAGTCGGCCCAGAATCGCCAGGGCCTCCTGGGCCAGGGTCTCTGCCTGGTCATAATCGCCCATAAGCGAGACCACAAGCGCCAGGTTGGCCCGTTCGTACCCGCATCCCCGCTGATCGCCAATGACTTGCCGCACGGACAGGCTTTCCCGGAATTGTTCGCTTGCCTGACGATAACGACGTTGCTGGATGTTCAACCACCCCAGGTTGTGGAGGGCCACTGCACTGTTGCGCCGGTTGCCAAGCCGCTGGTTGAGCACCATGCTTTCCTGAGAAAACCGCTGGGCATCTTCATAGTCACCCAGCATGCTCATGACCCAGACCAGGTTGTTGAGGGAAACGGCCATCCCTTGTTCATCCCCGAGGGCACGCCAGATCGAGAGACTCTCTTCCAGCAATGGCCGAGCAGCCTGAAAGTCGCTCATCTCGTGAATGAGGGTACCCAACCCGTTCAGCGCCTGTGCCCGAATGGGCGTAGGCGCTTGTACATCGGGC
>CAZLRO010000088.1:4108-12678 GCA_964561865.1 uncultured Rhodothermaceae bacterium | reverse complement strand
GTGTTGCACCGGCTGACCCTAACGCCAGTGTTGATACAACCGCTGCGACACACCCCGTCTCCCAGATATAGTCAAATTGACTATAATTATAGTCAATTTGACTATATTCAGCGCATGAAGAGGTAGTTCAGCTTCAGAAGAAAGACGTTGGTGGGGAACAGGTCGAACGTGTCGGAGAGTTGGCCGAGGGTGTTTCGGTCGAACGGTGAGGTGCCGGTGAGGTCGAACGGACTGATGGTGGTGTCGTTGCGCCGGGCCTGCGACCAGACGAGGAAGAGCGTAGAGCCGGGGCGGTATTCCCAGCGCAGCACGAGGTTGGTCTGGAAGCTGTTCAGGCCGAAGTCATGGCGTTTCGGGTAGGCCGCAAAATCGGCCAGGGTGTCGCGGTCTTTCAGGAGCTGGAAACGGGTATACTGCCCCCGTGCGACGAACAACTGGCTGTAGAGCTGGAGGCTGAGGTGGGGGGAGAAGGTGATGTTGCTGCGGAGCGTCAGGTCGAGGGCCTGGGAGGTGCGTGCCCCGAAGACGGGCAAGTAAAACCGCCCCTGGGCATCGTAAGGCAGGGCGCCGGCGAGCAGCCCTTCCAGTTGCCCCTGCGCATCGAACGGCTCGAACGTCTCGACGGCATCCGGGCTGGTGCTTTCCGTGCCGATGGCCCATCCGGTGTCGGTGCGGGCAAAGGCTTCGTTGGACGCCCAGGCGACCATGTCGGCCTCGCCGGTGTAGCCTACGCCCCCCGTCAGTTGCAGCCGGGATCCGGTGTTCCAGTCCGCTTCCAGCGCGGTTTCGTAGTTCAGCCCGCCCTCGGCGTTGTACTGCACGCGCAGTTCCGGCGCCAGTTGCCAGGCCCGGCGGGAGTCCGTCTCGAACTCTACGCTCAACGTTCCTTCCCGAGGCTGAAGGCGGGGGCCGAGGCCCCGGGTCTCGTACAGGTCGTAGCCCCGGATGAGGTAGTCGGTGAACAGCGTCAGTTCCACCGACTGGAACCCGCGGGTGAGGAACTCGGAGAGCAGGAAGAACCCCTGCCCCTGGTTCAGCCGCTCGCGGTAGGACACGTTCTGCCAGGTGAACAGCCGGGCCGACCCCTGCTGGAACGGGCCGAAAGGCTGGCCGGCATTGATCTGGTGCCCCACGCCCACATTGAACCGCATGAGGTCGTTGCGGCGCAGCCGCCCCACGTCGTTGATATTGAACCCATCGCTGAGGAGTCGGAAGCCGGACGACCAGGTCCATACGCCGCGCACCTTGTCGAACCCGGTGGCGACACCAAAGCCTGTCTCGGAGGTCCCTTCGGTGTTTCGGTGGGAGAACAGGACGTTGCCGTCGAGGCTGTAGCGGTTTTGCTTGAGCCGGAAATCCCAGTCCAGCCCCCCGGTGGTGCTGCGGGTGTCGGTGAGGGCCTCATCTCGTTGGTCAAAGCCAGTTGCGAGTGCGCCGACGTAGGAATAGCGCCCCAGTTCCTGGCGCAGCCGGGCCACCCCGTAGAGGCGAGAGGGGTCGAACTTCTCGCCGGTGGCTGCACTGAGGAGGCCAAACGAAAGACCCTCGTTGGTGCGCCCGGAGAACTTGGCCGCCCCGATGATGGGCGCGTCGGCCCCAATGCGGCGGGTGTAGAGCATCGACCCTTCGCGGTCCAGGCCGAAGTTGAAAATCTGGGCGCCTTCTACGAAGAAGGGGCGGCGTTCGGGAAAGAAGGTCTCGAAGGCCGTCAGGTTCAACTCGGCAGGGTCGCTTTCCACTTGCCCGAAGTCGGGGTTGAAGGTGGCATCGAGGGTGAGGTTGGAGCTGAGGCCGAGCTTGAGGTCGCCCCCGGCATCGAAGCTGCGCTGGAGGGTACGCACGGCGTCGGGCTTCTCGACGCTGAGGCGGGAGACGCTGTACGGTGTGAGTTGCAGGTTCCGGAGCGGGCGGACGTTCGACAGCCCCTGTAACTGCCCGTAGCGGGCCACGACGCCGCCCTCGCGTTCACTCCGCAGCACCAACGCCCACTCGTGTGTCTCGCTCAGGCGGGGGATCACGCGGCGAAAGTTGATGCCCCAGGTCTGTTCCTCGGCGGAGGAGAAGCGCAGCATCGCGTAGGGGATGCGCATCTCTACGATCCAGCCGTCGGCAACGATCCGGGCGGCCCCGTCCCACACCGCATCCCACGAAAGGTCCAGGTCGCGCGTAGTGATCCCGTCGAGCTGTACCCCGGCCGCATTCAGGCCGAAGGTGTAGGCGGTCTTGCGGTCGAAGTAAGAGTCGATGGAGACAAAGAACCAGTCGGCCTGGTTGTCATCATCCCGTCGGCCGAGGGTGGGGAGGATTTTTTCGGGGGCCTCATCCTGCAGGTGCGCCCCGATGTAGAGGGCACGGCTGCCATACAAGACCCGTACCTCGGTGGGAAAGGAAGGGGGTGCTCCTTCCACCGGCTCGGACTGCCGAAAGCCCGTGGCGACAGGGGCCGTCTGCCAGTCCGGCTCGTCCAGCCGACCGTCGATGTGCAGGTCCTGCGTCACCGGCTGGGCTGTCAGCACCCGTTCGGCGGTGTCATCTGGCCGGTCCACCGGAAACACGGTCGCCAGGGCGAGCAGGAGGGCGGGGAAGAACATGCGCGGGAAGGAAGATCGCGGAGGGAGTGTTGGTGGGACGGGTGCTTACTTGCCCAGGTACCAGGCCCCCGATACCAACACCGGATCGCTGGCGCTGAAGGCATACGGCTTTGTGCGTACCTTTAAACCCACAAACGGCCCATCGTATCCCTGTTGCACCGACTTTTCATGTCCGACACCTACCGGGTCATCGTTACGCAGGGGACGGCCCTGCTGCGGGAGAAGGCGTCTCGCTTTCTGGCGGCGGCCATTCCGGTCGAGACGCCCGAACAGGCCGAAGCCGAAGTCGCCGCGATCCGCAAGCGCTACTTCGACGCAACGCACCACTGCACGGCCTGGCGGCTGGGCACCGACGGCACCTCCCATGCGCACGACGACGGCGAACCCCGGGGCACCGCCGGCCGGCCCATCCTGCGCCAGATCGAGGCCCGCCACCTGACCAACACGCTGGTGGTGGTGACGCGCTACTTCGGCGGCACGCTGCTGGGTACGGGCGGCCTCGTCCGCGCCTACGGAGACGCCGCCGCACAGGCGCTGGATGCGTGCGAGGTGGCCGTCCGGGTGCGCCGGGAGCACCTCCGCCTGCGCTTTGCCTATCCCGACACCGCGCCTGCGATGCACCTGCTCCAGCGGTTCGACGCGGTCATCGAGGCCACGCACTACGACGAGGCCACCGAACTGGTGGTGGGCGTCCGCCCTGCCGACCGGATGGCCTTGCAGGCCGCCTTCACCGAGGCGCTGGGAGGACGCGGGGAACTGCGGCCGCTGTAACCTGGCGGTAACGCTGCTGCCTCAGCGCCGGAAGCGGGCGGTATACGTGGCGGTGTTGCCCACCGCGTCGGCCACCGTGACGTCCAGCCGGTGCTCGCCGGGGCCGATCCGGTCGTCGAACTCGTGGTAGAGCAGGTTGCGCTTGGGGTCGTAGGCAAACAGCACCCACGCCCCGTCCACATATCCGGCGTAGGAGGCAATACCCGCCACCGTGTCGCGGATGCGCAGCTGCAACGTGGCCGCCGCACGCAGGTCTTTGCCCTCGGCGAGGTTGACCGGAGTGATGGTGGGGGGGAGGGTGTCCACGGCCACGTAGAACGTCCCAAACGACCGGGACTGGGTGGTGATGTACCCGTCTTCATACGTGCCCCCTTCGGACGAAGGCTTGCCCTTGCTGTCCTTGCGCAGGATCAGGGCCTTGGTGCGCAGGGCGGCAGGCACTGCATCGGCCCGGATCGAGACCGAGAAGGGTCGGTGGACAGGGGTGAACGGGGTATGCAACACATGCAGGGGGGAGTGCGCGCCATCGGTGGCCGGGTCGGCCCGGTAGGTCAGGTACAGGTCCTCGTAGAACACCTGCTCCGGGAAGCGGACCACGAGGTCGTCCCGCGAGAAGGTCAGCGGCTGCGTCCGGTCCACGAATGCCACATAGGGCGGGCGGGCAGGCGGGGAGGGTGCGGCCTCGTCGGTGCCGAGAACCTCGAACGTGAGGCGGGCGGTGTTGCCCTTCCAGTCGCTGGCGGTGTAGGTCATCTCGTAGGTCTGGCCCGGTGCGACGGCCAGGAAGCCGTCGTTCTCCATCGCATAGAGCGGCAGCGGGTTGCCCGGCAGGCGGAAGCTGCGGTGAATCCAGCGGCTGTGGCGTTCGCGCTCCTCGTAGTCCGCATGGGCGTTGAGGTACCGGGTCTGCTCGAAGCTGAACGTCCGGTTGTCGTACCCGTGCAGGGGCTGACCGTTGGCCGTGAGGTGGATGGTGGGCACGCCCAGGCGCAGGCTGGAGGTGTCGTGGTAGTCCTGCACCTGGAGGCCGAAGCCGACCTGCCCGGAAGCGCGGAGGCGGCGGACGTTCAGCAGGCGGTAGGCCCCGCCCTGGGAGACGGCCTCGATCACCAGTGGACGGTCCGGCGTCACGACCGAGGGGCCCGCCTTGCCCATGCGCTCGACCACGACGAAGCTGCCGGGGGTACGGGCATAGACCTTCACTGCGTAGAGGCGGGGTGGCATCGTGTCGGCAATCGGCAGGCCGAACAGGGCCGGGTTGATGGGCCATTCGGTGCGGCTGTCCCGGATTTCGAAGTGCAGGTGCGGCCCACCACTGCTGCCGCTATTGCCGGACTTGGCGATCTCCTCGCCTTTGGTTACCGGAAACCGCTCCGGGGGCGGGAAGTCCTCGATCGCAAAACGCTGCTGGGCATACTGCAACCGCTTCACGTAGGCCGCAACCGCCGGGCTGAACTGTTGTAGGTGGCCGTAGACGGTTGTGAAGCCGTTGGGATGGGCTACGTACAGGGCGTTGCCATACCCCGTCGGCGAGACGACGATGCGGGCGACGTACCCGTCTGCTGCTGCATAGACTGGCAATCCCTCGCGGGCGTTGGTCCGGATGTCGAGGCCCGCGTGGAAATGGTTCGTCCGTGGCTCACCAAACGTGCCGGAGAGGGCGATGGGGATATCGACAGGGGAACGAAAATAGCCTTGTGGATATCGCGTGTCCACTCCGGAGAGACCGAGCACGCACAAGAGCAGGAACGTCCACAGCGGAAAGGAAACCGGAACCGGAATACGCAGCATGGCGCACAGCAAGCGTGATGAAAGACCCTGGAGGGCAGGAATGTCCGGAACATACCACCAACGTTGGGGGTCTTGATCCCGGTAGTCCGGTTTTTTTCAGCACGAACCGCCACCGCCCCAGCATCGCCATGCGCAATACCCGCCTCATCACCCTGCTGCTGGGGACACTGGTCCTCCTGGCCCTGGGGCTGGTGCTGCGTATGCTGGCCGGGGTACTCCTGCCCTTCGTGATCGCCATCCTGTTTGCGATCCTGTTCAAGCCGATGGTCGTCTACCTGACCGCGCGCCGGGTGCCGATGGTGCTGGCCCTGCTCGTGGTGCTGTTCTGGGTCTCGCTCATCCTGTTCATCGTCGGGCTGATCCTGCTGCTGAGCACACAGTCGTTCCTGGAAGCCCTGCCCCGCTACGAAGCCCGGTTCGACGGGCTGCTCGACCAGGCCGTGGGCCAGCTCGGACAGTGGGCCAACCGGCTGGGCGTACCCGTGGAAGACCTCGACTGGACCGAAGTCGTGCAGTTCTCCTCGATCACCGCAGCGGTCACCTCCGGGCTGGGGTCGTTCTTCAACTTCGTCTCGACGACGGTGCTGGTGCTGCTCTTCCTGTTCTTCATCCTGGCGGGCAGTGGCTCGCTCGTACGCAAGCTCGACAGGGCCTTTCCCACGGTGTATGCCTTCCGGATGTCTACCATCGTCGAGAACATCGAGAACCAGGTGCGCCAGTACCTCGTGACGAAGACGTTCATCAGCCTCCTTGCCGGGTTGACCACGTATGGGGTGTTGCTGGGCCTGGGTGTGGATTTCCCGCTCATCTGGGGCTTCCTCACCTTCCTGCTGCACTACATTCCCAACATCGGCGGCACGCTGGCAGTGGCCTTCCCCTTTGCCCTGGCGTTGCTCCAGTTCGAGACCTTCGCCGTGCCGGTGCTGGTGGCATTGATACTCATTACGGTGCAGATGGGCTTGGGCAATGTCGTCGAGCCGCGGGTGATGGCCTTCAGTCTGAACCTGAGTTCGCTGCTGATCCTGGTGGCACTGATCTTCTGGGGCTGGCTCTGGGGCCTGTGGGGCATGTTCCTGGCCGTGCCGCTGACGGCCTCCATCAAGATCGTGTTCGAGAACATCGCCACGCTGCGCCCGCTAGCCGTGCTCATGAGCGAACTGCCGACAGCACCGGTCGACGCACCGGGACAAGGGGACGGGGCGGTGCGGGGGGCAGAAGACGTAGCGGCGCGCCGACCGGAAGGGACGAACCCCGGAGACCAACCTGTCTCACCTTTGTGATCCCCGGCATGTTACCTGCACACCCCAACGACCGTCCGGAGAAGATCGGAGTCATCACGCATGGCTCGCTGAACCAGGGCGTGGAGATGAAGCTGGACGAAGGGGTGTCCATCGAGCAGGTGGTGGCCGGCACCTTCGTTGTCGTCCAGGGGGCCGCGTTCGACTTCTTTGCCATGATCACCGATGTGGCGATAGATGCCGCCAACGAGAACATCCTGCTGAACCCGCCCGGCCCGGACGATGTGCTGCTGCGCCGGGTGCTCCAGGGTATCGGCACTTACGCCACGGTGTCGCTGCGGCCCATGCTGATGCTGCCCAACAGGATACACCCGGAGTTCCAGACGCAGGAAGCCCGTCCGGTCAAGACCGTCCCGACGCATTTCTCGCCGGTGGCAAGGGCTGATGCCGAGGATGTGGCCCGCATCTTTGGCAGCGAACACAACGACCCCCGCTACTTTCGTATCGGGGAGCCGCTGGGGATGGACGGTGTGGGCGTATGCATCGACCTGGACCGGCTCGTGGAGCGCTCCAACGCCGTCTTCGGCAAGACCGGCACCGGCAAGACCTTCCTCACCCGCCTCCTGCTGGCTGGCACGATCCACACCGGCAAGGCCGTCAACCTCATCTTCGACATGCACTCCGAGTACGGCCTCGGCGACCGGCAGGAGGGCGGCGGGTTCGTCAAAGGGCTGTGGGATCTGTTCCCGAGCAAGGTGAGCATCTTCTCCCTCGACCCTGCCACCACGCGCAAGCGTGGGATCACGCCCGACCACGACGTCTACCTCTACGCTGACCAGATCGAACCCGGCGACATCCTCCCGCTCCAGGAAACACTCCAACTGAACACCACCGCCGCCGAGAGCAGCTATCTCTTGCAACGGGAGTTCGAGGAACAGTGGCTGGTGCGCCTGCTCCAGACGAAAGGGGATGGCGTCAAGGCGCTGGCAGAACAGGTGGGGGCCAACGTGCATTCGGTGGAGGCCCTCCGGCGGAAACTCGTCCGCTTTGAACACTACAGCTTCTTCAAATCGACCGCCAGCCCCAGCGGCTACGACGTGATCGACAGGCTGCTGGAGACGCTGGCAACAGGCCGTTCCGTCGTCTTCGAGTTCGGGCGCTACGATGCGCTGGAGGTCTACCTGCTCGTGGCGAACGTCATCACCCGCCGTATCCGCGACCGCTACGAGGAGAAAGCCAACACCTACCGGCAGACGCGGAACGAGGCCGACAAGCCCCGGCACCTCATCATCACCATCGAGGAGGCGCACAAATTCCTCAGCCCCGGCATTGCCCACGAGACCCCCTTCGGCAAGATCGCCCGCGAGATGCGCAAGTATTTCGTCTCGCTGCTCGTGGTGGACCAGCGCCCCAGCGCCATCGACGAGGAAGTCCTGAGCCAGATCGGGACGAAGATCGTGGCCCAGCTCAACGACGAGAAGGACATCGGCGCGGCACTGGTGGGCACCAGTGGGGCCTCGGCACTGCGCCAGGTGCTGGCCTCACTCGACTCGAAGCAGCAGGCGCTTATTCTCGGCCACGCCGTGCCGATGCCAGTGGTCGTCCGCGCCCGCACCTACGACGAGCAGTTCTACCGCGACCTGCGCGGCCCCGAAGCCGCCCGCGACCGCCCCTTCAGCACTCTGCGGGGCGAGGCGGAACTGTTCGGGTAATAGGGGATGGTGCTTGGTACCTGGTGCTTGGTACGCTTTGCTTTGGTTGAAGAGGACAGGGCATGCCCTGCCCCTACAAAAACGTTCCCTATGTTTGAATACAGAAGTTACCAAAGGTCCTACCGAGTGCCCCTCCTGGACAGGAGGGGTTGACCGATCTCATGAGATCGGTCATGGGGGTGGTCGATGAGAGACGGTGATCCCACCACCCCTGGCCCCTCCTTGTCCAAGGAGGGGAATTGTATTACCCAAAGGCCGAGGGGCCGTCCCAAAGGCCGTCAGGCCGTACCAACATCAGCTTTCCCGGTACATCCAGCCTTGCAACGTCCAGTCGTGGCCTTCGGCGAGGAGGGCGGCGGCGTAGCCGGGCGCTGCGTCCAGCGTCACCATCGACCAGCGGCGGGCGTCGTCACCTTCGTGGCGTGTTTCGAGCAGGGCAGGAGCCTCGCCGGGGGCAAGTGAGACGC
>CAZLRO010000088.1:0-4098 GCA_964561865.1 uncultured Rhodothermaceae bacterium | reverse complement strand
TGAATCTCCAACCAAACCTCCCGTATTGCCCGTCGCTGAAACGATCCAGGCCGAGCGACAGCCCCAGGCCCACCGCCTTGATGTAGGCTTCCTTGCGCGTCCAGGCATTGAAGAACCCTTCCACCCGTGCTTCCGGTGGCAAGGACAGAAACGCCGCCACCTCGCGTGCCGAAAAGAACCGCATGGCGATGGAAGGCAGGGCACGCGACGGGTCGATCTGCTCGACGTCCACCCCCACACGCCGCCGGGCCACGGCCAGCAGGGCCATCGGCCCGGAATGCGACAGGTTGAAGTGCAGGCCGGTGTCAGGGAGCAGGGGCTTGCCCTGCGGGCTGTAGCTGAAGGCCAGGGCTTCCGGAGGCTGGGCGAGATAGTCCGCCAGCACCCGGCGCAGGGCCACCCGTGCCGCCACGAACCGGCGGCGGTGGTGTGCATACACGAACCGGGCCGCACGGGTCTGTTCGTCCGGAGAGAGGATGATCCCCGCCTCCGGCACCGTGGCGTCGAGGTCGATGCGCCAGACGTGGACATCCGAACGGGGGGGTGCGGGGAACGGAACCGGCAGCCGCCACCGAAAAGGGGTCTCAGGGGCGGGAAGCGGGGTTTGCATTCTGAAATGTCGTTTTTTCCCGTCGGGCCGCAGCTTTCTGCTGTAATGATAGCATTAATGTTCCGGTTTCGACTGGACATAGTCCCAAAGAAATGTTTAATTGCAAGGTCAGGAAGCCTCCTCCATCCATCTGGTCCCGCCAATTTTCTCCCGAGGCCGTATGAAACGCTCGATACTTCTCTTTTCGATCATACTGCTGGCCCATACCTCCGCTAGGGCACAGGTAGTAATTACCGAGGTGCTGTACAACGCGCAGTCGAGCGAAACCACCACGGCCACTCAGTATATCGAATTGGCGAATACGTCCAACGCTCCCGTTTCGCTGGATGGCTGGACGCTCGACGACGAGGACAGCGACGGCCCCAACAGCCTCTCTGGTGTCACCATCCCTGCTTTCGGCGTGGTGGTCTTCACCGGCTCTTCGACCACCGACTTCAACGCCGCGTGGAACAACCCTGGCTGTACCGTCACGTCGCTGGGCACGAGCATGATCAACTTCTCGAACAGCCCCACCCTGGGCAGCAACGAGATCATTGAGCTTCGTGACGGCAGCAGCACGCTCATCGACCAGCTCAACTACGATGACGACGGGACCATCTGGCCGCTGGACGACCCACCTGCCGGTGGGGGGCTGTCAATCTACCTGAACCTGCCCGACAACCTGATCACGGCCGTGGCGAACGACAACGGCACAAACTGGGCGAATTCGGCGACTGGGGTGAACGGGGCCTACAGCAGCACGCCGTTTGGGGTGTGGAACGCGGTTGAAGTAGGCTCGCCCTGCCTGGTGAATGGGGATGCGGTGTTGCCGGTCGAACTCGTCTCCTTCACCGCGCAGACGGAAGGTCAGGACGTCCTGCTACAATGGGCGACGGCATCGGAGACGGGAAACGCGGGGTTTGAGGTCCAGCATCGGCGGGAGGAGACCTTCCAGCCGGTCGGGTTTGTCGCAGGGTATGGGACGACCACCGTTCCCCGTGCATACCAGTACCGCCTGGCCGGGGTGCAGCCGGGCCGCCACACCTTCCGTCTCAAGCAGGTGGACCTGGACGGGACGGTAGCCTACAGCCCGGAGGTGGAGGTAACGGTGGAACTGGCGCAGGCCTACGCCCTCGGTGCAGCCTACCCCAACCCGTTCAACCCGCAGGCGCAGTTTGAGGTGACGGTGCGGGAGACGCAACCCGTCACGGTCACGCTCTACAACCTGCTCGGCCAGGCGGTGGCCGAACTCTACCGGGGCGTGCTCGCGGCCAACGTGCCGCAGACGGTGCAGATCGACGGGCGGGGGCTTGCCAGCGGCGTGTACGTCTACCGGGTGCAGGGTACGCGTTTCCTCGCCACAAAGACCGTGACGCTGGCGAAGTAAACGGGGTCAGGGCACTTCGAGGTCCCCGTAGGAGACCAGCTCGTTGAAGCTGTCGAAGAGGAAGAGCCGGTGCAGTCCGGTGCGCCCCAGCGCCGCCGGGCTGAAGGTCATAGAATAGAAGCCGGGGCTGCTCGCGTCGGGTAGGTCGTCCAGGAGGATGAACCTGCCCGACGCGTTGTTGGCCCGGAGGAACAGCCCGCCGCGCACCCCGCCGAACTCCAGCACGTTCACCTGTAGCGTCACGAACGCGGTGGTGGCGGGGTTGGGGTAAGCCGGGTCGAGGCGGACCTTGCCGATGTACACCGGGGCGCTGCGCCAGTCGTCCTGGTCTTCCGAGAGCACCTGCCCGCCCGCGTCCGTCCGGGTGATCCCGTTGGGGGGCTGGTCTGCCGCATCGACGAAGTCGTTCTGTTCCCCCTGCGTGTCGCAGCCGGTTCCAGAGAGGCACAGCCAGAGGGCAAGGCCGGTCGTGAGGGCTTTCATGGCGGGCAGCAGTTCTTCGCGCAGTTCTTGATCGCAGTTCTTCGCAGCAGGATTGCAGAAAGTCCGGAGCCAATCGGGAGGTTCCGCGTAAGCGGGAAGAAGTTCCCCGAACCCTCATCTCCGTCGTTCTGTTTCGATGGCTACCCTCCTCCAGGTCGAGCAGTTGCAGGTCGTGCTAGGGTCTACGCCCATCCTGCACGGACTGACGTTCGAGGTAGGGGCAGGCCGGTGGGTGGGGCTGATCGGCCCCAACGGCAGCGGCAAGACTACGTTGCTGCGCGCCCTCAGCGGGGTGCTGCCGTATGCAGGGTCGATCCGGTTCGAGGGACAGGAGGTGCGGGACTGGAAGCCGCAGGCACGGGCACGTCGGCTGGCCTTCGTCCCACAGGGGGCTGCGCCCGTGTTCGACTTCCAGGTGGCGGAGCGGGTGTTGCTGGGGCGCAGTCCGCACAAGCGCTGGCTGGAACCCTGGTCTGCCGACGACCGGGCGCGCGTGCGCCAGGCGCTGGCCCAGGTGGACCTCGACGGGTTCGAGGAACGCAACCTGCTCCAGCTCAGCGGAGGGGAACGGCAGCGGGTGCTGCTGGCCCAGGCCCTCGTGCAGGACGCCGACCTGCTGCTGCTGGACGAGCCGACCACCCACCTGGACATCCACCACCAGTTTGCCTGGATGGAACAGGTGCAGACGCTGGTGGCGGACGGGAAGACGGTGATCGGGGTGTTCCACGACCTCGAACTGGCGGCCCGGTACGCCCACCACCTGCTGGTGCTGTACCAGGGGCGGCTCGTGGCGGCTGGCCCGCCAGCGGACGTGCTCACGCCGGAGCGGCTTGCCGCCGTGTTTCGGATGCAGGCCCGCGTCCAGCCGGCCTACGGCGGCGGGGTGCGCATCGACTGGCAGGCCCCGTCCTGATCACCCTCGCATGATCTATCCCTTGCCATGAAAATCTACACCAGAACCGGGGATGCCGGGACGACGGCGCTCATGGGCGGCGAGCGGGTCGCCAAGAACCACACCCGCATCGAAGCCTACGGCACGGTGGATGAGACCAACTCGTGCCTTGGCCTGGCGCGGGCACACCTGTCCGGCCAGCCCGGTGCTGCCCACCTGGATGCCCTGCTCGACCAGGTGCAGCACGAGCTGTTCGTCCTGGGGGCGGACCTGGCTACGGCCCCGGAGGCGCGTCCGCTCGTGCCCCGCGTCAGCCGGGACGACGTGGCCTGGCTCGAACAGCAGATCGACGCCCTCGACGCCGCCTTGCCCGCCCTGAAACACTTTATATTGCCGGGCGGGACGGCGGCGGCGGCGGCGCTCCACCTGGCGCGGACGGTCTGCCGCCGGGCCGAGCGGCTGACGGTGGAACTGTCGAAACGGGAGCCGCTCAACGAGCAGGGGCTGATCTACCTTAACCGGCTCTCGGACTTCCTCTTCGTGGCGGCCCGGTGGGTCAACCGGCAGGCCGGGGTCGAGGAAGCCCTCTGGAACCCCCGGACGCCCCGCAACGAACCGAATCCAGGGTGACGATGCCAACCGGGACGCCCCCGCCCCCCGCCCGGCGGCAGCGGCTCTACTTCGTGCTGATGCTGCTCCTGCCCCCGCTCTTCTTCGCGGCGCTGGAAGGCGGCCTGCGGCTGGGCG
>CAZLRO010000087.1:0-12863 GCA_964561865.1 uncultured Rhodothermaceae bacterium | reverse complement strand
AGCGCCTGCAACACGCCCGTCTTGCCCGCGCCGTTGGGGCCGACGAGGGCGGTGAGCCGTCCGGGTGCGATGGTGGTGTCGGCGTGGCTCTTGAAGTTGACCAGGCGCAGGCGTTCGATCATGGCCGGGAGCGGGTACAGCCGATCTCATGAGATCGGCTTGTAGGCGGAGGAGGCGTGCTGCTAGAAGTTAAACGCGAGCAGGTTCCAGTGCCAGAGCTGCCAGCAGAAGAGTCCGCAGGCCAGCACGACGAGGGTCAGCCAGAGGCGGGCGGTGGGGCGGCCCAGCCCGCGCACGAGCGTCACCACCAGCATCACCAGCGCCAGTGCGGCCAGCACGGCGGCCACCCGGGGCAGCCACAGCGCCACGCCCAGCAGCGGCGGGATGCCGTAGGCCACCTCGTTCGGGCTGCCCATGCTCATGCCGAAGAGCACCAGGAACGCCACGAAGCACAGGCACGCGCCCCAGGCCAGGTAACGGGCGATGGGCGGGACGGACTGCCGCGCCTCCAGCTTGTACTGGTGCCGCCGCCGGGACCACGTTGCCAGCGGCCAGCCGACGAGCGCCAGCAGGAACACCAGCCCGCATCCGACGGCCAGACCCAGGTGCAGGCCCGGCTTCTCCAGCCAGCCGACGCGCTCCAGGGCCATGATGGGCAGGTCGCCGACGAGCAGGTGGGTGGGGCGTCCGTCGCCGTCCTCGCGGAAGGCCAGCAGCTCCAGCCTGTCTTCCTTGCGGAACACCCCTGCGCCCGTCTCCACCCAGTAGGCTACCTCCGGGGAGTCCGTCTTCAGCCGCCCGTCGTTGGTGACCGTCACGTGCAACGTGCTGAAGGTGGCGGCCAGCTTCGCCAGGGTCGTGTGCGAGTAGCGGGTGCTGCGCCAGGCCCCGGCGTACTTCGCCAGCCGGTCCTTCGCGGCGGCCGCCGTGGTGAGCCGGGGGACGTCTGCCGGGAAGTACTGGTCCATGAACGCCTTGAACACCTCGCCGGTGGCCGCCCCGCCGCCGTCGGTGTTGAACGAGACGAACAGCCCCATCTGCTGCTCCGGCAGCAGCGCCATGAGTGAATGGAACCAGAACGTGTCGCCGCCGTGCCCGAAGACGCGGACGCCGTTGCGGTTCATCTCGTAGAACCCATGCAAGAGGGCGGGCAGGCCGGGGGCCGGGGTGAATAGCGGCGACTGCATCCGGAGCGCCGTGGCGGAGTCCAGCACAACGGTGTTGCCGAAGCGGCCCTGGCGGAGGTGGAGTTGCATCCAGCGCGCCAGGTTGGTGGCGGTGGCGCTCGCCGCGCCGACGGGGGCCAGCGGCATGTACTCGAAGTCCTGCTCCACGAAGTCGTTGCCCTGCCAGGCGTACCCTTTCGACAGCCCCGCCGACAGCCGGTCGGGCACGGGCTGGCGAAATGTCGTGTGTTCCATCCCCAGTGGCACAAGCAGGTTTTTCTCGACGTACGCATCGAACGGCATCCCGGAGACCTGCTCGACGATGTACGCCGCGAGGCCAGTGCCGTGGTTGGAATACGAGGCGACCTCGCCGGGGGGGCGCACGCGGGCGGGCAGTTCGGCCTTCAGCAGCGCGCCCAGCGGCAGCAGCCGTGCCGGGTCGCGGGCGAACAGGCCGATCACCTGGTCCTCGAACCCGGCGGTGTGGGTGAGCAGGTGCGCCAGCGTGACCGGCTTCGGATAGGTGCCCGGCACCTGAAACTCCTTCAGGTACGTGTTCACGTCCGCGTCGAGGTTGAGCTTGCCCTGCGCCACGAGCTGCATCACCGCCGTCCATACGAACGTCTTGGAGATGGAGTCGATGCGGAAGAGCGTCGCGTCGGCGCGGACGGGCGTGCGGGCGCGGCGGTCGGCCAGGCCGTAGCCTTTGGCGAAGAGCACGCTGTCTCCCCGGACGACCACGACGGTGGCCCCGCTGATGTGGTGCGCCTGCATCTGGGCGGCGAGCAGGCCGTCGAAGAACGCGGCGAGGTGGGTCGGGGTGAGTGTGGCGGGCAGGTTCGCCGACAGTGGCACCGGCGGCGGGGCCGGGGCGACAACGGCCCCCGAATCCGGCGCGACGTTCGTCGTGTCGGGCAGGGCCGGTTGCGGACGAGTGCTGTCGGGTGCCTGGGCGGCGGCGGGTTGGACGAACAGGAGCAGCAGGGCGGACAGGAGCAGGGCGGGAAGGGGGGGCGTCATGGACAGACGAGGAAGGAGTGCAGTGGATACGCAAAGGTAGCAAGCCCCCTTCTCTACGACAACAGCCCGTGTGCGTTACAGCGGCGCACGGTTGCGGGGTGGACTGTTCGCCGGGTTGACGCGGCTCGGAGGAAGGCCCTTCTTCTCCTTACGAATCGGACGTACCGCCGATCATGCTATCCCTTCAACATCCGGCACGAAGCAAGACCTGCTGAACAGTGTCGAGGTAGTCAGGAAAGGGCATCTTGCATGGCCTGTACTTCCTGCCAGGCTTGTTCCAGTGCGTGCAACTGGCGGGCTTCACCGGCCCAGGCCACCTACTCCAGGTCGTCGCCTTGCCGGACCTCGGCGGCCAGGTGCGCTTCGAATCCGGCCGTTTCGACCCTGTAGCGGCGTTCGTATTGTTGAAGTGCCTCGCGGCAGCGGCGCATACCCTGTTCCAGCTGTGCCCGCTAGGTTTCCAGCGCGGCCCGCAGCGCCGCTTTCCGGTCCGGCGACCGTCGAAGGGAGGTGGTAGCATCCCTGGGATCCTGATGCAGGGGGGCAAAGGGAATCCGGTAGCACAAGTTACGCATCACCCCGTGATCATCGGCAGGTCGAGGCCGCGTTCCCGGGCGGTGTCGCGGGCGAGGTCGTAGCCGGCGTCGGCGTGGCGCATGACGCCAGTGCCGGGGTCGGCGGTGAGCACGCGCTGGAGGCGGCGGTCGGCGCGCTCGGTGCCGTCGGCCACGGCCACCATGCCCGAATGGATCGAGTAGCCGATGCCCACGCCGCCGCCGTGGTGCAGGCTCACCCAGCTCGCCCCGCAGGCGGTGTTGAGCAAGGCGTTGAGCAGCGGCCAGTCCGCAATGGCGTCGCTGCCGTCCAGCATGCCCTCCGTCTCCCGGTTGGGCGAGGCCACGCTGCCGGTGTCGAGGTGGTCGCGCCCGATGACCAGCGGGGCATCTACCTTGCCGTGCTTCACCAGCCAGTTGAACCGCAACCCCATCTCGGCCCGTTCGCCATATTCAAGCCAGCAGATGCGCGCCGGAAGGCCCTGGAAGTGAACTTTCTCGCGGGCCTGGCGGATCCAGCGGGCCAGGCCCGCGTGGTGCGGGAACGTCTCCAGCACGGCGTCGTCGGTCACGGCGATGTCGCGGGGGTTGCCGGAGAGCGCAGCCCAGCGGAACGGCCCGGAGCCTTTGCAGAAGAGCGGGCGGATGTAGGCGGGCACGAAGCCGGGGAAGCCGAACGCCTCGGCCATGCCCCGGCGGTCGGCCACCTGCCCGCGCAGGTTGTTGCCGTAGTCGAACGTCACCGCGCCGAGGGACTGGAGGTCGAGCATGGCGCGGACGTGGGCCTGCATCCCGTCCAGCACGGCATTCTCGTAGCCGTCGGGGTCGCGGATGCGGAAGGCGGCGGCGGCCTCCAGCGAATAGCCGGGGGGGATGTAGCCCAGGCGCAGGTCGTGGGCCGAGGTCTGGTCCGTGAGCACGTCTGGCACGAGGCTGCGGCAGGCCAGCTCCGGCAGCACCTCGGCGATGTTGCCCACGAGGCCCACCGACAGGGCTTCGCCCCGCGCCTTCGCCGCCAGCACCTGCGCGAGCGCGTCGTCGAGGTCGGTGCTGAGCACGTCGCAGTAGCCGGTGTCCACGCGGCGCTGGATGCGGGTGGCGTCCACGTCCACGCCCAGGAAGGCCGCGCCGTTCATCGTGGCGGCCAGCGGCTGCGCCCCGCCCATGCCGCCGAGGCCCGCCGTCACGACGAGCCGCCCGGCGAGGCTGCCGCCGAAGTGCTGGCGGGCGCATTCGGCGAAGGTCTCGTAGGTGCCCTGCAGGATGCCCTGCGTGCCGATGTAGATCCACGACCCGGCGGTCATCTGGCCGTACATCGTCAGGCCGAGGGCGTCGAGGCGGCGGAACTCGTCCCACGTGGCCCAGCGGGGGACGAGGTGGGCGTTGGCGATAAGCACACGGGGCGCTTCCTCGTGCGTGCGGAACACCCCCACGGGCTTGCCGCTCTGCACCAGCAGCGTCTCGTCGTCCCCCAGCCGCCGCAGCGTCTCGACGATCTTGTGGTAGCAGTCCCAGTTGCGGGCCGCCTTGCCCCCACCGCCGTAGACGATGAGGTCTTCCGGGCGCTCGGCCACCTCCGGGTCGAGGTTGTTCATGAGCATCCGCAGGGCGGCCTCCTGGTGCCAGCCCTTGCAACTCAGGGGGGTGCCCCGCGGGGCGCGGATGGCCGTCAGCGGTTCCATAGGATTGCAGATTCGGGAGAAGGGCGCGACACGCTAAAGTTAAAACGTGCCCCCGAATCCGCAAGCGAATGCCCCGGAGAATTCCAGGGACGGGTGTCGGCGTGTTGCCGCCGCTGATACCAGATGAACCGGAACGCCACCAGCCCGACGAACAGCTCCACCACTTCGGAGAGCCGCCGCATCATCAGGTTGAAGGCTTCCGAGAAAGGTTCGTAGCCCAGGTACAAGTGCAACGCGCCAAACAGGGCGATGGTGACGAGCCACGGCAGCAGAGAGCGCGGCACACGGTAGCGGCGGGCCTTCGGGACCATGCCCCGTCGCACTCCCCACATCCCCGCGAGGCTGAACAGCAGGTACAGATACCCCGAACGCCCCTGCATCCCTTCCAGGTTGTGCAGCGTCACCTCGTCCTGCACGTTGAGCGCCTTCCACGACGCCGGGGTCTGGAACCGGAGGAACTGCTGCCCCCAGGCAACCTCCTCCATCGCCACTACCAGCAGCCCCGCCGAGAAGCAGGCATAGAACCCCCACAGCGCGCGCGGGGCGCCCTGCCGCCGCAGGTGCCGCGCATGTCCGATGCCCCAGAGTCCGCCGACGAACAGCATCAGAAAGGTGAGCAGTTCCACCGGGCGGTTCTCCTGCACGAGCCAGGTAGCGGCGCCCTGGGTGAGCGGCAGCCAGAGCAACAGGGCATACAGCCCCAGCAGGAGGATGGGCACCATCTGAAGGCCCCACCCCGGACGAGCACACCCTTCTATCTCATGAGATCGAAGGAAATGGCCGGGAGTAGACAAAGGCGCGGACATGGCAAATCTGAAATGATCGAACAGCAGACGGACGGAAATCAACGGGAGGTTTTCTGTAATGATTTGCTAATGTCAAGCCACATGCCAACACCCGTTTTCAGCCCCGATGACCCCGAAAAAGCCTTTTGGCAGCCGCGATGACTCCAGCCCGTGAGACAGCCGGGTGTCTCGCAGGTGTCTCATGCCCCATCGGATGAGGCAACACGGAGTGACGCGAAGGAGGGAGGGGTAATCTCGGTTGTCAGATCCATATTTATAGTCAAATTGACTATAATATCGTCAAAATGACTATAATTTGGTGACAGGCTTGCCCGTATGCCTTCACTGCTTTTGGCTCGCAGCATGGGTTTTCGGCACCGGCGGGTGTATCTTGGCCGAATCTGCAACAGGGTGGGATGAACGGAAGGACATTTCCCAGGTGGCAACCCGGAGGCCGTCATGTTCAAACGGATCTGGTCATTTCTGAAACAGGTGTTCGGCGGGCGTTCAGCGGAGCCACCGGAACCCGTTCCGCCACCACCTGCACCAGCGCCGGTTCCGCCACCACCACCAGCCCCACCGCCGGAACCCATTCCTCCGCCGACGCCAGCCCCGGCTCCCGCGCCCGACCCCAGTCCGGTGCCACTTCCCGACCCCGGCCCGGCTCCGCCGCCCGACCCCATCCCGCCGCCTGCACCGCTCCCGGCTGTACCCCCTTCGGCTCCGGTGGTCATCCTGCGTACCGCCTGGGGGGCCAGGCCCTACAAGGGCACCCCGGTTGCGCAACCCCGCTACGACTTCCTGGTGCTGCACCACGCCGCCGGGTACCATGCCCTCACGGAGGCCGAGGGACTGGCACGGATGCAGGACATCCAAAGGCTTCACCAGGACGACCGGGGCTGGAGCGACATCGCCTACCACTTCCTCGTGGATGCTGCCGGGCGTGTCTACCAGGGGCGGCCTTACGTGCAAAACGTGCCCCTCGACCAGCGACCGGACCTGGTGATCGGAGCACATGTGGCCGGGCAGAACACGGGCAAGGTCGGTGTGTGTGTGATGGGCTGCTACCACCCGCCCGCCAACGGCTGCGACGATGCCGTCACGCCCGACGCCCTCGACGCCCTCGTGCGCCTGATGGCTTTCCTCTGCCACCGCTATGGCATCGCCCCGGACCACCTCCGCGGCCACCGCGACTTCCTCGGCACCGACTGCCCCGGCGACACCCTGTACGCGCTGCTCCCGACGATCCGGAGCCAGGTGCAGGCCCTGTTGCCGTAAGGAGGTCGATCTCATGAGATCGACCTCGGAGCGGTGAGAAACAGGAAATGGTAACGTGATGCCGCGGAGCAGGCCACGCTTTCAGGCATCAGAGCGCAGGCCTGCAACCCCGTTACGGGTGTTTGTACACCACCCCGCCTTTCATCACGAATACCACCTGCTCGGTGACACGGATGTCATCGAGGGGGTTGCCGGGTACGGCCACGAGGTCGGCCAGGAGGCCGGGGGTGATGTGGCCCCGGTCGGCGACGCCCAGCAGGTCGGCGGCATGCAGGGTGGCGGTGCGCAACGCTTCCAGCGGCGTCATCCCGCGCCGGACGAGGGTGGCGAACTCGCGGGCGTTGTCGCCGTGCGGGTAGACGCCTGCGTCGGTGCCGAAGGCGATCTTCACCCCAGCGGCGATGGCCCGTTGCAGACTCTCGCGGGCACGCGGCAGGATGAACGTGGCCTTCGCCCGGATGGGCGGCGGCAGTGCGTCCAGGTCGAGGGCGTCGGCCAGGTAGGTGGTGGGGACGAGGTATGTACCCCGTGCCTTCATCTCGGCGATGATCTCGTCGGTGAGCAGCGAGCCGTGTTCGATGGAAGCAACACCTGCCCTCACCGCCGCGAGGATGCCCTCGCTGCCATGGGCATGGGCGGCCACCCGCAGGCCGTGTCGGGCAGCTTCCTGCACCATCACCCGCAGTTCGTCCTCGCTGTACTGCTGGGCCCCTACCGGGCCTTCGAACGAGAGCACCCCCGCCGTGGCGCACGTCTTGATGACCTGGGCACCGTGCTTGATCTGGTAGCGGACGGCCCGCAGCACCGCGTCTGGGCCGTCGGCGATGCCGTCTTCTGGCCCCCGTTCCGAGATGCCGGGGGCAAAGCCGGTGTCGTCGCAGTGGCCGCCGGTGATGCCGATGGAATGCCCGGCAGGCACGATGCGCGGCCCCTCGACGTCGCCCCGGTCGATGGCGCGCAGGAGCGCGATGTCGGCAAAGCCGCCGGAGCCGACGTCGCGTACCGTCGTGAAGCCTGCCAGCAGGGTCTTGCGGGCATTGGGCACCCCCCGGAGGGCGGCATCCGCTGCGGTTTCGCGCACCGTGCGGTTCACCCAATCCCCGTTCAGGTCGGTGGTCAGGTGTGTATGGGCGTCGATGAACCCTGGCAGCAACGTCACGTCGCCCAGGTTGAGCGTCTCGGCATCCGGTGGCACCTGTGCCGGGTTGATGGCCGCGATTCGCCCGTCCCGCACCACCACCACGGCGGGGCGGACGACCCGTCCGGTGACGACATCCAGCATCCGGTCGGCACGCAGGATGAGGGGCTGGGCCATAGCCACCGGAACGAGGCCGCACAGCAGGAGCACGAGAAGGAGGCGCATGGGGAGTGGGGGAAAGAAGCGGGTGGAAGGGGTGGGCGCGGCGGGTGGGGTAGAAATCGGACCTGTCACTCGAACTGCTGGCGGAAGGCATCGAACCGGGCTTCCAGCGCCTCGATACGGGCTGTGAGCGCGGCGACCTCGGCCTCCAGGCTGGCGACCCGGCTGGGGCTGTGGGGGGCTTCGGGGGCTGGGGTGGCTTCCACGGTGGGTGTGCCCGCGAGCAGGTGGGCGTAGCGGGCTTCCTTCTGGCCAGGCTGCCGGGGCAGGAGCATCACCAGCGGCGGGTCGTGCTGTTCGAGCACATGCAGCGCGGTCTCCACCTGGTCGAGCGTGTCGAAGACATGCATCCGCTCGGCGCGGGCGCGGAGTTCGCCGGTCGTCTGCGGGCCGCGCAGCATCAGTTCGGCCAGTAGCGCCATCTCCCCATCGGGCAGGCCCCAGCGTTCGAGCAGGGCGTGGCGGTACTTCACCACGCGGCTGCCCGCCCCCGTCACACGCCCCAGGAGCCGTTTCGTGAGCAGCCCTTCCACCACCGCCTCGACCTCGGCGTCCTCGTAGTCCGTCACCGGGTCGCGGTTGCTCTTCTGGTTGCAGGCCAGCACCAGCGCGTTGAGCGAGAGCGGGTAGTATTGCGGCGTGCTCAGTTGCTTTTCGACGAGCGACGCGAGCACGCGGACTTCTTCGTGGGTCAGGTGCATAGCGACGGGTTTAGGATCTCGGAAGTATCACGCGAGGTACAGCACGCCCGGCGGTAGTTCTTCAGGTTCGTGGCGGGCGCGGAACAGCCGGGCGGTGCGGTCGCCGAGGAGCCGGAGCTGGTCGCCTTCCACACGCAGCATCGAGCCTTCGCGCAGGCCCAGCACCGGCACCGCCGGGTTGACGGCGGTGAACTCCAGCAGCCGTTCCTCGCGCGTCTCGCCCATGTGTCCGTCCGGGTGGGCATCCAGGAAGTGCGGGTTGATCTGGAACGGCACGAGGCCGAGCGTCCGGAACGACGGCGGCTCGACGATGGGCATGTCGTTGGTCGTGCGCAGCGTGGGCGCGGCGATGTTGGCCCCGGCGCTCCAGCCGATGTAGGGGGTCCCTGCCGTCACCCGCTGCCGCAGGGACTCCATCACCCCCCGCTCGTACAGGTGGTAGACGAGGTGGAACGTGTTGCCGCCCCCCACCACGAGGGCCTCGGCCCCGGCGATGGCGGCGTGTACCTGCTGCACCTCATAGAGCGACGTCAGCCCGTAGCCCCATTCGGCGAACCGCGCCCGCACCCGTGCCGCATACGACTTCCAGGGCATGCGCACCCCGGCGAACGGCACAAACAGCACCTCGCGCACGGCCTCGCCCAGGAAGGTGCGAACCGCCGTCTCGGCATGGGACAGGAATGCCTCTCCGGCGTTGGTCGAGTTACTGAGCAGTAGCAGGCGCATCGGAAGAGCAGGGGGGAATAGGGGACGGGATGGGGGATTCCGGGCTACGCTGCGTCTCCTTGGTACCCCGTGGCCCGGACGTGCTACATCCCTGGCGCGATGAGCAGTTCGATGTCGCGGTAGGCCATGCCGAACATCACCGCGAGGCTTTTCTTGGTGAGGTGGCGGCGGTAGACGTAGGTGCCGTTGCGCAGGCCCACATCCCGCCACAGCGCCTCGTTGATCGAACCAGCCTCGCCGATCTTGATCAGGTATGGCACGAGCACGTTGGTGAGCGCATAGGTGGCCGTCCGGGCCGCATTCGAGGGCATGTTGGGTACGCAGTAATGCACCACCCCGTGCTTGCGGAACGTTGGCTCGGAGTGCGTGGTGGCGCGGCTGGTCTCGATACACCCGCCCTGGTCGATCATGGCATCGACGATCACCGAGCCGGGGCGCATCTGCGAGACGAGGTCTTCGGAGATGAGCACCGGGGCCCGCTGCCCCACTGCCATCATCGCGCCGATGACCACGTCGGCGGTGAGGACGGCCTGGCGGATGTACGTCTCGTTTGCCATGGCCGTGGTGATGCGGCGGTCGAGGTAATGTTCGAGTGTGCGCAGGGCGCCGAGGTCGGTGTCCAGCACGATCACGCGGGCGCCGAAGCCGAGGGCCGTCCGTGCCGCCCATTCGCCCACCACCCCGGCACCGAGGATCACCACCGTCGAGGGGGGGACGCCGGAGATGCCGCCGAGCATGGCCCCCTTGCCACCTTCGTCGCTTTCCAGATACCGCGCCGCGATCTGCACCGCCATCGACCCCATGATCTCGTGCATCATGCGCACGATGGGCAGCGTGCCGTCGGAGTCGCGGATGAACTCGAAGCCGATGCCGGTGATATTCAGTTCCATGAGGTGGCGCAGGAAGTCCGGCTTCGTCCCGCCCAGGTGCAGGGCCGAGATGAGCATCTGCCGTTCCTGCAACAGCCCCAGCTCTGCCTCGTTCGGCGGTCCCACCTTGACGATCAGTTCTGCCGTGCT
Organism: uncultured Rhodothermaceae bacterium; assembly: GCA_964561865.1. Lineage (GTDB taxonomy): Bacteria > Bacteroidota > Rhodothermia > Rhodothermales > CAZLRO01 > CAZLRO01. Next base: position 2,572 of record CAZLRO010000087.1, on the reverse strand, counting down.
GTAGAGCTGGGCGGCCCCCTCTACCAGGTGTGCGCCGGCGTCGCTGTACTCCTGGTCGCTGAAGTGGGCGTGTGCCCCGGCCTGCTTCTCGATGTACACCTCATGGCCGTTGGAGACCAGCGTCCGCACCCCGTTCGGGGCCAGGGCCACGCGCCGCTCCTCGTTCGACACCTCGCGGGGCACGCCGATGCGCAGCGTGGTATGGTGCTCGCCACGCGGGACAGGCTTCTCCAGCGTCAGGATACCATGCTCAATCGTGAAGCCCTGTAAGGAAGGAATCTCCATGCCGCAAGCGTCTTCCAGAGGAGAAGAAGACTGAAAATATAAGGCGCAGCACGGATTTTTGGAAAGCGGCTTGCGAAAACACGCACCACCTGCTTACACCGCAACGTTCCCTCGAACCACAACGGCAGACGGGTAGCGCGTGAAACCTTGCTCCTGCTTGGACATGGGCTTGTCATGCAGGTACGGGGTTGTTGTAACCGGGTGGGTCAGCGCAGGGTTTCCTGCTGCCACGCCTGCACCAGCACCCCGGCAGCGACGGCCACATTGAGCGACTCGGCCCCTTGTCGGCGAGGGTGGCCGGGGATCGACACCCGCTCGTTGAGGCACGTCTGGACGTCCGGGTGCAGCCCGTGTGCCTCGCTGCCGAGGACGAGCGCGGCGGGCCGGGCGGGGTGCCAGTCCTGCACGGCCGTTCCGTGCAGGTCCGCCCCGTAGACCGTCCAGCCGTGCTGCCGCAGGTGGGCGAGGGTGCCGGGCAGGTCGTCGGTCGTGGCGAGGTGCACGTCCCACAGCCCGCCCATGGCCGCCCGCACAACCTTCGGGTTGAAGAAATCGGCGGTGCCCGGGCCGGCCAGCACGGCGTCCAGCCCGAACCAGGCCGCCACGCGCAGCAGCGCGCCCACGTTGCCGGGGTCTTGCACGCCGTCGAGGGCCAGGAGGGTGTGCAGTGTGGGCAGCAAGTCCGTTGGGAGGCGCTGGATACGGGCCACCGCCAGCACCCCCGCACTCGCCTCCACGTCCGACACCCGCGCGAGGTCGGCTGCTGTCAGGCAGTGGATGGGCACGGCCACCTGCTGCAAGAGGGTAGCCACACGGGGGAGGGCCTGGGCCGTTGGCGTCACCAGTACCTCCACGAGGGGTGCCTGGGCCGCTACCGCCGCTTCTACCGAGCGCACCCCCTCGATGAGCAGTTGCCCCAGACGGTCGCGGTCCTTGCGCCGGGCAAGCGAGGCGATCTCCTTGCGCCGCCGGACGCTGAGGGGGCTTTCGGGCCGCGAAGATTCAAACGGTATTCCCATTCTAACCGAGACCGGAACGGTAGCTTGCAACGTATCACGAAGATAACCACCGTTGCACGGTTCCCTGCACGGTATATCACACAGCGTCTACGGCGGGCAGGCTGCTGCCGGTCGGAAGCGCTTTCTCTCAACCCTGATGCATGTTATGATGCCTAACCCGGATATCCATGCGCCGGCCCTGTACCAGGAACCGGCCCCTGTCACCGAAGAAAACCCGTTCCAGGCGATGGTCGAGCGGTTCGACGTAGCCGCCCGGCTGCTCCACCTCGACTCCGGCTTTTACAAGTACCTGGTGACCCCCACCCGTATGTACATCACCTCCATCCCGGTCATCATGGATGACGGGCGGATGGAGGTGTTTGAAGGCTACCGGGTGATCCACAACGAAGTGCGTGGCCCCGGCAAGGGCGGCATCCGCTACGCCCCGGATGTGTCGCTCGACGAAGTGAAGGCACTGGCCGCCTGGATGACGTGGAAGTGCGCCGTCGTGGATGTACCCTTCGGTGGAGCCAAGGGTGGGGTGGTCTGCAACCCGCGCACGATGAGCGCCGGGGAGCTGGAACGCATGACCCGCCGCTACACCGCCAACCTGATTGACGTGTTCGGCCCCGACCGCGACATCCCCGCCCCAGACATGAACACCAACGAGCAGACGATGGCATGGATCCTGGATACCTACTCGATGCACGCCCGGCGCACCGAAAACGCCGTCGTCACGGGCAAGCCAATCATCCTTGGCGGTTCGCAGGGACGCCGGGAAGCCACCGGGCGCGGGGTGATGACCGTGACGCTGGCCGCGATGCAACGCCTCGGCATGAAGCCGTCGCAGGCTGCCGTAGCCGTGCAGGGCTTCGGCAACGTCGGCTCCATCGGGGCACAGCTCCTGGCCGAGCAGGGGTGCCGCATCGTGGCCGTCAGCGACGTGACCGGGGGCTACTACAACGAGAAAGGGCTGGACATCCCTGCCCTCATGGCCTATGCTGCTGCCCATGACGGATTGCTGGAAGGGTATCCGGAGGCCCAGCCCATTACCAACGAGGAGTTGCTGACGCTGGAGGTGGAGGTGCTGGCCCCGTGTGCGAAGGAAGATCAGATCACCCGCCACAATGCCGGGAGCATCCGGGCCAGGATCATCGCCGAAGGGGCCAACGGCCCCACCAGCCCGATGGCCGACGACATCCTCCAGGAAAACGGTGTGCTGGTCATCCCGGACATCCTCGCCAACGCCGGCGGCGTCACCGTCTCCTACTTCGAGTGGGTACAGGACC
>CAZLRO010000086.1:7762-12901 GCA_964561865.1 uncultured Rhodothermaceae bacterium | reverse complement strand
CGGAACCAGCCCTTTCCCGTCCATCCCTCGGGTAGTTGGTGGTAATCGTAGGGGGTGAAACGCGCCCATGCATGGTCGTCGAAGGCTGGACCAGCCCAGGCCGGGTCATCCCCTGGCTGGTAGCGCCATGTCGCCCACAGAAAGATGGGGTCGGTACGGATCGAGTCCGCGTGCAGCACATACGGGTCGGCACGCTGGGCTTGTACCGCGGGCACCAGGCTACCCAGCAGCAGCAACAAAACGGCAACGGGGTTCACAACATATGCAGGTGTAAGGAGGAAAACCGCCGGAAGATACGGTGGGAAGAGAAAGAATGGCGGCAGGGAGGCGGTCGTGGCAAGCCCTGATTCCTAACCCCAGGTACAACAAGTGCCCCGAAAGTCATCGTTGAGAGCAGGTTGGCCCCCAAATATAGTCAAATTGACTATATTATAGTCAAATTGACGATATTTGAGAGAAGAGGTATGTCGCAGCGCCCACACCAACCCTCCCCAGTGCTGCACTGCACAGAAGCACCATACCTTTATGAGATCTCGGATGGTGGATATTTCCAGGCACCAAGTACCCAAAGCCAACGGCTAACAGCTAACGGCTAACAGATAACGGCTCTCTCCACAAAAAAATGCTCCTCCCTTGCAACCCTGTTCGCGGGTCTCGTATATTGACATCGTGTCAACAAACAGAAGCCCGATGTCACACCTGCTGGAACGGCGCCTGGAGGAGAAGGAGCAGCGGCGGAACGAGATCATCGACGCCGCCGAGGTAGTCTTTGCCCGCAAGGGGTACGACCAGGCCACGATGGAGGACATCGCCCGTGCCGCCCGGCTGAGCCGCCCCCTGCTCTACGTGTATTTCAAGGACAAGGAAGACCTGCACCTGGCGATCCTGCACCGGGGCTTGCTGATCCTGCGCCGGAGCTTCGAAAAGGCCATCGCCAGGCACGCCCGGGGCCTCGACCAGGTTGAAGCTGTCGGGCAGGCATACATCCGGTTTTCGCAGACACACCCCGATTATTTTGAGACCCTGGCCCGGTTTGAGGCCCGTGCGATCAACATGGACGTGTCGAACCCCAACAAGGCAGCCTGTCTGATGGAGGGGCGGAGCGTACACCAGGTCGTGGCATCTGCCATCCAGCAAGGCATCGACGATGGCTCCATCCGTCCCAACATCGGCGATCCGTTCATGACCAGCCAGGTGCTCTGGGGCACGCTGCATGGGCTGATCCAGATCGCCTCGCGCAAGGAACCGCTGCTGCAACAGCTGTATGGGTTCTCGGCGGACGACCTGCTTGAACATGGCATGTGGCTCATCCGGGGAGGGCTGGCCGCACCCGCAACCTGATCCTCTTTTTTTACCTCACCATTGACAAAGCGTCAATCTATGACGACTCGTAATTTTTTCTTAACCGGCCTGCTGGCGCTGCTGGCCCTGCCGGTGCGGGCGCAGGCCGTGCTGGAGGACTACGTGCAGGAGGCCCTTGCGGGCAACCTGGCGTTGCAACAGCAGCAACTCGACCTCGCCAAGGCCACCGAAGCCCTGGCCGAGGCCCGCGGGCTGTTCTACCCCAGCCTCAGCCTGGAGGCCCGCTTCTCCCGCGCTGATGGGGGTCGCACCATCGACTTTCCCGTGGGCGACCTGCTCAACCCCGTCTACAGCACCCTCAACCAACTGCTCGAAGCCCAGGGCCAGCCGGGGCCGTTCCCGCAGATCGACAACGTGACCACCCCGCTCTTGCGCGACCAGGAGCAGGAGACAAAGTTCCGCCTGGTACAGCCGCTCTACCAGCCCCGCCTGCGGTCGAACTACCGCATCAAGACCCACCTGGTGGCGATGCAGGAAGCCGCCGTGGAAGCCTACCGACATAGCCTGGAGCGGGATGTGCGCACCGCCTATTTCTCCTGGCTGAAGGCAGCCCGGGGCGTGGAGATCTACGAAGCCTCGCAGGCGCTGGTGCAGGAAAACCTGCGTGTGAATGAGCGGCTGCAACGGGCCAACAAGGTGACGCAGGACGCCGTGCTGCGTGCCCGTGCCGAGGTGCTGACGCTCGAACAGCAGGCCGCCGAAGCCCGCAAGGACCGCGACCTCGCCCGGTCGTATTTCAACTTCCTGCTGAACCGCCCGCTCGACGCCGACGTGGTGTCCTTGCCGGCGGACCAGTTGCCCGTCCTCTACGAGACCACCCGTGCGGCCGTACTCGCCCCCCTGCGCCCCGACCTGGCGGCCTTGCAGGCACAGGCCCTGCAACAAAGGGAAGAACTCGACCAGTTGGCGGCGGCCCGGCAGGCCACCGGCGAAACCATCACCCTGACGCGGGCCGCCAATCGCCCCGGCGTATCGCTGGTGCTGGACGCGGGCATCCAGGGGCGCGGCTACGGCCTCACCGGCGACCATCCGTATTACCTCGGCTCGGTGGTGCTGTCGTGGAACCTGTTCAGCGGCCACCAGAACGCTTCCCGCATCCGCCAGGCCCGGATCGACCTCGACCGCCTCCGCACACAGCAGCAGGAGACCGAACGCCAGATCGCCTTGCAGGTACAGCAGGGCCTCGACCAGCTCCTGGTGGCCGAGCAGTCGCTGACGACCGCCCAGGAACGTCTGCGCAGTGCCGAAGAGGGCTTCCGCCTCACCAGCCGCAAGTACGAAGAAGGGCTGGCAAACCAGATCACCTACCTCGACGCTCGCACCACCCTCACCAATGCTCAGCTCAACCTCAACATCACCCGGTACGACCTGTTCATCCGCCTCGCCGAACTGGCCTACAGCGTCGGGATGTGACGGGTCGCAGGGGCCGGGACCGCTCCCCTTCGCAAAGAGAAAAGCTGTACGTGCGAGAGGCAATCCGAAATCCGCAATCTGAAATCCGCAATCCGATGAAACCGCACTTTCCTCTTGTCGGCCTGCTGGCGATGCTGGCGGGCGGTTGTGGCAGTGAGACGCCGCCGCCGGAGGCCGTCCGCACGCCGGACGTGCTGGTGCGCACTGCCCCTGTGGAGCGGGCCGCCGTCGCCGAGCCGATCCGGGCCACCGGCCTGCTGGCCTCGAAAGCCGAGGCCCGTCTCTCGTTCAAGATCGGCGGCATCATCAACCGCCTGTATGTGGACGAGGGTGACCGCGTCCGGGCCGGGCAGACGCTCGCCACGCTGGCGATGACCGAGATCGAGGCGCAGGTGCGCCAGGCCCAGGAGGCTGCCGCCAAGGCCAAACGCGACCTCGACCGCGCCGAGCGGCTCTTCGCCGACAGCGTGGTAACGCTCGAACAGGTGCAGGACGCCCGCACGGGCTTCGAGGTGGCACAGCAAGGTGTCGAGATCGCCCGGTTCAACTGGCAGTACGCCACCATCAAGGCCCCGTTCAGCGGCGTGGTGCTCAAACGCTTCGCCGAGGAGAACGAGCTGGTCAGCCCCGGCACGCCCATCCTGCGCGTGGCCGGGGGCGGCCAGGGCTGGGTGGTGCGCGTGGGCCTGCCCGACCGCGACGCCGTCCGCATCCAGCCCGGCGACCGCGCCACCCTCACCTTCGACGCTTTCCCCGACACGCGGTTTGCCGGGCGGATCTCGGAGGTGGCCGCGCTGGCAACCAGCAGCACCGGTACCTATGAGGTCGAGGTCACGCTGGAGACAACCCATCCGGACTTCGCCAACGGGCAGGTCGCTAAAGTGGAACTCGTGCCGCGGACGCAGACCGGCCTGACGCTGATCCCCATCGAGGCCCTCATCGAAGGCGACGGCGACCAGGCCAGCGTCTTCACGCTCGACGCCACAGGCACGAAGGCCGTGCGCGTGCCCATCGACGTGGCCTTCCTCACCGACGACCGCGTGGCCGTCCGGCGCGGCCTCGACAGCGTACAGACCGTCCTCACCGACGGCATCGCCTACGTCGCCGACGGCACTCCGGTGAAGCAGGTGGAATAGCGAGGGCTGGTGCTTGGGAAGATAGCTATTAGCCGTTAGCTATTGGCTATTTGGTGCTTGGAGAGCGAAGAAGACCTTCGCCCTTACGGGTGCTTGGAAAAATCCGCAATCCGAAATCCGCAATCCGAAATTCTCCCTGTTGCCATGAAAATCGCCGAGTTTTCCGTACGCAATTACCAGTTCACCATCGTCATCTTCCTGATGCTGGTGGCGCTGGGGGCCAGTTCGCTGCTGAACATCCCGAAGCAGGAGGATCCCGCCCCGAAGTTTCCGGGCTTCGGCATCACCGCCATCTTCCCCGGCGCGAGTCCGACCGATGTGGAGCAGCTTGTGGCCGAGCCTATCGAATCGCGCCTGGGCGAGTTGCAGGATGTGAAGATCATCAACAGCGCCATCGACGACGGGCTGGCCTTCATCCGGATTGAGTTTGAGCAGTATGTCGATTCGGATGAGAAGTACGACGAGGTGCTGCGCGAGGTGAACCGCATCCGTCCGGAGCTGCCGTCGCAGGTGCTGGATGTGGACGTGGTGCAGTTCACCCCACTCACAGTGAACATCGTGCAGATCGCGCTGGTATCGGAGAACGCCTCGTACCGTGTGCTGGCCGACGCCGCCGAGAAGCTGGAAAAACGCCTTGAAACGGTGAAAAGTGTGCGTGAGGCTACGACGTGGGCGTATCCGGAACGTGAAGTCCGCGTCGCCCTCGACCTCGACCGGCTGGCGCAGTTGCGGATTCCTGTCGGTATGGTTCTGCAAGCCCTCCAGGGCAGCAACCAGAACATCCCCGGCGGCAGTGTGGATATGGGAGCGCGGCGGATGAACCTCAAGACGACCGGGAATTTCACCACGCTGGAAGAGGTGCAGAACACCGTCGTGGGCGGCGACGGCACGTCCGTGGTGCGCCTGCGCGACGTGGCGGAGGTAGCCTGGGGCTACGCCGATATGAGCCACCTGGGCCGCTTCGACGGGCGGCGTGCCGTTTTCATCACGGCCAACCAGAAGGAGGGGCAGACGGTGTTCCAGGTGCGCAACGACATCTATGCGCAACTCGACCGGTTTGAACAGGAACTGCCCGCCAACGTGCGGCTGGAGCGTGGCTTCGACCAGAGCGAGAACGTGGCCGAGCGGCTGCGGCGACTAGGTCTCGACTTTGCCATCGCCATCTTGCTGGTGCTGCTGACGTTGCTGCCGCTGGGCTGGCGGGCATCGGTGGTGGTGATGATCTCCA
>CAZLRO010000086.1:0-7752 GCA_964561865.1 uncultured Rhodothermaceae bacterium | reverse complement strand
GCGTGGCGCTGCTGCATTTCACCGGCTATACGCTCAACCAGCTCTCGATCGTCGGCTTCGTCATCGCCCTCGGCCTGCTCGTGGACGACGCCATCGTGGTCGTCGAGAACATCACCCGGTTCCTGCGCATGGGCTATTCACGGCGCGATGCGGCCATCTACGCCACCCAGCAGATCGGCGTGGCGGTGCTCGGCTGTACGGCCACGCTGCTCTTCGCCTTCCTGCCGCTGCTGGCGCTGCCCGGCGGCCCAGGCGACTTCATCCGCAGCCTGCCGCTGGCGGTAGTCTACACCATCGTCGCCTCGCTTATCATCTCGCTCACCATCATCCCGTTCCTGGGCAGCCTCGTCCTAAGCCGCCATGAAAACCCGCACGGCAACGTGTTCCTGCGCGTCCTGAACCGCGGCATCGAGACGTCGTATGGGCGGCTGCTGCACGGGTGCCTGGCCCATCCGGTGCCCACCGTCGTCGGGGCGCTGCTACTGTTCGCGGCCTCGCTCACGCTCATCCCCGGCATCGGCTTCAGCCTCTTTCCCAACGCCGACACCCCGCAGTTTCGTATCACCATCGAGGCGCCCAACGGCGCAAGCCTTGCCGCCACCGACCGCGCCGCCCGCTTCGTCGACAGCGTGCTGGCGTCGAAAGGCGAGGTGCGCCACTGGTTTACGAACGTGGGGCGGGACAACCCGCGCATCTACTACAACCAGATCGGCGGCGGCGAGCAGGCCAACGTCGGCGGGGTGTTTGTGCAACTGCACCGGTACGATCCCAAGACCACCCCCGGCTTCTACGATAGCCTCCGCACCACCTTTGCTACCTGGCCCGGCGCCAGGATCGAGGTGAAGCCGTTCGAGCAGGGGCCGCCCATCGACGCACCGATCGCCATGCGCATCGTGGGCGAAGACCTCGACACCCTGCGCACCCTCGCGGGCCGTATCGAGACGATCTTCGCCACCACTCCGGGCACGATCTACGTGAACAACCCGGTGAAGGTGCGCAAGACCGACCTGCGCGTCGAGATCGACCGCGACAAGGCGGGGCTTTTGGGCGTGCCGGTGGCCGAGGCCGCCCGCACCGTGCGCCTGGCGGCGGCGGGCCTGCCCGCCGGGTCGTTCCGCGAAGCCGACGGCGACGAGTACGACCTCGTGGTGCGCCTGCCCGGCGTAGGCAAGCCAACCCTGGAGATGCTCGACCGCGTCTACGTCAACAGCATCACCGGCGCGCAGGTGCCCCTGAAACAGATCGCGCAGGTGCAACTCGAAGCCACGCCCACCACCATCCAGCGCTACAACAAGGAGCGGGCCGTCACCATCACCGCCCGCGTGCAGACCGGCTACAACACCGACGCCGTGACGAAACAGATCCTCACCCAGCTCGATGCCCTGCCCCTGCCCACCGGCTACGAGATCATCCCCGCCGGCGAGATCGAGAGCCGACAGGAGAGCTTCGGCGGCCTCGGCACCGCCATCATCGTGGCCGTGTTCATGGTACTGGCCGTGCTGGTGCTGGAGTTCCGCACGTTCAAGAGCACCCTCATCGTGGCCTCGGTCATCCCGCTGGGCATCGTCGGCGGCCTCGTGGCCCTCTGGCTGACGGGCTACACGCTCTCGTTCACCTCCCTGATCGGGTTCATAGCCCTCATTGGCATCGAGATCAAGAACTCGATCCTGCTCGTGGACTTCACCAACCAGTTGCGCGCACAGGGGGTAGCCCTGGACGAAGCCATCGAGCAGGCGGGCGAGATCCGGTTCCTGCCCATCGTCCTCACCACGCTGACGGCCCTGGGCGGCCTGCTGCCCCTGGCGATCCAGGGGTCGTCCCTCTACTCGCCGCTGGCGATTGTGATCATGGGCGGGCTGATCTCCTCGACGCTGCTGGCACGCCTGGTCACGCCGGTGATGTACAAGCTGCTGGCCCCGTCGGTCGAGGTCAAGGCCAGCCCCGGCGGCGACAGCCCCACCCTCAACCCCACCGGCGACGGGGTGGCCCTGGCGATGACGTGAGGCCGCAAGCCCACAGCCATCAGAAATATGTGTACGAGAACTCATTTGCTTGTTGATATGCCGGGATTTTTTCCATTATTTGAGACCTAGAACGTGTCTGGCACTTTCCCTAACCGGCGTCCCTGTGAGGCCCCGGCTCACCCGACTCCGCCCAGGCATGGCCCCTGCAATGGCGCCTCCCAAAACCGAGGCCCTTCCCTTGCACGCGACAGACCCGCTACTCTGGTCGCTCTTTGAGACCCATGGGCATCCCCTCTGGGTGTTCGACCGGAACAGCCTCGCCGTGGTAACGAGCAACGAAGCCGCCGAGCAGTTCTACGGCTACACCCGCGTTGAATTCCAGCAGCGAACAGTTCACGACCTGCTGCACCCGGAAGATGTCGCCAAGATGCAGCAAGACCTGCCACCGAGGGCCTGGCAAGCGCCGTCCCCGGGGCAACACCGGCGCAAAGATGGGTCTTGGCTGGACGTGGTGCAGCGCCTGCACCGGCTTCAACCGGACACGCCCCACGTGCTGGTGCTGGTAACACCCCGTTCCCGGCAACCCGACCAGCGCTTTCGCGCCCTCTTCGAGCGCGCCTCCGATGGCATCTTCCTGCTGGACCAGTCGGGCCGTTTCGTGGATGTGAACCCTCGTGCGTGCCACCTCACCGGCTATCCGCGTGAATACTTGCTCCGCCTCACCCTCCAGGACCTGCTCACCCCTGAACCGCTGGCCGCCCTCTCCACCGTCCTGCAAACCATGCTCGACGACCCGCATCTCCTCCAGGAGTGGTCTATGCGCCATGCCGACGGAACCCTGCGCACGGTGGAACTGAGTGGCAGCCTCGTCGAACCCGACCTGGTGCAGGTGAGTGTGCGCGACATCACAGCCTACAAACACGCCGAGGAAGAACTCCAGCAGAGCCGCTTGCACCTGGAAAACGCACTGGCCGTGCGCACCGCAGCGGAAGAGGCCCTGCGCCAGAGCGAAGAACGCTACCGGGAGTTCATCCGCATCAGCGCCGAAGGCATCTACCGGGTAGAACTGCCGGAGCCGGTTTCCTTTGAGCTGCCCTGGCAAGAGTTCGCCCGCCGCAACCTTGAACAGGCCTACATCGCCGAATGCAGCGAAGCCTTCGCCCGCATGTACGGCTATGAACATCCCGACGACCTCACTGGTATCCGGATCACCGACCTCTGGGCAGGAACGCTCGACGAACAGATCGAACACCTGCAAGCATGGATTGCCGCCCGGTTCACCCTCATCGACCAGGAGACGCAGGAATACGACAAGGACGGTAACCTGCACTACTTCCTGAACAACACCATCGGCATCATCGAAAACAACGCCCTGGTACGGGTGTGGGGAACCCAGCGGGACATCACCGACCGCAAGCACGCCGAGGCTGCCCTCGTACGTTCACAACAGCAGGTGGAGGCGATCCTCAACTCGGTGGAAGGCATCGTCTGGGAAGCCAACGCACAGACGTTCGAAATCCGCTTCATCAGCCAGCAGGTCGAACGCATGACCGGCTTCCCGGTGGAACGCTGGATGGCCGACCCCGGCTTCTGGATCTCGCGCATCCACCCCGAAGATGTGGCGCGCGTCCTGGAAACGGCCCGCACCTACATTGCACGGGGCGAGGATTACAGTACGGAATACCGCTTCCGCCATGCCGACGGGCATCTCCTCTGGCTACGCATCCTGGTCACCATCACCTGCCACGAGGGCGTCCCCACGCTGATCCATGGCATCGGGGTTGACATCACAGAACAACGGCGGGCGGAAGAAGCCATCCGCACCCTCAACGAGACGCTGGAGGAACGGGTGCGCGAGCGCACGGCCCAACTGGAAGCAGCCAACCAGGCCCTGGCCTTCTCCAACCGGGAACTGGAGTCGTTCAGCTATTCGGTCTCGCACGACCTGCGCACCCCGCTGCGGGCACTCGAAGGCTACAGCGACATCCTACTGCACCATGCCGCCCCCCGCCTGGACCCGCAACACCAGCACTACCTCCACCAGATCCACACCAGCGCCCGGCACCTCGACGCCCTCATCGAAGGGCTGCTCCGCCTCACCCGGCTGGCCCAGCGCGAACTGCACCGCCAGCCGGTGGACCTGAGCACCCTGGCGACAGCCATCGCCGAGACCTTGCACGCGCAGGAACCCGACCGGAAGGTCACCTTCCGCATCGAACCGGGCCTAACGGCACAGGGGGATGCCACGCTACTCAAGAACGTGCTGCAAAACCTGTTCGAGAACGCCTGGAAGTTCACCCGCCACCACCCTACTGCCCACATCACCTTCGGGCGCACCCGCTACAAGGACCAGTGGTGCTTCTTCGTGCAGGACGACGGGGCCGGGTTCGACATGCACTACGCCACCAAACTGTTTCGCACCTTCCAGCGTCTACACAGCGATGAAGAGTTTCCCGGCACGGGCATCGGGCTGGCAACCGTGCAGCGCATCCTCCAGCGGCACGGCGGACGCATCTGGGCAGAAGCCGCTATCGAGGCCGGAGCCACGTTCTATTTCACTCTTTGATTAAATTATAGTCAAATTGACTATAATTTCCCTGGACGATTCCAACCGGGCACTGGGAGCCTTGATCAAGGTGGGGACAGCGGTGGCTGTTCGAGGCGCCGGATCACTTCGTCGTAGAGGTGCAGATAGTCCTCCGGGTGCTGGCTGTAATACCGCATGGCCTCCTCAAAGCGGGTGCGGTCTAGCCCATGTGCGCGCAGGAGGCTGTCCCGTTGCCCCAAAGAGAGGTCGCGGCTGACCTCAGCGCGGGCGGCGGCGAGGTGGATTTCGACGAGCACCTGCACGAGGGTGGTGTCGGCCACCGGGGGTGCTTCTGCCGTAATCGGCACGCAGGCCGGAAACAGCAACAGAGAAGCGACGATTCGGGCACGCATCAGGGCGGGGGTTTGGCGGAAGTTACGAAGGTCCAGGCCATTACTTCCATCTGGCGCAGGAACTCCCGCTTCGGGAAGTCCGGGGCGAAGACCATGCCCTCGATCAGGTAGAGCCGTCGCTGGGTGGCCTCGTAAAACGCATAGGCCAGAAACGGCCCGCCCATGCCTAGCGAGACAACCCGGCCCGTCGTGTCAGCGCCCACCATCTGCCAGAGTCCCCGCCATTCGTAGCCCTGGTATTGAAGGAAAGACACGGGATAGAGGGTGTCCGTGCGGCGGGGATCGGGGGTAACGTATCCGCCTGCGTTGCTTTGGAGATACTGTTTCCCCAGCCGTTCGCGGGTGGTCCGCACCCAGTCCGGGGTAAGCCGGGTGGCGTCGGCGGCTTCCTCGTAGTAGACGAACAGGCTCCGCCAGGTGTCTGGCAACACCCGTCGCAGCCACACGAAGCCTGCGGTGTCGGCGGCCAGGACGTAGTCGTGCTGGACGTGGACGGCGAAGCCATGTTGCGCCAGCAGGTGCTGTTCGAGGTCGGTCTGCCGTCCCCGGTCGTACATCGCCCGGGACAGCCGTTCGCGGCTCAGCCGTGTGAACCCTTCGCGCATCACCGCCCCGTGCTGGTGCAGCACCGAGACGAGGGAATCCGGCGAGGCGGCCATCACGAAATACACCTGTTGCCGGGTGCGCCAGTAGGCGGGCCGGGCCACGAGGGCACCGGTACCTTGCTGGAGGACTTGCGCGGCAGCGGGGGCAAGCCGGGCACGCAGGAAGGCCGCCTCGGCGGTCGAATCCTGCAACGCCCCGACGAGCACCGCCTGGGGATGGGCCTCGATGCGGGGGCGGTCTGTTTCGCTGAACGCCACCGCCCGGAGGTCGAACAGCGGCTCCGGAGTGGGCAGTGTGGCGATGGGGCTACCGAGTGCGGTGCGGATCGCCTCGCCTGCCGCCCCCTGCCAGTGTGCCGGGGCGATGACCACGAGCACCTCGCCGCCCGGACCTGTGGCAGCGGGTCGGATTTCCTGCCCGGCACAACCCGTCAGCAGGAGCAGCATCACCAAGGTATGGCAGACAGCAGACATGACCGGGAAAGGCAGGTCAGAGGGTTGCCGCGGCTGGGGTGCCCTGCTTGAGGGTGTGGACAAACCGGCGCAGCGCCGCGTAGCGCTCCACGGCGGGCAACCCGGAGGCATCCCACAGGTGCTCGATCTGCCGGATGAGCGCCGAGCCGACGATGAAACCGTCCGTGTGGGCACACAGGCGCACGGCGTCTGTGTGCGTGCTGATGCCGAAGCCCACCAGCAGCGGATTGCGCGAGACGAGCCGCCGGGCACGTTCAAGATATGCTTCCACCCGGCCCGGATCGCCCAGGCCGGTGCCCGTCAGCCCCGCCACCGACACGGCGTAGACGAAGCCACTAGCCCGCCGGTCGATCTCGGCGATGCGGTCGTCGGGCGTGGTGGGGGCGATGAGGTGGACCAGGGCCAGCCCGGCGGTGCTGGCCTCGCCCTCGACCAGCCCGGCCTCTTCGATGGGCAGGTCGGGCAGGATGAGGCCCGCCACCCCGGCGGCGGCAGCGTCGCGACAGAACGCCCGCACGCCATAGCGCAGCACCGGGTTGACGTAGCCCATGAGCAGGAGCGGCGTTGCGTGCCGGGCACGGAAGGCCTCGGCGGTGCGGAAGGCGTCGGCCATCTTCACGCCCTGCTGCAGGGCGCGTGCGCTGCTGCGCTGGATGGGCAGCCCCTCGGCGAGCGGGTCGCTGAAGGGCATCCCCAGCTCGATGAAGTCCGCCCCGCCCGCCACCAGCGCCTCCAGCACCGGCAGCGTGGAGGCCGGGTCCGGGAAGCCGTTTGTCATGAACAGCCCCATCGCCTTCTCGCCCCGGTGGTGCAAGGTGGTGAGGGTATGGTTTAAGGGATACACATTCATCACAGATGCCGGGCGAGGGTGCCCATGTCCTTGTCGCCGCGCCCGGAGCAGTTGACGACCACCACCGAGGCGGCGGGCAGTTCGTCGCAGAGCGCGGGCAGCAGGGCGAGGGCGTGGGCAGTTTCGAGGGCAGGGATGATGCCTTCGGTGCGGGCGAGCAGCCGGACAGCAGCCAGCGCCTCGGCGTCGGTGGCGCTGCGGTAGGCCACGCGCCCGGTGTCTTTCAGCCAGGCGTGCTCCGGGCCTACACCGGGATAGTCGAGGCCCGCCGAGATCGAATGGGCGAGGGCCACCTGTCCCTGTTCATCCTGCAAGAGGTAGCTCATTGCCCCGTGCAGGACGCCCGGCGCTCCGGCGGTGAGGGTAGCCGCGTGACGGGCCGTCAGCCCCTCGCCTGCCGCCTCCACGCCGTAGATGCGCACGCCCGGCTCGTCGAGGAACGGATAGAACAGCCCCATCGCGTTGGAGCCACCGCCCACACACGCCACGAGGGCGTCGGGCGTCTCGCGGCCCTCGACCTGCTGCAACTGGCGGCGCGTCTCCTCGCCGATGACGCGGTGGAAGTCCCGCACCATCATCGGGTACGGGTGCGGCCCCACCACCGAGCCGATGATGTAGAACGTGTCGTGGACGTTCGTCACCCAGTCGCGGATGGCCTCATTGGTGGCGTCCTTGAGGGTCTGGCTGCCGCTCGTGGCCGGGCGTACCTCGGCCCCCAGCAGTTGCATCCGCAGCACGTTCAGGTGCTGGCGTTCGATGTCTTCGGCCCCCATGTACACGACGCACGGCATCCCGAAACGGGCGCAGACCGTGGCCGTGGCGACGCCGTGCTGCCCGGCCCCCGTCTCGGCGATGATGCGCGTCTTGCCCATGCGCCGCGCCAGCAGGATCTGCCCGACGGTGTTGTTGATCTTGTGCG
>CAZLRO010000085.1:9788-12970 GCA_964561865.1 uncultured Rhodothermaceae bacterium | reverse complement strand
GTTGCCCTGGACGCCACACGGGCAACCGATCAGATCGAAGCCGACACCCTGAGGCAGCAAGTAGAGGCGGCCGAGGCCCAGCTTTCCCACCGCCGCACCGAACGGCTGGCCGCCGAGGCCACGTTCCAGCAGGCCGAGACCGAGAGCCGCCACACCCTGAACCGGTTCAACGAAGCCAGCATCGCCGCTGTCGAAGCACAGGCCCGTGCCGAGAACGCCGAACGCGACCTCGAACGCACCCGCGCTACCCTCGACGAACTGCACCTGCGCACGACAGAACGCACAGCCCGGAGAACCCTGCTCGAACAGCAACAGGACGCCGGGCTGCATACCTTGCTTACCTTCGATGCCCAGATCGAGCAGGTCCGCCACCAATGTATCGGGCTGGAGGCCGATACCAGCGCCTGCCACACGGCCCTGCTCGAAACCCGTACCGCTATCGCAGAGCGGGAAGCCGAGGTGCGCAACCTCCGGCGCGAACGCGACCTGGACCTACGTGCCGAAAACACCACCGCTATCCGCCTGGCCGAAGTCAACACCCACCGCGAAGACCTTGTGCGCCATATCCAGGAGGACTTCGGCTTTTCCCTCCTCGACGAACCCGTCTCCATAGACCCGGACTTCGACGAGGCCAGCGCCCGCGCCGAGGTCCAGCAACTCCGCGCCGCCCTGCGTGCCCTCGGCCCGGTCAATGCCCTGGCCCTGGACGACTACGAGCAGGAGAACACCCGACTGACGTTCCTGCAAACCCAGCTCGGCGATCTCGAACAGGCCGAAACCACGCTGCTCGAAACCATCGACGAGATCAACACCACCGCCTCGGCCCGCTTCAACGAGACGTTCGCCGCCATCCGCCAGAACTTCCAGGCCCTATTCTGCGAACTCTTCGGCGAGGACGCCACCGCCGATGTGGCCCTGGAACGCCCGGATGATCCGCTCGAATCCCCTATCGAGATCACAGCCAAACCTCGCGGCAAGCGGCCTACCATCCTGGCACAGCTCTCCGGTGGCGAAAAAACCCTGACGGCCACCGCGCTGCTCTTCGCCATCTACCTCGTCAAGCCCAGCCCGTTCTGCATCCTCGATGAGGTGGACGCCCCTCTCGACGATGCCAACATCACCCGGTTCATGCACCTGATCCGTACCTTCGCCAGCAGCACCCAGTTCATCCTCGTCACGCACAACAAACGCACGATGGAGGCCGCCGACCGGCTGTACGGCATCACCATGCAGGAACAGGGCATCTCGAAGCTCGTCGGGGTGCGGTTCGAGGAACTGGACGTCCCCACTCCTGCCGAGGCGGTCTGAAACAAGCTGGTCGGCATCTCACCCTGAGACAAAACAGGGCCTTGTTTTTCATGTATGGTTGTATATACAACTAATTATGGCATATCCTCCACCCTGCAAGCTGCCACTTGCCCCCATTGCCCCGGCCGTAACCCCTGGAGTCCGGTCGCCTTGCCCAACAGGTACGGTTTTTGGAGGCTGGTGATGCCGGATCATTCTGCGAAGCCTCAACCGCCGATAGAAGCCCTATGAAACGTGTTGCCCGCGTCGGGGGACTTCCCCTGTTGCTGATCCTGGTCCTGCTGACCGGCTGTACCAGCACCCGTCCTTCGGCCACGCTGCCGACGACCTTGTCCGAGCGGGTCGCATTTACTACCAGCGCCGATCGGGTGCAGGTGGTGGACCAGGCCACGGCGACCCTGGTCGCCCACAATTTTACCATCACCCTCGTCAACGAACGGATCGGGCTGCTGCAAACCGACTACGTGCCCCTGACGGCGCTTCGCCCGATGGTGGGGGACTCGCTGCTGCAACGCCCCGGCATGGCCGACCTGCTAATGCGGGTGACGCTCAACACCGAGCCGGGGGAGGGCACCACCCAGGTGCAGATGCAGGGCACGTTCCAGCACCTTGGCCGCGGTCCTGCCAGCGCAGACCCGCTGATCGGGCTGTACGGGCTGGAACAGGTGGCACAGGAAGTTGCCCGGAGCCTGAATGCCCACTATACCCCCCAGGTGACGAACGAGGTTTACCAGCGGGCCTTGCTGGGTGGGGGCACGGCCAGACTGACCCCGCGAGCGCACCTGAGCCGGGCCATGCGGGCGGTGGGAATTGTGGCCGCCGTGCTCTTTGCCACTACCCTTGCCATCAGCGGTTTTGGCCCCGGCAGTACCCGCTAGACGGCAACGATGACGAAAAGAGGCAGGGTTGGTTGTAGATTACAGGCGCGGGGCACCACGCCCCTTTCCCTCGACCTGCCTCTTTTCATCGTGCAACCTCTTCTGCTGCTCGAATCCCCGTGCCGTCTGCGACAACCCCGGATTTTCTGGGGGCGTATCCGGTTGTACCCGGAATGGCTGCTCATCACTGGCATCGGCTGGCACGGACGTTACCGCCGCCGCCTCTCCCTGAAGGATATAGACGAAATACAGCTTTCCTCGTTGTATGGTACCGCCCCCGGCATGACACTGACCCTGTGCGATGGGCATACCCTGGAGGTTACAATGAAGGGGGGGATGCTCTGGCGGCTCCAGATCGAAGAAGCCCGTCGGGCCTTGTCGCAGGAAACCGCAGAAGACGTGTCGGCGGCGCGGGTACGCTTGCCGGAAGCCGACGTGGAAGAACCGGTTGCAGCAGTTGCACTGGCAGTGCCCCTGGCCGTTCCGGAGATTCACCTCCCTCCCAAACCTGCCTGGCTGGACCTGCTGGACCTGATGCAGGCGGAGAACGACCTCTACGAACAGTCGATCCCGGACAAACCGCGCAAGAAGGCGGGGGCCAGGCCCCGTCGGAAGAAGGACAACACCGAGCCTACTGCTGACCCGTGAAGTCCTGGTAGCTCTGGGTGCGATAGGCCCCGCTGCCGATGAACTTGAGCACGTTCATAAAGTCCTCGCTTTTGACATAGCCTGGCAGCCGGGTGATGTACTCACCTTCCGGTTCGAGGAACACGGTGGTGGGGGTGGCACTGGCCCCCAGACCCCGCGCCAGCATGGCCGAACTGAGCGTGTAGCCGCGGAATTGCAGCGTATCCCCCTCCTCGTCGATGTTCACGCGCCCGATCTCGAAGTGCTCGTCGAGGTAGGTCAGTACCGCTGGCAGGGTATAGACCTCGGCCTGCATCTTGCGGCACCAGCCACACCATGGGGCATAGATGTCGATGAGCACCTTCTTGC
>CAZLRO010000085.1:5876-9778 GCA_964561865.1 uncultured Rhodothermaceae bacterium | reverse complement strand
CTTGCCATTGGCCTGCGCCGCTGTGACTGCCTCTTCAAACGTCTTCCAGGCCGGGCCTTGCGGTGCAGCGGTCGTCGCTGCCTGTACCGTATCCGGCGGGGTAGTCGCGGGCTGACCACAGGCTGCCGTACTCACCACGACCGTCAGCAGCAGCAAGGAGAAGCATTTATGCATGAAACATGAAAGTCCGAAGGTGGAACAGGACGTGCAGGGGAGAACGGGGATGGAGGATACCGTGTGAGGGAAAGGCAGCGGCTGGTTTTTTCCTGGCATCATATCGCCAACAGCTACGGCTATCAGCTACGGCTATCAGCTACGGCCCGTGGACAGCTTGCGGTAGTGTTCAATGAACCGGGGTGCCGTCTGTTCCCATCCGTAGGCATGTAGTGCTGCGGGGATATTCCGGGACCATTGCGACCGGGCCCCGGCATCGTCCACCATTGCTTGCAGGGTTGTGGCAAGGGCCTGGGCATCTTGCGGATCGACGACACGGCCGACTCCATACCCGGCCACCACCCGACGAAGCTCCGGCAGGTCGCTTGCCAGCACAGGCAACCCGGCCATGAGGTATTCAAACAGCTTGTTGGGCAAGGCATGCCGATGGTTGAGGCAGGTGTCTTCGAGCAGCGTCACCCCGATATCCGCCGAGGCCGTCACCGGTAGCAGGGCATCGGGGGGCACCGGGTCGAGGAAGCGGACGCGTTCCTGCACCTGGAACTGCCGGGCTAGGTGTTCGAGCATCGGTCGCAAAGGGCCATCGCCAAGAAAGACGAGCACAGCTCCTTCCACCGATGGCATGGCCGCCACGAGTCGTTCGCACCCGCGCTGCGCCCGCAGTTGGCCCTGGTGCAAAACCAGTACCATTCCCGGTGTGATACCCAGCCAGTTGTGCAGCAGCGACGTGCGGGCTACGGCCTGCGAGGGGGGGGTGTTGTACAGCACCAGCGGCGGCGGGATGCGGTACTGGCGGGCCAGATGATCGGCGATGCTTTCGCTGACCGTCAACACCAGGCGGGCGTGCCGGATGAAACGCCCCTCCACCTGCTGCCATCCCCACGACACCCAGGGCCGACCGGTGGTGGCCGACACGTGGGCGTAGAGTTCACGTGCATCATAGACGAGGGCGGCCCCGTGGTGGCGCGCAGCAGCGTGCATCGCCCCCAGCACGTACAGGTCGCTGGCGTGGTAGATGTGGGCAGGCAGGTGCAGGGCTGCTGCGCGGAAATGCCGGTGAACGCCTGCAAAGAACCGGATACCCCGTCCCGGCGGGATTGCAAGGGGATGCACCTGGAAACCTTCCTCGCGCAAAAGGGCGGGATCGTCAGCACCTAGCGACAGCACGTTCACCCGATACCCTGCCCCCTGAAGCGCCCGAAGCTGGCGCAGGGCGCGGGAGTTCCGCCCTACGTCGCCGGTCATCGCAAATACCACCTCGCTCGACACCAGGATCACCCGAAAACATTTTTACCGGCCCCTCTTGACCAACCCCCGATCTGATGCGTAGACTTCATCTTGTAAGCGCTTACATCCTGTTTGCGGGAATTTGCCGTGGGCATCACAATATATGACATAGCCGAGCAGGCGCAGGTTTCCATTGCCACTGTCTCGCGGGTGTTCAACGACCATCCCCGCGTCTCTGCCTCAACCCGCGAGCGGGTGCTGGCCGTGGCGGAAACCCTGGGGTATCAGCCCAATGCTTCGGCCCAGAGCCTGGCCCGGCGTCGCACCAGCCTGATCTGCGCCGTCATCCCGATGATGACGAACTACTTCTTTGTAGAAGTATTGCGCGGATTGCAGGACCGCCTGGCCGAGAGCGAGTTCGACCTGATGGTGTACTCAGCCCGTACCCTGGAAGAAGTGGACAACCAGCTGGAGCGTGCCCTGCACCGGGGCAAGGTAGCCGGGGTGATGCTTTTTTCCACGCCGCTTACGGCAGAACAAACCCATTCGCTCCGCCAAAGTGAACAACCCCTCGTCCTGGTCGACTCGTTCCACCCGGATTTCGACTCGGTCTCGATTGACAACGAACAAGGAGGCTACCTGGCGACCCGGCACCTGATCGACCAGGGATTTGAACGCATTGGCCTGTTGATGGCGAACCCCGCCTCCGTCCCGGCCTCCGAGCGTCGGCTGGGGTACGAAAAAGCCCTGCGCGAAGTCGGGATGCGACCCCTGCCTGAACTGGTGGCCCAGAGCAACGACCTGGACGACCACGGCTACACCGAGGCGGCAGGCTATGAAACCATGCAGCGTCTCCTGCAAACCCCGCACCGCCCGAACGCCGTCTTCGTCACATCCGACATCCAGGCGCTGGGAGCGCTGCGGGCCGTGCGCGAAGCCGGGTTGCACGCCCCGGACGACATCGCCCTCATCGGCTTCGACGACATCATGGTCAGCCGCTACATCGGCCTCTCGACATTACGCCAGCCGATGTACGAGATGGGCAAGCTGGCCGTGGACAAGCTGCTGATGCGGATCGAAGCCCCGGAGCATCCCACCTCGCATACCGTCTTTTCGCCCCGGCTGGTAGCCCGACAGACCACCGCTTCGCGCCGTCCGCATCGCATCCTGCCCCAGGAAGAGATGAACTGAGCCAGCCGATGCGATACCCTTCCCATACCGCCTTGCCTCCAGGCTGTCGAGTAGCTGGTCTTCTGCTGGGATGCCTGCTATCCCTGTCGGTAGCCCAGGCCCAGCCAATGGAAGCCTGGCCCGTCGCCACCGTAGGCGGGGAAGCGATCACGGAAGCAGCGTTCCTGAGGGCCTATCGCGCCTACCTCCTCCGATCCGGCCAGCAGGACGCCCCCTGGCTACGGCAGCATATCCTTGTGCAACTGGTCAACCAGAAGCTGGTGGTGCGGGAAGCCGAAGCTGATGGCCTGACCGAGACAGACGCCTACCGATTCCAGCGGGAGACGATCCGGCAGAAGCTGCTGCTGGAGGCCTACGCCCGGCACGTCCTCTACGACACCCTCACGATCGCCGAGGCCGACCTGCACGAGATGTTCGTGCGGATGAACACGACCCTCAACGCCCGGCACCTGTATGCCCGCACGCAGGAGCAGGCCGACCGGCTGTACGCCCGTCTCCAGGCCGGAGAGCCATTTGAGGCGCTGGCCCGCGAGGTGTTTGCCGACACCACGCTGGCCCACCGGGGTGGAGCGGTAGGGCCGTTCGGCTTCGACGAGATGGACCCCGCCTTCGAGGAGGCTGCCTACGCACTGGAACTCGGCGCTGTCTCGCCCCCGGTCCGCACCGCCCAGGGCTGGTCGATCATCCAACTCCTCGACCGTTCCACCGCGCCCCTGCTCACCGAGGCGGCGTTTGCCGCCAAACGTCCCCAGGTGGAAACCTACGTCCGCTACCGCCGGGAGCAGGCAGCCCGCACGCAGCACGTGGTAGCACTGACCGCCACCTTGCACGCCCGCTTTGACGACACCACCCTGGATGAACTCCTCGGTCAGGTGCAAGGCCGGGTGCTCCTGCCCGACGCCGAAGCCCTCTCTGCCTGGCTGCACCGCCCGCTGGTCACGTTCACGCAGGACGGCCAGCGCCACACCTGGACGGTGGCCGACGTCCGCGACCGGGCGGCTTACACCGCCGAGGCCCAACGTGCCCGCATCACCTCGCGGGACGACTTGCAGGCGTTCATCCAGGGCGTACTCGTGCGCACGGCCCTGCTGACCCGTGCCACAGGCCTGGGGTTGGACGAGACGCCGGTGTTCAAGGAGGCCCTGCAACACGAACTGGAAGCCTGGGTCTATGAGCAGGCCTATCACCAACTGGTGGAGAAGATACAGGTGTCCGAGCAGGCCATCGCACAGTTTTATGCCGAGCACCCGACCCTGTTCACCATCCCGGAAACCGTGCGGGTCTGGGAAATCCTTTCGGACACCCGGGCC
>CAZLRO010000085.1:0-5866 GCA_964561865.1 uncultured Rhodothermaceae bacterium | reverse complement strand
TGGCCCGACAGCACTCGCAGCGCCCCGGAGCGTCACAGGCCAGCGGTGACCTCGGCTACGCCACGGCGGCGCAACTGGGCCTGCTGGCGACGCCTGTGTTCCAGGCCACCGAAGGCCAGGTGCTGGGGCCGTTCGAGGTGCAGGGGCACTACGTGTTGCTCAAGGTGGGTGCCCACCTGCCCAGCCGTCCGGCCCGCCTCGACGAAGTGCGCGACCAGATTGCCACACAACTGCTCCACGAAGCCCGCCAACCCTTCCTGCAAGCCCATGTCGAAGGGCTACGGGCGCGCTTCCCGGTGGACCTCCACGAGGGACGGCTGCTTTCCCTGAGTTTATCTCGCCTGGTCTCTCCCTGACTGCTATGCAACGTGCGATCTTCTTCCTCCTGCTGGGGCTCCTGGCAACGGGTACGGCCACAGCCCAGACCGGCAAGATTGCCGGGCGCGTCCTGGACGCGGAGACGGGCGACCCACTCCCCGGCGTGAACATCGTCATCGAAGGCACGACCCAGGGTACTGCCAGCGACCTGGATGGCAACTATGTCATCATCGGGGTGCGCCCGGGGCAGTATGCCGTGATGGCCTCGTTCATCGGCTATACCACCCAGCGTATCACCGGAGTGGGGGTTAACCTCGACCTGACCAGCCGTGTGGACATCCGCCTCTCGCCCTAAGTCTTTCTGGGTGAGGAGATCATCGTCACCGCCGGGGCCGCGGCGGTGCGCAAGGACGTGACCAGTTCGGAAGCCCGTGTCACCGCCGACAAGCTGGACCGCCTGCCCGTGACGGAGCTGGGCCAGGTGCTCGACGTCCAGGCTGGCATCACCACGCGCGGCGGCGGGCTGCACATCCGCGGCGGGCGTTCCAGCGAGGTCGTCTTCATGGTCGATGGTGTGCCCGTGACCGACAGCTACGACGGTTCCACCGCCGTACAACTGGAAAACGATGGCATCCAGGAACTCCAGGTCATCTCCGGCACCTTCAACGCCGAGTTCGGCAACGCCATGAGCGGCGTGATCAACGTGGTCACCAAGGAGGGGCGCAGCGACCGCTTCGGCGGCTCCGTGCAGGTGTATTCGGGCGGCTACCTGGCCAGCGGCAGCGGGGGCGAGGACTTCCTGCGCGGCACCAACGCCGAGGAGTTCACCCGCGCAGGCATCGAGTACCGCGACGTGAATCCGTACTCGTACCTGCCGGTGAACCCAGCGCACTTCTCCAACGCCACCGTGTCGGTGGAGGGGCCGGTCGTGGGGGACCGCGTGACCTTCTTCGGGCTGGGCCGCTTCTTCAACAACGACGGCTGGCTCTACGGCGCACGCCTGTTCAACACCGACGGCACCGCCGGGGACTCGACCCTCGTGCCCATGAACACGTTCAACAAGCTGTCGTGGCAGGGCAACCTCCGGGCGCGGCTCGGCAGGAAGATGATCGTCAACCTCATCGGCCTCGGCTCCACCTCCGAGGGCCGCCCCTACGACTTCTTTCGCCGCTGGTCGCCCGATGGACGCAGCCGCTTCTTCGACGACGGATACGACGCCAAGCTCAAGTTCACCCACCTGCTCAGCGCCACCACGTTCTACACCGTCGATGTGGCGACGTTCTTCCGCGAAGCCGAGTCCTATCTCTATGAAGACCCGTTCGACGACCGCTACAACGACTTCAATCTCAGTCCGCCCGACTCGGTAGAGATTCGGCCCGGCGAGTTTGCCCCGGTGCTGACGGGCTTCGGGCGCTTCGCCCGCGGAGGCACCGACCTGGGCCGGTTCAACCGCTCGACGCGCACCTACCTGATTAAGGGTGACCTGTCGAGCCAGATCGGTCAACACCACCTTGTCAAGATCGGCCTCCAGCTCAAACGCGACGATCTCAGTTTCACCGGCTTCGGCCTCCAGCCCGCCGTGGACGAGTCGGGCAACCGTATCGAACCATTCCAGACGGCCCTGCCCGACCCACGCTCCTCTGCCTTCAACAGCTTCGACGGCGTCGAACCCCTCACGGTGAGCGCTTACGCACAGGACAAGGTCGAGTTCGACAACTTCATCGTCAATGCCGGGTTGCGCCTCGACTACTTCGACGCCCGCGCCCAGACACCTGCCGACCCGTCCGACCCCAACATCTTCAACCCACTCAAGCTCACCAACCGCTTCCGCGACACCAACGGCGACGGCGTCATCACCCGCGACGAGGAGCGCGAGGACAACGCGCTGACGGTGGAGGATCGTCAGGCCTACTGGTACGAGGACACCGAGGCCAAGCTCCAGCTCTCGCCCCGCCTCGGCCTGGCCTATCCCATCACCGACGACGGCGTGATCCACTTCTCCTTCGGCCTGTTCTTCCAGATCCCCACCTTCAACAACCTGTTCGACCAGTTCGGCTACAAGATTCCCGCGCTGTCGGGCCAGTACGGGCCGTTTGGCAACCCCGACCTCGACGCACAGAAGACCACGATGTACGAGATCGGCTTCAAGCAAGGCTTCGGCGACTTTGTGCTGGACGTGACCGGTTACTACCGCGATGTGCGCAGCTGGGTCTCCACCTCCACCCTTATCCCAACGACCCTCTCGGGTGTCAACTACGTGGTCTACGCCAACCGCGACTACGCCAATACACGTGGGCTGACCTTGAGCCTGTCCCGCAACTTCCAGGGTAACCTTGGCTTCGACATGAGCTACACGTTCCAGGTGGTGGAAGGCTCCAACTCCAACCCCGCCGAGGAATTCTTCGCACTCCAGGGCAACGCCCAGCCGAAGCTGGCGCTGCTGCCGCTGGACTGGGACCAGCGCCACAAGCTTGCCGGGGCCATCTACTCCGGCATGGGGGGCTGGAACGGCTCGCTGCGCTTCCGTGTGGAGGACGGCTTCCCCTACACGCCTTCGTTCGCCCAGGCCGCACTCGTGGGCAACGACGTGCAGCCGGAGTTCCCGTCGAATTCCCGCCGGATGCCCTCTGCCCTGGAGATCGACCTCAACCTTGCCCGCGAGTTCACGCTGGGGCGCACCCGCCCACGCCTGTTCATCGAGGTATACAACCTGCTCGACACCCGCAACGTGGCGGCGGTCTACGGCGACACGGGCAAGCCCGACGTGACGCTCGACCAGCTCAAGACCGGCGACTTCGACCCTGGCTTCTTCGTCCGCCCGGAGCACTACCGCGAGCCACGCCGCATGCAGGTAGGCCTGGAGTTCCGCTTCTGAAGCCCCGCTTTCTCCCTGAGATTCCCGCCCTGTTATGCCCCGTCGTTTCCTGATCGCCCTTTGCTTCCTGGCGGCGACCGTCGATCTCACGAGATCGACCCCGGCCCTCGCCCAGGGCGTGATCGACCGCAACCACCAGCCGAGCCTCGAACGCATCGACCCGTTCGAGCGGCGGCGCGACAACATCGACGCGAACAACATCCGCGCCTCCATCACCAACTACGCGCAGACGGCCCAGACCGGCAGCCCCGGCGACTTCTGGTACGAATGGCCCAAGAACACCGGGCGGCGCTACATCGCCCTGACGCAGCTCTGGGTAGGCGCGAAGGTGACCGATGCCAACGGCGACACGCTCTACGTCGTAGACGTGGCCGACTTCCGCCGCAACCCGGTGGACGAGAATATCGCCTGGCGCTTCGAGCCGATCAAGGGCTATGTCAACCCCGCCGGCGCCGAGTTCGGCATTGCACAGTCCGATGAGACGGCTTCCTGGCCCCCGTCATGGCCGGACAAGGCCGACGACATCACCGATCCGGGCTGGGTGGGGTCCTGGAACGGCCTTTTCGGCAAGAACGTGTTCAACGCCGACCAGGAGTTCTTCTACAAGGTGGGCGACGACCAGTACAACCGCTACCCCACGTATTTCCCCGACTCCACCGACCTGTCGCGCAAGGGCCTGGCCCTCATCGGCGAGATCCGCACGCTGGCCTGGAGCCAGATCCTCATCGACGACGTCGTCTTCCACATCCATGGCATCAAGAACGACGGGACGGAAGACCTCAGCCAGGTGGGTTTCACGATGTGGCTGGCCGACCTCGTGGGCGGCGACGCGCAGGACGACATCCCGTTCTTCGACCTGATCGAGGACGTAGCCTTCATGACCGACGCCGATGGCATCGGCGACGAGTTCTTCGGGGCCGACCGGGTGGGCGCTGCCGCCTTCGCCTTCCTCGAAACCCCCGGCAACGCCACCGACCGCATCGACAACGACGCCGACGGCTCGACCATCGATGACTGCAACCCGCTCATTGGCGAGTGCAGCAGCCCTGTCGTGCCGGAAACGTGGCTGGCGACCGAGAACCCGGAGAACGGGCGCGACGACAACCGCAATGGCCTCATCGATGAGAATGCCACGCACGCGCCGTTCGTTGGCGAGCAGGGATCCAGCCCCGGTGTGGGTTATGCCGACTTCATCGACAACGACGGCGACGGCGAGGAGAACGGCCCCACCGTCACGCCGGACATGGTGGCCGCCGCTGCGGGCGACGCCTTCTTCCGCTGGCCGCCCTTCCCCGCCCCCGACGACCCCATCCACCTCGTCGGCGTGGAGACCGAAGACACAGGCCGCGCCTTCCGCGACGGCATCGACAACGACGGCTCGTGCGTCACGCCGACGGCCCGCTATCCCTACCTCTCCGAACCCGGCTCGCCCACCATCACCGCCGACCTGGTGGCGGGTGCCGCCAGCGACCTCTACCGCCGCTACCGCGTGCCCGGCACGAAGGTCGTGCTCTACGACCTCGACGCCAGCGACGTGGGCCGCTGCTACGCCGACGGGATCGACAACGACGGCGACGGCGCCATCGACGAGGGCATCGACGAGGGCATCGACGAGATGATCGACGAGAGCCGTGCCGACGGGATCGACAACGACGGCGACTGGAACCCCCTCCAGAACGACACCGGCCTCGACGGCGTGGCCTTCAACGGCGACCCCGGCGACGGCGACGGCCAGCCCACCACCGGCGCTGGCACCGACTTCCCCGGCGAGCGCAACCTCGACGTGACGGATATCTCCGAGTCCGACCAGATCGGCATCACCAACGTCCAGATCATCCCCGCCTTCTTCCTCAACTTCAACGGGCAGAGCGACCGCTTCCTGTTCAACTCGTTCATGGTGCCCGGCGACTTCGACGAGGAGGTGCCCGAACCCGGCGAGCACGACCTGGTCGTCTCCAGTGGGCTGTTCCCGCTCAAGGCTGGGCAGACCGAGCGCATCTCGCTCTCCATCCAGATTGGCAACTCGCAGGAGGACGCCCTCCAGAGCCGCGACTATGCGCTCGAAGCCTACCAGGAAGACTACCAGTTCGCCCAGGCCCCCGTCACACCTACACTCAGCGCCGTGCCGGGCGACGGGCGGGTGACGCTCTACTGGGACAGCGCCGCCGAGGAGTCCTTCGACCAGTTCCTTTTCGGGCTGGGCCGCAACCCGAACGACTTCGAGGGCTACCGTATCTACCGCGCCACCGACCCCGCCTTCCTCGACGCCCTCACCATCACCGACGGCTTCGGCAACCGCGTCCTGCGCCGCCCTATCGCCCAGTTCGACCGCATCGACGAGCACAGCGGCTTCCACCCGGTGGACATCAACGGCATCAAGTTCTACCTCGGCACGAACCGCCGCGACGAGGGCGAGGACAACAGCGGCCTCACCCACACCTTCATCGATTCCACTATCACCAACGGCATCCCCTACTTCTACGCTGTTACCGCCTACGACTACGGCTCCGCCATCGACAACATCCCCCCCACCGAGACGCCCATCCGCATCCAGCGCCTGGCCGACGGCACCATCCGCACCGGCCCCAACGTCGTGCAGGTGCTGGCTAAAGCGCCGGTGGCGGGCTACGTGGGGGCCGAACTGGCCGAACTCCAGCGCACCGAGGGCCTCAC
>CAZLRO010000084.1:7318-13065 GCA_964561865.1 uncultured Rhodothermaceae bacterium | reverse complement strand
CGTCGAGTACTACCGCGCCCGGGGGATGGACGTGGATGCGTTTGCGCCCAACCTGTCGTTCTTCTTCTCGAACGGCATGGACCCTGAATACAGCGTCATCGGGCGGGTGGCGCGGCGCATCTGGGCCGTCGCCCTGCGCGACCGCTACGGGGCCAACGAGCGCAGCCAGATGCTCAAGTACCACATCCAGACCTCCGGACGCAGCCTGCACGCGCAGGAGATCCAGTTCAACGACATCCGCACCACGCTCCAGGCGCTGCTGGCGATCTACGACAACTGCAACAGCCTCCACACCAACGCCTACGACGAGGCCATCACCACGCCGACGGAGGAGAGCGTCCGCCGCGCCATGGCAATCCAGCTCATCATCAACCGCGAGTTCGGGGTGGCCAAGAACGAGAACCCGCTGCAAGGGGCGTTCATCATCGAGGAGCTGACGGACCTGGTGGAAGAGGCGGTGCTGCGGGAGTTCGAACGGCTCAACGACCGAGGCGGCGTCCTCGGCGCGATGGAGACGATGTACCAGCGCGGCAAGATCCAGGAAGAGAGCCTCTACTACGAGCAGAAAAAGCACAGCGGCGAATACCCGGTCATCGGCGTGAACACGTTCCAGCCCCCGGCACCCGAAGGGGAGACGGCCACCACGCCGGTAGCCCTCATGCGCTCGACCGACCACGAGAAGCAGCGGCAGATCGCCAACCTGCGGGCCTTCCAGCAACGGCACGCCGACCAGTCCGACGCGGCCTTGCAGCAGTTACAGGACGTGGCGCGGCAGGGCGGCAACCTGTTCGCCGAACTCATGGAGGCCGTCCAGGTCTGCTCCCTCGGCCAGATCACCCAGGCGCTGTTCGAGGTCGGCGGACAATACCGGCGCAACATGTGAGGCGGCGGAACGCAACACCAGGCGCTATCGTAATGCTGCACACGTGCTCATGTGATACCCGATGCCAACGATATCGCCTCCTGCCAACGGTTTATTCGCCACTTGGCCGATACCCGGCACGTTCGCATCAGCCGGCATGCACAGGAAGAGATGGATGCCGAGTTGTTTGATCAGCGCGATGTACTGGGGGTGTTACAAACGGGAAACCTGCTGGAGAATTACCCGACGCACCAACGGGGTGCTTGCTGCCTGATGGAAGGAAAAGCGATAGATGGCCGCCCGCTCCATGTGGTTTGCACCACCCTCCACCAGCCCCTCATCGTCATCACGGTCTACGAGCCACACCCTCCCAAATGGAACACCCCCACACAGCGAAGCCGTTGATGCCCTGTGCCCTCAAGGGATGTTCAGGCCATTACGAACCACGCCTGGTTGTACATACGGCACACCGCCAGGGTCGCCTCGTGGTCATTGAACAGGTACCCGCAGAGGTATGTGATCTGTGTGGGGACACCCTGTATACGCTTGAAACCTCGGAGCGCATTTCGACGATGCTCGAGGCCATCGAAGCCGGGACATTGCACCCCCAGCGCTCTGCCCCTGTGCTACCCTTTGCAGCATGACGACAGCTGCGTCGTCCAGGTCTGCTCCCTCGGCCAGATCATCCAGGCGCTGTTCGAGGTCGGCGTACAATACCGGCGCAACATGTGAGGCGGCGTGCTGCCCGGATCAAAGCACCGGCCGGGGGGTTCTACGCACTGCACCCCATCCGCTGCCGCCATGCCACACAGAACCGACCCGGTGCTGAGCCAGGCCGTCGAGGATTACCTCAAGACCATCTACAAGCTCCAGCACGAAGGCACGGCCGCCCTGTCGGAGATCGCGCGGGCGATGGAGGTATCGGCGGCCTCGGTGACGAACATGATGAAGCGGCTGGCCGAGATGAGGCTGGTCGAGTACAAGTCCTATCGGGGGGTGTCGCTCACCGCAGCCGGGGAAAAGATCGCCCTCGAGATCATCCGCCACCACCGCTTGCTGGAAACCTACTTGCGTGAGGTCATGGGTTATGCGTGGGCGCAGTTGCACGAAGAGGCTGAACACCTCGAACACCACATCTCCGAAGAGTTCGAGGACCGGATGGAAGCCATGCTGGGCTACCCCACCCACGACCCGCACGGCGACCCTATCCCCACCCGCGATGGACACCTCGCCCCGACGCCCAACACCCCGCTGAGCAGCCTCCGGGCCGGGGAGCAGGCGGTGGTCTACCGCGTGGCCGACCAGGACCCGGCCATCCTGCACCATCTCGAAGCCATCGGCCTGATGCCCCGCGTACACGTCGAAGTCCGGGAAACCCCGCCGGACACCCCCTTGCTGACCATCCGGATCGCAGGGCAGGAGCATACCATCGCCTCCCACCTCGCCCGGCAGGTCTTCGTCGAGATCGTCTCCTGAGACCAGTGTATTTGCCGCTATTTCGGGGGTGCCTGTAACGCCTCGAAGGGGGGCAGCGCTTCGACGAACCGGTAGGTGTGCCCGGCGTGGTCGATGGCGCAGACGTACTGTGCCCGCCCGTTGGTGACGAGGAGCCAGGCCGCCTGCACCACCGTGTTGTACCGGGCAGCCTGGTCGAACACCGCCTGGGTGAGGGCTACCTCCGGAGCCTTGCATTCGACCAGTAGCAGCGGGGTACCCTGCCGGTCATAGACCAGGAGGTCGGCCCGGCGGAGCATCCGGTTGTAAGGGAACGCCACCTCCACCGCCAGCAGCCCCCGCGGCACCCCTTGTGTTTCCAGCAGGAACTGGACCACATGCTGCCGTACCCATTCCTCTGGCGTCAACCGGACGTACTTCTGCCGTACCACGTCGAAAATCATCTCCTTCCCCCCGACCTGCCGAATCGGGGCCGTGCAGGCCGGCAGGTCCAGCGGAGGAAGAGGCATGGGGATTTGGGATTGCGGTTTCGGATTGCGGATCTCGGATCATGTCCTTGCGAGGAGCATGGTCGATCTCATGAGAGGGACCATGATCGACCACAAGCCTGCCCCCTGTCATTTCCCGTCATCCCTGCGTAGGCGGGAAGAAGGCGGGGTGGCAATCTCTTGCGGATGTATCCAGGCACCAAGTAGGGGCGAAGGCCCTCTTCGCCCTCCAAGTACCAAGTACCAAACAGCGATCAGCCGTCACTTCACGTCACCCCGTAGGCCAGCATGGCATCGGCCACCTTGACGAAGCCAGCGATGTTGGCGCCCTTCACGTAGTCCACACGCCCGTTTGTGCTGCCATATTCGACGCACTGCTCGTGGATGTGGCGCATGATGCCGCGCAGCCGTTCGTCCACCTCGGTACGGGACCAGGAGAGGTGCATCGCGTTCTGGGTCATCTCCAGCCCGGAGACGGCCACGCCGCCAGCGTTGGCCGCCTTGCCTGGGCCGAAGAGCAATCCGGCCTGTTCAAAGAGCTTCGTGCCTTCGAGCGTAGTGGGCATGTTGGCCCCTTCAGCCACGGCCATGCAGCCGTTGTTCACCAGCATCCGAGCATCGTCCTCGCTGATCTCGTTCTGTGTAGCGGAAGGGAAGGCCAGTTCGCACGGGACGACCCAGGGCCGCTGGTTGGCAAAATAGGGAAGGTGGTGTTGCCGGGCAAAGGCCTCAAGGCGTCCCCGCTCCTGATTCTTGAAGGCCATTACCGCCGCCAGCAGGTCCGGCGTAAGGCCGTTCGGGAAGTGGAGAAAGCCCGCCGAGTCCGAGAGTGTGACCACCTTCGCGCCGAGTTCGAGCAGCTTGGCGGCAGTATACTGGGCCACGTTGCCCGACCCGGACACCACGCACGTCTTGCCGCTGGCGTCCAGGCCGTGCGTTGCCAGCATCTCCTGCATGAAATAGACGCAGCCGTAGCCGGTTGCTTCGGGGCGGATGAGGCTGCCGCCATAGGCCAGGCCCTTGCCGGTGAGCACCCCGTTGAACTCGTTCGTGAGCCGTCGGTACTGCCCGAAGAGGTAGCCGATCTCGCGTCCGCCTACCCCGATGTCGCCCGCCGGGACGTCCACCTCGCTGCCGATGTGCCGGTACAATTCGGTCATGAACGCCTGGCAGAACCGCATCACTTCGCCGTCGGACCGGCCCTTGGGGTCGAAATCGGACCCACCTTTGCCCCCGCCCATCGGGAGCGAGGTGAGGCTGTTCTTGAAAATCTGTTCGAATGCCAGGAACTTGAGGATGCCCAGGTTGACCGACGGGTGGAACCGCAGGCCCCCCTTG
This sequence comes from uncultured Rhodothermaceae bacterium, assembly GCA_964561865.1. Lineage (GTDB taxonomy): Bacteria > Bacteroidota > Rhodothermia > Rhodothermales > CAZLRO01 > CAZLRO01. Next base: position 8,922 of record CAZLRO010000084.1, on the reverse strand, counting down.
TACGGCCCGATGGCCCCGTTGAACTGCACCCGATAGCCCCGGTTGACCTGGACGCTGCCCTGGTCGTCCACCCAGGTGACGCGGAACATCACCACGCGGTCCGGCTCGGTGAGGCGTTCGAGGATGCGGGCCTCCCGGTACACGGGCCGGGCCTCGACAAACGGGTAAATCTTCTCGACCACCTCGCGCACGGCCTGGTGAAACTCCACCTCTCCCGGATTCCGCTCGACGAGCTGTTTCAAAAAGAGGTCGCGGTCCGACGTGACGATTTCCATGGTACACCTCCTGATAGGGATATGGACGCAGATGCAGCCGGAAGCGCTTCCAATAGAGCGCCTTTAAAACGGGAAGCGCTTCCGAAAACCAGCATCGTGGGAAGATCAACGAAGGGTTGGAACGGGCCTGCGGGGGATAGACCTGTACCTACAAGGCGGCAGAGCACCCCCAAAGGGGGCGTGCGCATCCCCGCCGTGTAATCCGTCCGGCAGGGGCACACACCATCCAATGTCGTCGTTAGCACACCATTAAATCTCACCCATGCTGAACTTTAAGGCAACAGCCCGAGAATGTCAAGCCCTTTCTGCCCCATTGATGCAGACCGCCACTGCCCACTTCCTCACGCTGGTGTGCTACACCAGCCGGGCCAATCGCCGGGTGCTGGACGCCCTGCCTGCCCTCAAGCCCTGACCTAACGCCTGTCCTCTCCGTATCCGGTCATTTCGAGGTAGCCGTAGCCGGTGATGGGCCGGCCGTGGTCGGTGCCGGAAATACGGAGGGCGCCCTCCCAGTACCGCACCGAGGTGTGGTGTTCCTGGTCGTTGAGCAGCGGGGTGAGGGTGAGGTCGAGTTGGCGGGACGGGAGTTGCATCCGCCACGCGACAGGATAAGTCACCCCGCTGTGTGGACTCATCCACTGGCGCACCGGGGTTATCTGTACCATGCCGGAGGTGAGTCGCTCGGCGGAGCCTGCCGGGGAGACGAGCGTGCCGTCGGTGTACGGGGGCTGGCCCGGATCGCGCTCGCGGAGCTGGAAGAACATCAGGTCGCGTCCGTCGTCGAGCTGGAGCGAGAACCAGTCCCAGCCGGTCTGGGTGCGGCTGAGGAGGCTGGTGCTCCATTCGCGGTCAAGCCAGCTATGGCCTGTAACGGTGTAGGGGTGACCGTCCACGGTGAGGGTTCCGGTGGTGGCAAGGCGCGTCATCGAATAGTAATAGGAAGCTTGCCCGTCTGTACCCTTGCGGCTGAAGCCTGCCTCGCCCTGCAGCACAATCGGTTTCCGGGAGGAGAGCGCCAGGTCGAGGGCGAGGTCGTCCTGGGTGAGTTGCAGGTGGAGAGGAAAGAGGCTGTCCGGAGGGGTGGAGGCCAGCGTCCAGTCCTCAACCCAGAGGCGAAACGGTGTTGTTTCGGCACCGGCCAACCCCGCCGCGCCCCGGGCGAAGCGTTCGTGAGAATAGAAGCGACGCCCATCGGCATCGGTGAGGCCGACGTGGACGCGCTGGACGACGACCTCAACGGCTGGATGCACCACTGCGAAGTCGTCGGCAACGTCACCGATGTCGACCGGATGACCGAGGTGGTGCGCTGGAACTGCACCATCCCGGGCA
>CAZLRO010000084.1:0-7308 GCA_964561865.1 uncultured Rhodothermaceae bacterium | reverse complement strand
ACGCCCATCGGCATCGGTGAGGCCGAGATGGGCGAGGTAGAGCTGGCGCGTCGTCCAGGCCGAGGCGGGTAGAGGGGCGTTCGTGTCGGGTGGGGCCAGGGCCGAGCGAAAGACGGTGAACTGGTAGCCGAAGCGACGACCATCTGGCGTGGCGAGGTTTCCGGTGAGGTACCACCATTCGAGCTTGAAGTCCGGATGCGGGCCGTGGTCCTGGGGAAAAAAGAACGGCCGTTGCCCGTGTGTAGCCGGTGAGGTCGCCAGCAAGGGCGTCGGTGATGGTGGCCGAGGCGGTGGGTGGGGCGGTCCCCCGGCCCCCCCACCATACGCTGGCGGCGAGTGCAGCGAGCGTGAGTCCAGTGACCAGGAGCAGGAGCCAGCGCAGGTTATTCATCCGCAGGTTATTCATCGCGTAAAGCCAGGGATGGGTTGGCCCGTGCCATCTTCCAGGCCGGATACAACCCGGCGAGGATCGCCGCGAAGAGTGCCAGCACCAGGGCTTGCAGCAGCACTTCGGGCGAGACCGTGAACTGGAGCGTCCATCCGAAAGAACGTTTGTTGATGACGAAGATGAGTACCCAGGCCAGCACAAGCCCCAGTGGGAGTGCGAGCAGTCCTGCCACGAGGCCGCCCAGTGCCGTTTGCAAGACCACATAGCGCCGCAACTGCCCCGGTGTGAGGCCGGTGGCACGCAGCACGGCGAACTCGCGGGCACGTTCGAGCGCCAATGCCATCAGCGCTGAGAGCACGCCGACAAACGCCACGAGCACCGCCAGCAGCCGCAGCACCGTGGTGATGGTGAACGTCCTGTCGAAGATGGCGAGTGAATAGTCGCGCAGGGCACGGTTGGAGCGGATGAAGAGGGCCTGTGCATCCCCCGTGCTGCGGCGCAGGTGCGCGATGAGGGAATCGACCGGCAGCGACGGGTCGGCGAAGAGGGCCAGCCCGGAGAAGCCCCGGTCGTCGTAGAACTGTTCATACACGCTGCGGTGCATCATCACCACACCGAGGTCCGAGGCGTAGTCGTAGAAAACCCCGCGCACGGTGAAGGTGCTGGGGCCGCGGTCGGTCTGGAGTGTGAGCGTATCCCCCATGCCGAGGTCGTGGCGGTAGCCGTAGGGCTCCGAGATGATCACGTTCCCCGGCTGCATGAAGGCGGGCCAGACGGCCTCCGGGTCTCCTTCCTTGAAGCGAAATGCCCGCCGGGTGAGTGGCCCGTAAGCGATGGCGACAAGCTCGGTAGGCCCCACGCGGGAGGCGACCTCGACCCGGCGTACTGAGTAGGCCCCGGCCACGCCGGGGGTTGCCATGAGCTGTGCGGCTACGGAGGGCTGTAGTGTGGCATCGGTACGGCGCAGCACCTGGCTGGGGGGCTGGATGTAGACGTCCGCCTGCAACGAGTAACCGAGCCATACAGCCACCGTTTGCCGGAAGCTGTCCACCATCACCCCAACGCCAATGGTGGCGGCGAGGGCGATCATCAGCGCGGCGATGGCGACGGCGGTGCGGCTGAGGGTGTTGCGCAGGCCCGTAGCAGCCATCCGACCGAGCAGGCCAAAGAAATACCCCATCAGGGGGCGCAACCCTGCCGAGGCGACCAGCACGACACCTGGTGTGGACAGGGCAAAAGCCATCAGCACACAGAAAAGCGCCGCGTAGCTCAGCGTGATACTCTGGCTGGGTACCCACAGCAACACACCGCCGGTGAGGGCCAGGCCGAGGCCACCTCCCAGCAACGCTGGCACCCGCCGGCGAAGGGTGGATTCCTCCTGTGAACGCTGGAGCACCGTAGTCGCCGGGGCGGCAGTTGCTTCACGAGCGGGAGCAAGGGCAGCCACCACCGTAGCCCCCAGGCCCAGCAAAAGCCCCTTCAGCAGGGTGAGTGGGTTGAGGCGCAGGTCACGCACGATTACGACAAAATACAGGTCGTTGATCGTCTGCGTGACCAACTGGACGAGGCCGCGCCCAAGGACGATGCCCAGCAGCAAGCCCAGCACCGTGCCGGTCAGCCCGATGAGCACCGCCTCGCCGAGCAGGAGTGCAAAGACCTCGCGCCGTGTCACGCCAATTGCCCGCAGCCGCCCCACCATAGCCCGCCGTTGCACCACCGAGAACGTCATCGTGTTGTAGATGAGAAACATGCCCACCACAAGGGCCAGCAGGCTGAGGGCTGTCAGGTTCAGCGTGAAGGCCCGCGTCATCTGTTCCACCGTCTGCGTGCGGGTGGACGAGCGGACGACCTGCACGCCTTCGGGCAGCGATGCCTCGATCCGCGTGCGCAGCCTGGCCCCCGCCGCGTCGTCCGTCAGCACCAGGTCGATGCGGTCGAGGCGACCTGTACGGTCCAGCAGGTGCTGTGCGTGGCTGATGTCCATCACCAGCAGACTTTCCATCGCCTGCTCGCTGCGGGGGTCGCCAGGTGCCAGCACCCCGACCAGCCGAAGCCGTTGCGGGCGGCCATCGACACGGGCCACGAGGGTGTCGCCGGAGATGAGGCCGAGCGTTTGTGCGGTCGTCCCCGCCATCAGCATCGCGCCGGGCGTGACGAGCAGCGGGGCGAGGTCAAGGCCGGCCGGATTCGAGAGGTATGGACGGAAGGGCCCCTCGGCGAACGGATCCACGCCGAGCACCTGAAACGTGCGCCCCCGGGCCGAAACATAGCCCTCCACCACAGGCGCAGCCTCACGGATACCCTGCCGCACCCGCAGGTCGCGGTACACCGACTCGTCCAGCCCCTCGGCAGCCCCCTCGATCTGATGGGTCGCCTTCCCTGTGACGGTGGCGGCAGAGAGGTCAAACGCCTGCCGGGCACTGCCATTGGCAAGGTCTATCGACACCACTACGGCCACACCCAATGCTATCCCCACAATCGACAGCCCCAGCAGCCACGGATGCCGCCGCTGATATCGCACACTCGAACGCCAAAGCAAAGACATAGGGAGCTGTGTGGGGTGATAAGCGTATGGGGTGCCAGTTGGAGGGGAGCGTGGAAACAGGGGGGCTTTGTTCCTGATACCCGTTTCCAGGCATGAAGATGCAAGATCACGTATCCTTCTCCCGCCTTGCTTATGGAGGGGAATTGGTGTGCCCACTGGCGATGAGCAGCCAACAGGGTCCAGGCAGGACGTTATGAAAAAATATAGTCAATTTGACGATAATATAGTCAATTTGACGATAGATTTAACCCTGACTGGCCCTCTCTGATTCCCCCATTTTGCAACCTGCAATATTGCAATACTCCATGTGCCCATCTTCTCAGACACTCCCTGCCTTCCTCCTCACCGCTGTTCTTCCTCGAGCACCCCGTCGCGGAGGCGCAGTACGCGGTCGGAGGCATCGAGCAGGTCACGGTCGTGCGTGACGACGAGCAGGGTAGTAGCTGTTTGCCGGACGAGGCGGTGCAGCAGGTCCATCACCAGCCGCCCGGCGTCTTCATCGAGGTTGCCGGTGGGTTCGTCGGCCAGGAGCAGGAGTGGGTTGTGGGCGACGGCACGGGCGATAGCCACCCGCTGCTGTTCACCGCCGGAGAGGCGGTCCGGGAAGCTGTCTCGTCGCCCGGACAAGCCCACGAGGTCGAGGAATTCCAGCGCCTTGCGGCGTTCGGTGGCCTGGGTGCGCCCGTTCAGTTCCAGCGGCAACAGTACGTTCTCCGCCACGGTGAGGGTGGGGATGAGGTTGAATGACTGGAACACAAAGCCGATGTGCTGGCGTCGAAACAGGGTACGTGCGTGCTCGGAATGGCGTGTCAGGCAGGTGCCGCCGAGCCATACCTCGCCCCTGGTGGGCTGGTCGAGGCCACTGATGAGGTTGAGCAGCGTGCTCTTGCCGGAGCCACTACGCCCCAGCAGCACTACAAAGGCCCCAGTTTCAATCGTCAGGTCGATGCCGTGCAGCACGGTGCGTTCCTGTTCGCCTTCACGATAGGATTTGGTGACGCCGTGCAGTTCAACCTGCGGTATCGGGGGTAGCATGGGATAATGCAGATGGGATAATGCAGAAAGATGGGAGAGCCTGCGCCCCCGAACAAAATTGCCGGTGGCTTGTTTCCATCCCACGGTTTATCCGACAGCTTTCTGGCTGTTCGACCAACCCGACCGTCAACCTGACCGTGCCATGACTGACGCTGCCCACTTTCTCGACCTGGTGCGCTACACCGACTGGGCCAACCGCCGGGTGCTGGATGCCCTGCCGGCCCTCGAAGCCGATGCCGAGGCGTATGCACAGGCGCTCGACCTGATGAGCCACGTGCTGCGTTCCCAGGTGCTCTGGCTCCAGCGCGTCGCGGGTGCAGTCGATCCGGCTTTTCCGTTCTGGCACCGGGATACGCTCGACCAGTGCCGCCAGCGCAACACCACGAGCACAGCAGACTGGACGACCCATCTCGCCTCTTGCACGCCAGCGGATTTTGAACAGGGGATTGCCTATACCAACAGCCGGGGTGAGTCGTTCATCTCCACGCTGCGGCAGATCCTCACCCACGTCGTCAACCACGGCACGCACCACCGGGGGCAGGTGCTGCGCCTCTTGCGCCAGCAAGGACAGACGCCCCCCGCCCTCGACTACATCGTGTTTGCCCGCTCCTGAGCCGTCGGGTGCCCCCTTCACCGGATTCTCACAGGGGGAAGCGCATAATCGGCAGCATCCCGCCGTAATTTCGCAACCACAGTTCTATCATTCGTTTCCAGCCAGCCGTCTCTATTGATCTGGTTCCGGGATCCTGTGTGAGCGTTTCTTATAGCGCACCGGTTTCCAACCGATTATTCCGGAAGAAACGCCATCCATTGCCCAGGCAGCCCATCGGGGTACTGGGCATGTTTCCATAGATCGCCATGATATTACTGGGGTTGACCTGGCAGGCATGGGCCACGCTTGGCGTGATTGTCGGGATGTTGGTGGCGCTTGTGCGGGAATGGGGCCGTCCAGACATCGTGATGCTGCTCTGCGTGGGCGTGCTCATCCTGCTGGGTGTTCTGCCCGCGGAACAGGCATTCCTTGGCTTTTCCAACAGCGCGGTCATTGCCGTCGGCTCGCTTTTCGTGGTGGCTGCCGGGGTGCAGCAGACCAATGCCCTGGGTGCGCTTGACCGCCTCATGTTCGCCGAGACGCGCAGTGTGCCCAGTGCCCTGGCCCGGCTGACCGTTCCGGTGGCGTTCATGTCGGCGTTCCTGAACAACACGCCGATTGTGGCGATGCTCACGCCGCGCGTGCAGCAGTGGGCCGACCGGACGGGCATCCCGGTGTCGAAGCTGATGATCCCGCTCTCCTACGCCACCATCCTGGGGGGGATGCTCACGCTGGTAGGCACCTCGACCAACATCGTTGTCTCCGGGCTGATGGGAAGTTCCGGGCACGAGGGGATGAAAATGTTCGACCTGACGCCTGTGACGCTGCCCGCCTCGCTGGTAGCCCTGCTGTTCCTCACGCTGGTGGGTTACCGGCTGCTGCCGGGGCGGCGCTCGCAGGGCCGGGTGTTCCAGGACGGGTTGCAGGACTGTCTCTTCGAGGTGCGGGTGGCCGGCCCTTCTCCAATGATTGGGCAGACGGTGGAGGCTGCTGGGCTCCGGGCGCTTGGCGACGCCTACCTCGTCCACGTCCGGCGCAAGGATCACCTCATCCCGGCCGCGCCCGATGTGGAACTGCGCCAGGGCGACGTGCTCACGTTCACGGGCAGGATGGCGATGCTCGACACGCTGCTCCAGCGTCCGGGCCTGGAGCGGGTGGTGGCCTCGGTGGCTTCGAGCGACCTGAAGACCCTACCGCTGTTTGAGGCGGTGGTCTCACATGCGTCGTCGATGATTGGCAAGACGCTGCGCGAGGTGGACTTCCGGGAGAAGTACCACGGGGTAGTGCTGGCGATCCAGCGCATGGACGAGCAGGTCAGCGGGCCGCTGGCGCATGTACCCATCAAGGCGGGCGACCTGCTCATTGTTGAGGCCGCCAACGGGTTCGACAAGCAGTGGAACGAACGTCGGGACGAATTCTACCTCGTCAGCTCGCGCCGCCCGGAGAAGGCCAAGCCCCAGCCCGGCAAGGCCCCCATCGCGCTACTGATCCTGCTGGGCATCATTGTCACCTCGGCCTTCGACCTGGTACCCATCGAGGCCTCGGCCTTCGTGGGGGCACTGCTGATGATCCTCACCAAATGCCTCGACCTGGTGCAAGCCCGCAAGTCGGTGGAGGTGGATGTGCTGATTGTGATTGCAGCGGCCCTCGGCCTGAGCAAGGCGATGTCGGCCTCCGGGCTGGCCGATGGGCTTGCCACGCTGCTCATGGGGGCCGCGCCGGGTATGGGGCCGTTCGGAACGCTGTTCCTGCTGATGGTGAGCACCGCCATCCTGACCGAGTTCCTGAGCAACAACGCGGCGGCGGCGCTGATGGTGCCCATCGCCATGTCGGCGGCGGACAGTGCTGGGGTGCCTGCCCTGCCCTACGGGCTGGCCGTAGCGGTGGCGGCCTCGTGTTGCTTCATGACGCCCCTCGGCTACCAGACTAACCTCATGGTGATGACCCCTGGTGGCTACCGCTTTACGGACTACACCCGGGCAGGCTGGCCCATCTGGCTGATGGTGATCGGCGGGTCGGCGCTGATGATCCAGCTGCTGTGGTTCTGATCACCTCGCGGCGTTTCCCTTGCAACGGCTCGCCCCACCGGCGGGCCGTTTTTGTAAGGGTGCGTCCGTCACACTCCGGCTTGCGCCGATGTAACTTGCAGCCCTCCGTTCCGGCACTTTGTGGATGTCTGTCATGCGGCCCTGTTTGCCTTTCGGTCTGCTTTCTTGCCTACTGCTGGTCTCGTGCAACCGTGCCCCGGTGGGCGATGGTTTCCCGGTGGTGTTCTCCTCGGAGGTGGTGCCACTGGAGTTCTCTGGCGAAGGCACGGCCTACGTGCCCGTGCTGGACGGCCCGCTGCGGCTCCTCAGCGCCACGCCCAACGGCCCGATGTTTGGCCTCGCGCCGGACCAGGCCCTCGCCGTCACGTTCAGCCAGCCGATGGTGCCGCTGGGGGAGGCCCCGCCGGTGCCCGAGGAGGCCCTGACCGTCACGCCCCGTATGGAGGGTACGTTGCGCTGGGAGGGCACGCAGACGCTTGTTTTCCAGCCGTCGGCCCCGCTGCCGATGGGCACGGCGTTCACCGTCACCGTCGCCGCCGGGCTGAAGGCGGTGGGTGGCGATGTGCTGGAGACGGCATTCACCTGGACGTTCGAGACGCCACGCCCGCTGCTGGTGGCGTCGGAGCCAGCGGAGGGTACCCGCCACGCCGACCCGCGCCAGGCCCTGCGCCTCGTCCTGAACCAGCCGGTCGATCCTGTG
>CAZLRO010000083.1:0-13069 GCA_964561865.1 uncultured Rhodothermaceae bacterium | reverse complement strand
TCTGATCCATGCCGCCCGCCTACCGGGCATGCAGGATAATACAACACGCCAGGCTGCTTGTCACCAGGACTTGCAGGATGGTGCAAGGATTCTGGAGAATCGTTATACCACCTGGTATTACATCATCCATAGTATGGAAGGGGTCGGGGAATGGGTGTATGGACCGGGTCGATCTTGCGGCAAGGGCTAGCTGCAAGGCCGCATCGAAGCGGAGCAGCAGCAATCCAGGAATTATAGTCAATTTGACTATATCAGATGGCTGGCCGGGCGATTACAGACCCTCCCCAAAAACCCAATTTGCAATCTCCTGTCCCTCTACCATCGAACAGCCACTGGAGCAACAACCATGCAGACGCGCGTACTTGGAAACAGCCCCCTGGAAGTCTCTGCCCTGGGCCTCGGCTGCATGGGTATGAGCTTTGGTTACGGCCCGCCCGCAGACCGGCAGGAGATGATCGCCCTGATCCGGGCGGCTGTCGAGCGCGGCGTCACCTTCTTCGACACGGCAGAAGTGTATGGCCCCTTTACCAACGAAACCCTCGTGGGGGAGGCACTGGCGCCTTTCCGGGGCCAGGTGGTGATCGCCACAAAGTTCGGCTTCCGGATCGACCCTGTGGCGGAACGAGGGGTTGGGGGGCTGGATAGCCGACCCGCGCACATCCGCGAGGTTGCCGAAGCCTCGCTCCGGCGGCTCCGGGTCGAGGCCATCGACCTGTTCTACCAGCACCGGGTGGACCCGGACGTCCCCATCGAAGATGTGGCCGGTGCAGTGAAGGACCTGATCGCAGAAGGCAAGGTCCGGCACTTTGGGCTGTCGGAGGCAGGCGCGCAAACGATCCGTCGGGCACATGCGGTGCAGCCGGTGGCCGCCCTCCAGAGCGAGTATTCGCTCTGGTGGCGTCGCCCTGAAGCGGACGTGCTGCCCACGCTGGAGGAGCTGGGCATCGGCTTTGTCCCGTTCAGCCCGCTGGGCAAGGGCTTCCTCACCGGCAAGATCGACGAACACACGGCGTTCGACCGGGATGATTTCCGCAATATCGTACCCCGTTTCACGGTGGAGGCGCGGCAAGCCAACCAGGCCTTGGTAGCGCTGCTGCGCCAGCTGGCTGCACAGAAACAGGCGACCCCGGCCCAGGTGGCGCTTGCCTGGCTGCTGGCCCAAAAGCCGTGGATTGTTCCCATCCCGGGCACCACGAAGCAGCATCGCCTGGAGGAGAACCTCGGTGCCCTCTCTGTGGAACTGACAGCCGACGACCGCGCCGAGATCGACCGCGCCGCCGCTGCAATCCCCGTGCAAGGGGCGCGCTACCCCGAACACCTGGAGCAGATGACCAATCGGTAAATGAGAAACCCTGTCGAACACCGTATCTGCCCGCAGGTAAGCGGCCTTATCCGAAGCGTATGCCTGTTGCTTGCATTTTCCTGCTGTGCGCCGCGTGCTTTTTCGCAAGGGACAGACAGTAGCGGGTATCCCCTTCAAGTGGCGGGTGCCGTCAGCATCACCAACAAGGGAATCTCTACGATCCCCACGTTCACCCTGGGTAAACCGGCACTCAGCTTTGATCTGTCGCTTGCCCGGAGGAAGCTCCGCTTTGAACCACAACTCCGGTTTGCGCTCGAAGGGAAGCCCTGGTCTTTCCTGTTCTGGTGGCGGTATCCGCTGGTGGAAACCGGCAAGTTCCGCCTCCGGGCGGGTGCGCACCCGGCACTCTCTTTCAGAACCGTACTCCAGACAACCGGGGGCGTCTCGGAAAAGGTCATCGTGGTGCAACGGTTTCTGGCCGGCGAACTGTCATCCAGCTATCAGTTGACCCGGCATGTGGGTGTTGGCACATATTACCTGTATTCACATGGGCTTGAGCACAATGCAATCCAGCAGATGCATTATGTCGGGTTAAACCCTACTGTATCCAACATGGCACTGCCAGGCCAGGTCGTTCTGCAGCTTCATCCACAAGTCTACTACCTGAACCTGGATGGCATCGACGGATTTTATGTCACTTCAAGGGTCGTTTTGACGAAACAGGATTTCCCGTTTGTCCTGTCTGCGATGATGAACAAGGTCCTCCAGACCCGCATTGCCACCAGCGAAGACTTTATCTGGAATGTGAGCCTGGCGTATGCGTTTGATTTGTAGGGCAACGGCTGCGATGCCTCTTTAGCAGGCTGCACACCCTGCCGGGTCATGGCAGCAGCGAGGGTAGCAGCAGCTTGCTTCTTGCGGTGCCCGATCCTACCTTGCACCTGTTGTCCTCCCGAACCCCATCCCGTCTGCTGCCATGCCGACCCCCACCTCCCGCCGGGCCTTCCTGCGCCAGGCTTCGACGGCCTTCGCGGGCCTTTCGCTGGCCCCCACGTTGCCCCTGGAAGCCCTCCGTCCCCGAAAGCGCATCTCGCCCAACGAGCAGGTGCGCCTCGGCGTGGTCGGGTGCAAGGGCATGGGTTGGTCCAACCTCAGCTCCCACCTGCTCATGCCTGAAGTGGACTGCATCGCCCTCTGCGACGTGGACCAGAACGTGCTGGAGGAGCGGGCAACCCAGGTGGAGAAGGCCCGCGGCCACAAGCCTGCCCGCTACAGCGACTACCGCCGGATGCTCGAGAACCCGGACATCGACGCGGTGATTGTGGGCACGCCCGACCACTGGCACTGCCTCGTCATGGTGGAGGCCGTCGCCGCCGGGAAGCACGTCTACGTCGAGAAGCCGCTGGCGAACTCGGTGGAGGAATGCCAGGTGATGCTGGCCGCAGCAAAACGCTATGGCAAGATCGTGCAGGTGGGGCAGTGGCAACGCAGTGGCACCCACTACGAACAGGCCCTCGACTACGTCCGCCAGGGACGGCTCGGCAACATCCGCCTCGTCAAGACCTGGGCCTACCAGGGCTGGATGAAGCCTGTGCCCGTGCAGCCCGACGGCCCAGCCCCCAGCGGCGTCGATTACACGATGTGGCTCGGCCCCGCCCCCACCCGTCCGTTCAATCCCAACCGCTTCCACTTCAACTTCCGCTGGTTCTGGGACTACGCCGGCGGGCTGATGACGGACTGGGGCGTGCATGAACTCGATATCGCACTCTATGCGATGGGTGCCACCGCCCCCAAATCCGTGATGGCCTCCGGAGGCAAGCTCGCCTACCCGGACGATGCCTCCGAGACGCCCGACACGTTGCAGGCCATCTACGAATACGACGGTTTCAACCTGCTCTGGGAACATGCCACCGGCATCGACGGCGGCAACTATGGCAAGACCGAAGGCATCGCCTTCATCGGCAACCTCGCCACGCTGGTGGTACACCGCGGCGGGTGGGAGCTGATCCCCGAAACGGAGTCCCGTGATGGCCTGCGGGTGTACAAGCTGGAAGACGTGCCTGACCAGGGCCGTCAGGGCAACTACCTCGACTTCCACACCCGCAACTTCATCGACGCCATCAGGAACAACAACCCGGCCCTGCTCAAGTGTGGCATCGAGACCGGGAGTGTGGCCGCCATCAACGCGCAGATGGGCAACATCGCCTACAAGACCGGGCGCAAGCTGTACTGGGATGCCGCCACCAGCCAGTTCCGGAACGATGCGGAGGCCAACCAGCTCCTCAAGGCCCGCTACCACAACGGCTGGCGGCTGCCCTCGCTCTCCTGACCCGTCCAGGCACCGGGTTCAACGCCGGGGTCGGGCGCGGGTGGTGAACCCGTACCGGGCGATGGTCCAGAGAATCTTGTACGAGGCCCTGAGCGTGCCGGAGACAGTGCCGGTGATCTTGGAGACGCCGACGCGCCGGCGGTAGGAGACGGGCACCTCGGTGTAGCGCAGCCCGGCCAGCACGGCCTTGATCTGCATCTCGATGGTCCAGCCAAAGGTCTGGTCTTCCATGCCCAGGGCTAACAGAGCGGGGAAGCGGATGGCCCGAAACGGGCCGAGGTCGGTGAACCGTGCGCCCCAGCACAGCCGCATCAGGAAGCAGGCAAGGCGGTTGCCAAAGACGGCCTGCGGCAGCATGGCCCCCGGCTCACGGACCCCGATCATGCGCGAGCCGATGACGAAATCGGCTTCTCCGCGCCGGATCGGTTCAACCAGGGCGGTCATCTCCTCCGGATGGTCACTGTAGTCGCCATCGAGGAAGACCACCACGTCCGGCTGCCGGGTGCGGGCGTAGGCGATGCCGCACAGGCAGGCCCAGCCGTAGCCGCGCCGGTCCTCCCGCAGCACCGTGGCCCCTGCGGCACGGGCGTTGGCCTCGGTCTCGTCGGTCGAGGCATTGTTGACCACTACCACCTCTTGCACGAGGCCCGGTGGAATGTCGCCAACGACCTTGCCGATGGAACGGGCTTCGTTGAAGGCCGGGATGATGACGAGGATGCGCATGTTCACGGAGCGGTCTGGCCGGGCACGCCGTAGCCCAGCGCCCGCACGGTCGTGGCATCGAGCACCCACTCGACGGTGTACTGGTTCACCGCGCCGAGGAAGCCGAACCCGCCGGTGACATTCGTGAAGACCCCTGGCTGCACGAGCAGGTCCGGGTCGAACACCCCGGTCGGCGGCCGCCAGGCATCGTCGGGCATGGTCAGGCGCATCCCGACACCCAGGAGGGGAAACGCCACCCCGCCCAGTTGCCGGGCCACCTCGTCGCGGTCTTCCGAGAGCCGCACCTCCACTTCCCAAAGGTCGTTGCGCAGCCGTCCGAGGTGCTCTTCGCCGTAGGCCACACTGGCTTCACGGAAGGGCTGGTGCGGCGCCTCTCCCTGGAACCGGTACCACACCTCCAGCCGGTACGGGGCCGTGTCGATGCGCGTCCACTGGACGGGCTGGGTGAACCTGCCGGCGAAGAAGCTGGGGGTTCCGATGGTGGCCCCCGGTGCTACGGGCACGGTGGTCTCGGCGGTGGCGCGGGCACCGTCGGCGCGCTCGACGTCGAGGCGGTAGGTCCAGCCCGGAAACACGCGGAGAGGGGCATAGAAGACATGCCCGTAACGGCCATCGGCAAACTGCACCAGCGAGTCGCGCAGCGTCACCGAAGGACCACCGGGGAGCGGAACCAGCGTCACACGGGCATCGAGGGGGCCGAACGGCTCCTCGACCAGGCTCCGGCGCAATGCTATCACACGCACAAACTGGGTGTCGGCCGCCGTGTCGAGGTAGCCATAGAGGGTGAAATAGCGGTCTTCCTCAATGAAGGGGTTGACCTCCTCGTCACATCCAAGCAAGCATCCGAGCAAGGCCAGGCCCGGCAGCAGGACACGTCCGGTCATCATTGAAACTCCAGTTTGAGTCCGAAGGTGGGCAGCAGCGGCAGCTGGTCGATCCGACGCAGGGTGAACAGGTCGAGGTAGAACAGGTTGCGCCGGTCGTAGGCGTTGAGCACGCCCGCCTGCGCCGTGGCTGTGACGAGGGGGCCGAGGCGGAAGGCCCGGTCGAGCGACACGTCGAGGCGATGGTAGGCCGGGAGTCGCCCGGTGTAGGGCCGTCGGTAGAGCACCCGTGACACGCCCGGTTCTTCCAGCACGTTGACGAGGCTGTCCAGCAGGATGAACTCATCGAAGCCGATGGACTGGTTGTAGGGCAGGCCCGAGCCGAACTGCCAGCGCACGCTCAGGTCGAACGCCCCCAGACGCAGACCCCCGACGACGTTCACCTGGTGCCGCCGGTCGTGGGGCGGGGAGAACACCGTGCGCTCATCGCCAAACTCCAGGCGGAGGGCTTCGATGGGCGACTCGTATTCGACCTGGGCGTAGCCGTAGCTCGTCACCAGACTGAGCGGCCCTGCCTCGGCCTCGACCCGCACGTCGGTGCCCAGCACCATCCCGCTGGCGGACTGGAGGTTGGTAGTGAACCGGGGGAAGGCCGTCCATTCGGGCACGAGCAGGTCAGAGAGCTGCTTGTAGAACCCTTCGAGCGAGCATTGCAGGCCCGGCAAGGGCTTGACGTTCCAGCCGGCAATCAGGTGCAGGGCTTCGGGCACCACCCCCAGCGGGGCCGCCGTCCAGGCCGTGAAGATGTCTCCGGCATCGCGGCGGTCGTTCAGACCCACCACCTGCTGGTGGTAGAAGCCCCCGGCCATGCTGAAGCGGTGGACGCCGGTGTTCCACACCACACGCAGGCGCGGCTCCAGGAACGTTCGGCCCTGGCTTGGAAAGGTCTGCAACCGGAGGCCAGGCTGGATGCGCGCCCCCTTGAGGGAAATCTCCGGCTCGGCATAGAACCCGGCTTCTGTCACAAACTCATCCCGTACGGCCACATTCTGGAAGCGCCCACCGAGGTCACTGCTCAGGGCCGACGAGTTCAGGAACAGCCCCCAGTGGAAGTCTGTGTTGCCCAGGTAGTGGGACAGGTTGGCGGCAAAGCTGTAGCGCTCCACCGTCGTGGCCCGCACGGCCAGGGCTTCCGGGCCAAAGGTATTCTCCAGTGCCGAGTAGGAGGCCAGGAATTCGGCGAAGACCGGCAGCGAGGCGGGCAGGAACAGCAGCCGTGCCCCGACGGCCTCGTTCTGCCAGGTGACCTTGTCCTGGGGCAGATCATCCCCCAGCGGATCCAGCCCCAACCGTCCTTCGTCGTGGGTCTGGAGGCCGCTCAGGGAAAACTGGAGGCCGTCGGTGAGGGTGGCGTGCAGCTTGCCGAAGCGGTCGCCGAAGCGGAAGGGCAGCGCAGTGTCGATCAGGCGCTCGGCCCCCTGCTCGATGACGGACTCGCGCACGGAGGCCATCACCGACACCTTGCCCGGCACCAGCGGCCCTTCGAGCCGGATGGTGCTCACGAACGGTGCTGCCGAGACGGCGCCGGAAAACCGTTGCTTGTTGCCCGTGCGGGCCAGCACATCGATCACCGACGAGAGCCGCCCGCCGTACCGTCCGCCGTAGCCTCCGGCATACACGTCCGCCGACTGGATGATCTCGGACGGGAACGCGGAGAAGAAGCCGACGACATGGAACGGCTGATAGACCAGCATCCCGTCGAGCAGGACGAGGTTCTGGGTTGGCTCGCCTCCTCGGATGAACAACTGCCCGCCCCGGTCTCCCTGCGAGATGATGCCTGGCAGCACCGTGAGGTAGTTCACCAGGTCCGCCGAGATGTCGGGCGCAGGGATCAGTTCGATGTCTGCCGGGCGGACGGTTTGCAGGCCCGCCGTGACGTTGGCCGCCCCCTCGGTCTCCTGGTCTGTCTCGACTACCACCTCGCCCAGTTCAGTGGCCTGTTCGCGCAGGGCGATGCTACAGTTGAGAATCTGCCCCGCCACCAGGTCCAGCGTATCCGCATGAGCGATGAAGCCGAGGAAGGTGGCGGTGAGGAGGTAGCGCCCGGCAGGCACGCGAGAGACCGCGTAGAACCCGTCGTTGTCAGTGGCCGCCCCGTAGACCGTGCCCGCCGTGCTACGCAGCGTGACGTTGACCAACGGCATCGGCTGCCCATCGCTGGCCGAGGTCACAAACCCGCGCACAGTGGCGGTCTGCGCCTGTGCTGCTGGAAGAAGCCCCCCCAGGCAGAACCAGCAGATGCACCCTAGAGACAGCAGGGCTGCACGGTGGGTACGGGCCGGGAAAAGCGGGTGGGAGGCGGATATGATCACCGGATTGTCTCTGGTTCTCCTTGCCGGTCAATAAAGCCGATGGCTTCAACGGTGCGAGGGTCGAGCCGCCAGGAAAGGTAATAGCGCCCGATAGCTCCGAAAAACCCTACGCCATTCCTGAAGTTGATTCCATCATCTCTTTCCCATTCGGGGCTGGTCAACTCGATGGCGGCCCCGATCTCGACCAGTTGCACCGTCGTGTCGCTCGTCGGACGGTTGAGTCGGCCCAGGACGAGCCGCTGGTCGCGGAGCAGGCGTACTTCCTCGAACCACCCCTCCCCTTGTCTACGCCCCCCGTACCCGATCGAGACCTGACGCTCTTGCGGGCTGCTGGAGAGCCGGACGCGGTACACCACCTGCAAATCCCACGGCGCATCGGTGACCCCAACAAACCGGATGCCCTGCGTGACCTCGATGGAATCGTTTTCGGGGACGTCGGTCTCCAGGAGCGGGCGGGCAGGGATTCGGGTGGTGGCTTCCGTGCGGCGGTTCTGGGGGGCTTCGACAGTCAGTGTGTAGGTCTGGCCGGCCTGCGGGTGGAACGGGGCAAAGAACAGGTGGCCGGTAGTGCCATCGTCCAGCCGGACGAGCGAGTCCTGCCAGACGTGCGTTTCGCCGGAGTCCAGGGCACGGGTCTGGACGGTTACCCCATCCATCGTGTCGACCCCACGCAACCCGCTCAACCGCAGCGCCCCGACACGCACAAACTGGGTGTCGGCAGCCGTGTCGAGAAACCCACTGACGCTGAAATATACTCCTCCTCCCGGTGCCAGCGGCACCAGCATGTTGTCGCAGGCCCCCAGCACGCAGCACAGCCCGATGAGCAGCAGGAAATGACCCTGTGGTGGAGGTGTTTTTGCAGGTCCCAGAGGCCGAACCTTAGGCACCCGGCCCCCACACACGCCCAGGACCTTCACACCGGGATAAGAACCGTTCCGGCTCATAACACCTCCACCTGGATGCCCAGGGACGGGATGAGGGGCATCTGGTTGATGCGCTGTGCCGTGAAGAAGTTGTAGTCGAAGATGTTGGCCCGGTCGTAGGTGTTGATCACGCTGACCTGCACAGTAGCCTTGCCGCCCCGGAACCGTATTACCCGTTCGACGGACACATCCAGCCGGTGGTAGGCAGGCAGGCGGGTGGCGTAGGGCGTGGCACGGCTCACCTGGAGGAGGCCAGGGGCTGTGTGGTGGTGGTCGTCGTCCGGACTTTGGACGGGCACCTTATCGAAGTAGCCAAAAATCTGGGTGAAGGGCAGGCCGGAGCCGAACTGCCAGCGGGTACTCAGGGCCAGCGCCCCGCGTTCGAGGCGGCACAGGACGTTCACCTGGTGGCGACGGTCATGGGGAGGGTGGAATGAGGATGGCAGCCGCCCTATCCTCCCACCTTCCCGCACCGTGTAGGTGACGGTGCCCAGGGTATAGCTGACCGTGCCAAAGAAGCCAGGTTGGGACCATTCGGCTTGCAGCTCCAGGCCCTGCACGGTGCCATCGACGCGCGCGAAGCCCGAAACTGCACTTCCAGCCTCGTCGAACTCCGGGAACGACAAGTCTTCGATGTGTTTAAGGTACCCTTCCGTTCCCAGGGTCAGCCCCTTCCCCAGCCGCCGCTGGGTGCCTACAATGAGGTGGCGGGCCTTGGGGATGGGGGTGTTTGGCGGCGAAGGAGCCCAGACCGTGAATGCCTCGGTCACATCCTGTTCGTTGTTCAGGCCAACGATCTGCTGGTGGTACAGCCCGGCGGCGGCACTCACCTGCTGCCGTCCGTTCGCCCCTCCGGGATGCCACCCCACCCGCAGCCGGGGTCCGAGCGGAAGCTGGGCCATGTTCGAGAATGTCTCGATCCGTATCCCCGGCTCAATGCGCCAGTCCGGGTGGGGCGCCAACTGGGCATCGAAGTAACCGCCGCCGCTCGTCACGTTCTCCCGGACGAGGTCCAGGTCCTGCCCACCCAGGTTGTAGCCGTAACGGCTGGTGGTGGCAAATATTCCGAAGTGGACCTGCGAGGCCCCCAGCAGGTAGATGAAGTTGAGCGCCCCATGGACTTCGCGGGCCAGCGCCCGTCGTTCCCGCTGGACTTCAGGCTGGTAGCGGCTGTCGAACCGGGTGGTGTAGAAGGCCACCTGGGCCACGACGGGATAGTCCGGGGCGAGGTAGTGGTAACGCCCCCCCCAGGCCGTATTGCGCCATTGGGAGGGCCGGGCCAAGCTGTCGAGGGCGGCAATATCACCCTCGTCGAAGGTGTGGAGGGCAGTGAGGGAGACGCTGCTCGTCTGGTTGAGGAAAGCGTGGAACTTGAGGAAGCGGTCGCCGAAGCGGAAGGGGAGCCGTTGTCCCAGCAGGTCCGGGGCCACCCGCTCGATGATGGACTCGCGGGCCGAGGCCAGCAGAGACACCTTGTCCCGTGCGAGCGGTACCTCCAGACGGGCACTGCTCAGGAACGGGGCGACGGCGGCCGCCCCCACCAGCCGGCGTTTGTTGCCATTGCGCGTGTTCACGTCGATCACCGACGAAATACGCCCCCCGTACCGCGCCCCGAAACCCCCGGCGTACACATCGGCGTAGGCCAGCAGGTCCGCCGGGATGGCCGAGTAGAACCCGACGATGTGGAAGGGCTGATAAATCACCATTCCATCGACCTGGACGAGGTTCTGCGTAGGCGTACCTCCCCGGATGAACAACTGCCCGCCCCGGTCGCCGGTGGTGACGACGCCGGGCAGCGTGAGCAGGAAGCCCGCCAGGTCGCGGGTCACGTCGGGCATGGGCACCCGTGCCAGGGCCGAGGGTCGCACCGTCTCCAGCCCCACCGGCACCCCTGTTTCCGCGACGTGGCTCTCTGCCTCTACCATCACCTCGTCGATCTCCTGGGGCAGGGAGGCTAGGCGGAATTCGTGGTAGAGTGCCTGGGCAAAAGCCACTTCCAGTGTGTCGGTCACCCCGCCAAAGCCCAGAAACGTAGCCGTCAGGCGGTAGGTACCCGGCGTCAGGCGGGTGAAGACGAAGACACCGTCGGCGTTGGTGGCCGTGCCGGTTTCGCCCCGCTCACCCGCCAACCATAGCGTTGCACCAGCCAGGGGTTGCCCGGTCTCTGCCTCCAGCACCCGCCCCCGCATCGTCGCCAGTTGCGCCCAGGCACTGCCGGTACCCAGCAGCAGCCACCACCCCCCCACCATCAACAAGCAGACACGCATGCCCATGCCCCATAGGAACGAAGGATCGTCAAAATACGCCGCATCATTGGAACAGCCACCGGTCTACGGCGATAGGAAGACCATCCGGCCACACCATGCACGATTTTTTACCCTACCCGAATGCCAAAGAAATTCCGCTGGTTCCTCATCGTGGCCCTGGTCATTTTCTTCGGGTTCGCGCTGGCGGACTCCCAGGGGGTTTTCGACAAGCGGCCGTACTACGAAGTCCCGCATGGCGACCATACGCACTACGTCCCGAAAGACTGCGACCCCCCCCTGCCAGTCAGCAATGCTCCCCAGCGCCCACCAGGACCAAACGAGCGCATCGACTGCACCGGCCAGATCGTGCCGCAATAGGGTGAAGGGGGGATAGCTGTTGGCTGGTGGCTGGTGGCTGTTAGCTCTTGGGGGCAGTACCTTACCCATCGTGTCATCACGAGGAGGCCGTAGGTCGACGACGTGATCTCGCCCTTGCCACCGGGCAGCAGCGTCGATGCAGCACACACCGTCGAAGTTGCCTCGTTCGCCCCGGTATGAAATATAGTCAATTTGACTATATTTCCGGATTCACTGTTGAGATTGCCACGTCGCTGCGCTCCTCGCAATGACACCAGGGGGAAGGGCCGCTCCAAGTACCAAAAAGCCAATAGCCAACAGCTAACGGCTAACAGCCATTTCCCAGCCATCAGAGGGGCATTTCCAGCATCGCGTACTCCTTGTCCACTACGCCGCCGAACGATTCGAGAGCGTTGCGCAGGACGTGGTTGTTGTCGAGCACCCAACTCATCTCACTGGCTTCATACCCGTTGGCCGGACCACCTTCGATGATAGCGAGGTTGAGAATGGCATCGAGGCCCCGCCCCTGGTGGGAACGCAGCACCCCCATCAGCGGTGTGCGGCATTCGCGAAAACCCGCCAGCTTGTCGTAGGCCAGCAGCCGAAGCAGGCCGCCGGGCAGCAACCGCCCGGCACGGTTGCGGCGCAACGCCAGGTTGATGTTCGGCAACGAGATCGTGAAGGCTACCGGGGTACCGTGCTCTTCCAGGATGTACACGATGCGAGGATCGACGATTTGTTTCAGGTCTTTCGCCAATTGGGCAAACTCCCGCTCGGTCATGGGCACATGGCCCCAGTTGTGCGACCAGGCATCGTTGTAGATATGCAGCACAGCGCGAGCCTCCTCGTCGAACCGGGCCATGTCCAGGGTGCGTAGCTTCAGGCCGGGATTGCGGCGGTAGATGATCTCTACCCCACGTTTGAGGCGGTCGGTCCGGACATATTTGTAGTGGATATAGTACGCCCACATCGTCATGGCCCGCGTGAAGCCGTAGTCTGTGAGCAGCCGCTCGTAGTACGACCAGTTGTAGGGCATCAGGATCGACGGGGGGCGGTCGAAGCCCCCGACGAGCAGCCCGGCAATGTCGTTCATCGAGGGGTTGGTGGGGCCGCGCACCCCCGTCAGCCCTTTCCCGCGCAGCCAGGCGGCGGCGGCATCCAGCAGCCCGGTAGCAACGGCCTCGTCGTCGATGCTCTCGAAGAATCCGAAGAACCCGTTCCCATCGTGGTATTTCTCCAGGTGCATCCCGTTGACGATGGCCGCGACCGTGCCTACCATCACCCCATCGGCCTCCTCAGCGATGAAGAGCTGCATCTGCCCGTGCTCGAAGAACGCATTCTTGCGCGGGTTCAGCGTCTTCTCCAGGTCCATCCGCAACGGCGGCACCCAGTACGGGTTCTGCGCATAGTGCCGATAGACGAAGTCGATGAACCGGCGGCGCTCCGCAGCAGTGGTCACAGGACAGACGGTGACGGGCATAGACGGGGAGGCTGAAGAAGGAATTTGGGACGCTCAGGGCAGGGCATGCCCCTACAAAAACGTTCGCTTTGGTTGACGCATGGGTTTCCCAAAGGCCGCCTTTTCCCCCCTCCTGAGAACAGGAGGATGACCGATCTCATGAGATCGGTCATGGGGGTGGTCGATGGCAACGTTGCCTTCCAACCACCCCAGCCCAGCAACAAGTTGGTGCGCCACCAGTTCCCTCGCTCCGCTCGGGACAAGCTCTTGTCCAACGAGGGGAATCGCATACACCAAAGGCCGACAGGCCGTACCGCTAGGAGGCCGGGGTGGCGCGGGGTGGCAGGGACTGGAGGTACAGGTGCAGCGCTTCGAGTTCCATGTCGGTCATGCTCTTAGTGTCTTCCCAGGGCATGAACCGGGCGTTGAGCACTTTTCCGGCGGGCGTAGTACCGGTACGCAGGGTCTGCATCAGGTCGGCGAGCGACCATTGCCCGGCAGTAGCCAGGTCGGGGGCGAACGGCGAGCCCGGG
>CAZLRO010000082.1:0-13204 GCA_964561865.1 uncultured Rhodothermaceae bacterium | reverse complement strand
CGTACGCTCCCTGCACGGCTCCCAGCCCGGCAGCGGTGTTGCCGGGAAACACCGAGACGACCTTCACCCCCAGCGCCTGCCCCGGCTGCCAGGCGGGCATCAGCAGCAACGTGGCTTCCACACCGCCGTTCGGGAGCGTGTAGTGTGGACGGGGCGGCACCGTCGCCCCCGTCCTAAACATTTCCCGGAGAGCGTCGATCACAGAAGGGAAGTCCAACCGTTGGTAGACCGTCGCCGCATCGATGAAACGCATTGTCTTGTTAGCGGTCATGGCAAGTGTAACCGGATGTACGGGCAGCCTGGTGGCAACGGAAGCCGATCCGAACACCCGTGTTGAGGAAGGCCTCGCCTCCTACTACGCCGATGCCTACCACGGGCGACAGACCGCCAGCGGGGAAATCTACGACATGCACGCCCGCACCGCCGCGCATCCCACGCTGCCGTTCAACACCTGGGTGCGCGTAACCAACCTCGACAACCAGCGGAGTGTTGACCTGCGCATCAACGACCGGGGGCCGTTCGTGCCAGGCCGCATCCTCGACGTGTCGCTGCGGGGCGCGCAGGACCTCGACTTCGTGGCGGCGGGCCTGGCCCCGGTGCGCGTCGAGGTGCTCACCGGGAAGACGACCCCCGGAGGCCTCCCCCAGCCGCCTGGGGGACGGCCCGGCTGGTAATTCCAGGCGCCAGGGCTGGATCCGTAACGGATCGGATGTATTTTCGTAGGGAACATACGGTTCGGCATGGCCGTCCGATTGCCGCACGGAGGTGCCCGCTGCCTCCGGGCCGTGCTGGTTGTAACGCGGCCCCTGTTCCCTCTCTCCATGAAGCAGGCCCCCAAGTCCAGCAAACTCATCGTTCTTGACCCGCAGGAGAATACCCCGGTGCCGTTCCTGCGGGGGATTCTGACCCGCTCTTTGCAGGATGCCGGGCTGAACCTGGAAGAAGCCTACCAGGTTGCCACGAAAGTCCGCAAGACCCTGAGCGACCGTCATCTGGCAACTCCAGACGTTCCTGCTCTCGGAGGCTGACCGCTGCCAGATCCCCATCATCTCCAACGACGACCGCGAAGTTACCATGCGGCTCGTCATGGATTCCATCGCCGATGCGCTCGAAAAAGCCTACCAGAACCACCAGGAAGGCATGTTCAAGTGAGGACTGGTTTCGGGATATATAGTCAAATTGACGATATCGTCAATTTGACTATATCTGTACCGGGAAGACGGGGCAGGTGTGCTCAGCCGTACCGTCCCTCGATGTAGTCCGCTGTCTCCTTGTGCTGGGGGGTGACGAAGAGGTCGGCGGTGAGGGTATGTTCGACGACCCTGCCCAGCAGCATGAAGATGCATTCGTCGCTGGCACGGCGAGCCTGTGCCATGTTGTGCGTGACGATCAGGATGGTGTAGCTACCCCGGAGTTGCCAGATCAGTTCTTCCACCGCTTCGGTGCCTTTGGGGTCGAGGGCGGAGCAGGGTTCGTCCATGAGCAGCACCGAGGGCTTGACGGGCAGCAGCCGAGCGATGCAGAGCTTCTGCTGGGCTTCGAGCGAGAGTTCGGTGGCCTTGTGGTGCAGCCGGTCTTTCACCTGGTCCCACAGCAGCACCTGGCGCAGGGCCTCCTCCACAATGGCGTCCTGCTCGGTGCGGGGACGGCTGCGGAGGTTCGGGGTGTGCAGTTGAAAGCCGAAGAGGATGTTCTCCCGGATGGAGATCGGCAGCGGGTTGGGGCGCTGGAACACCATACCCACCTGTTTTCGGAGCTGCGCCAGTTCCACCCCCGGCGCGTACACATTGTGGTCCATCACCTCCACCTTGCCCTCGGTGCGTACATACCCCAGCCGCTCGTTGATCCGGTTGACACACCGCAGGAAGGTGGACTTGCCGCACCCCGACGGGCCGATCAGCGACGTGATCAGCCCCTGCCGGATGTTCAGGTCCACGTCGTGCAGGGCCTGGAACTTGCCGTACCACAGGCTCAGTCGCTCCGTGCGTACTGCCAGTTGGGGGTTGGAGGGGGGCATGGGGGTTGAGAAAATGGCTGTTTGGTACTTGGTACGGCCTACAGCCTTTGGGAAATACAATTCCCCTCCTTCGACAAGGAGGGGCCAGGGATGGTTGGATCACCGTCTCTCATCGACCTCCCCATGACCGATCTCCTGAGATCAGTCATCTCCTGTTCTCAGGAGGGGAGACAGATCAGCCTTTGGGAAACTAATGTGTCAACCAAGGCGAACGTTTTTGTAGGGGCAGGGCATGCCCAGCCCTGGGCGTCCTCACCCGAACCGCCCTTCGATATAGTCGGTGGTGCGGGGATCCTGGACCTGGCCGTTGAACAGGGCTTCGGTCGGGCCGATGTCAATGCAGTCCCCGTTCAGGAAGAACGCAGTGCGGTCGGCCAGGCGGCGGGCCTGCTGGACAAGGTTGGTCACGAGGAGGATGGTGATCTCCTGCTTCAACTCCTTGAGCACATCCTCGATGCGCATCGTCGTGACGGGGTCCACGGCGATGGAGAACTCGTCGAGCATGAGCAGCGTCGGCTCCTGCGAGAGGGCGCGGGCGATGGTAAGGCGTTGCTGCTGCCCGCCGGAGAGCAGGCTGCCGAGGCTGTTAAGCCGGTCCTTTACCTCGTCCCACAGCGCGGCGCGTTGCAGGCAGCGTTGGACGATCTCGTCCAGCGCGGCTTTTTGGCGGATGCCCCGGAGGCGGGGGGCAAAAGCGACATTGTCGTAGACCGAGAGCGGCAGTCCGACCGGTAGCGGGAAGACTACGCCAATCTGCTGACGGAGGGCGAACGGGTTGTTCCAATGCCGCACTTCTCTTCCGAGGAACCGCAGGGTGCCGTCCACTTTCATGCCGGGCGTGAAGTCGTTCATCCGGTTGATGGCCTGGAGGAACGAGGTCTTGCCGCTGCCCGCCGGGCCGATGATGCCGAAGATCTCGTTGGCCCGCACCGCCAGCGAGACGTTGCGCAGGACGGCGTTCGTGCCGTAGCGGATGGTCAGGTTATCGACCTCCAGCACCAAGGGTACGGTGGCGGTCGGAGCGACGGGGGCAGTTGGAATCATCGC
The DNA here is from genome assembly GCA_964561865.1 of uncultured Rhodothermaceae bacterium. Taxonomy (GTDB): domain Bacteria; phylum Bacteroidota; class Rhodothermia; order Rhodothermales; family CAZLRO01; genus CAZLRO01. The sequence goes on along the minus strand of CAZLRO010000082.1, from coordinate 10,140 downwards.
TGGGGCCTCACCATTTCTTTTTGCCCCGTAGCCGGGTACGCAGCCAGATGGAGAGTGCATTCACCGATAGAACGATGCCGATGAGCAGCAGCGCTACTCCGTACGGTGTGGCCTCTGGTACGCCCGGCACCTGCGTGGAGATGACGAACAGGTGGAGTGAGAGGGCCATCGTCTGGTCGAACACACTCTGTGGCAGGAACGGCAGGAAGAACGCCGCGCCCGTGAACATGATGGGAGCCGTCTCGCCCGCCGTCCGCGACACTTCGAGGATAATGCCTGTGAGGATGCCGCTGACGGCGTTGGGCAGGACGATGTGGCGGATGGTTTGCCAGCGCGTGGCTCCCATGCTCCAGCACGCTTCGCGGAACGCCCGCGGCACCGCTTGCAGCGACTCGCGGGTGGAGACGATCACGACAGGCAGTGTCATGATCGCCAGGGTAAGGCTGGCGGCGAGGATGCTCGTGCCAAAACGCAGAAACACGACGAATGCACCCAGACCGAAAAGTGCGTGGACGATGGACGGCACGCCTGCCAGATTGAGGATGGCCAGGTTGATGGTGCGGGTAAGCCCGTTGTCCGGCGCGTACTCGCTCAGGTACAGTGCAGCGGCTACGCCTAGCGGCAGCGCTACTAGGAGCGAGACCAATACGAGCAACACCGTGCCGAGCAGTGCCGGGAAGACGCCACCGCTAGCCATGCCGTCGCGCGGGAACTCGCTCAGGAAGGCCCATGAGAGTGCAGGCGCGCCTTTTACGAGCAAGATGCTGAGGATGAGCAGCACCGGAAAGATCAGCAGCGCCGTCATCGCGAGGAAGAGTAGCCGAATGCGGCGCTGCGTTTGGTGGTTACGCTGGTTCAGCGGCGTGGCGGCAAACATGGGTAGGTGCAGCGTCAGGAGCGCCGGATGCCGCGGACGATGATGTCGGCGGCGAGGTTGATGATAAAAGTGATGACGAACAGGAAGATGCCAAGAGTGAACAAGGCCCCGTAGTGTTCGGAGCCGATGGCCGTCTCGCCCAGTTCGGCGGCAATGGTGGCGGTGAGGGCGCGCACCGAGTCGAAGGCGCTGTCGGGTAGGACAAGCGCATGGCCGCTTGCCATGAGCACCGCCATCGTTTCGCCGAAGCCTCGGCCCACGCCGAGCAGGACCGCCGACACGAGGCCAGTACGGGCCGCCGGGAGCACCACCTTGAAGATCACCTGCCACCGTGTTGCCCCCATCGCTTCAGCGGCTTCGCGGTAGCGGTCCGGCACCGCCTTGAGTGCGTCCTCGGCGATGGTGGTCATGATCGGCGCGGCCATCAGACCCAGAATAAGCCCCGCGTTCAACACATTCAGCCCGATGTTAGCGTCGAAAACGGTGATGATGAACTGGTTTATGAGCGTCAGCCCGATGAACCCCCACACGACCGAGGGGATAGCGGCCAGCAGCTCTACCATCACCTTGAGCACCTCGCGCGTACGCCCGGTGGCGAACTCGCCGATGTAGATAGCGGCTCCGAGTGAGAACGGAATCGCCACGAGCATCGCCATGCCGGTCACGCTGAGCGTACCCACGATGAGGGCCAGCGCCCCGTAGGTCACGTTGTATTCAGAGGTGGGCATCCAGCGGGGCGAGGTGAAGAACTCGCCTAGGTCCAGCCGCCCGACAATGAACGGCAGTCCTTCGCGGGTGATGAACACGAAGATGCCGATGATGAACAGGATGGCCGAGACACCTCCGGCAAACATGACGATCTGCATCAACCGGTCGAAGTACCAAGCGGGCGTTCGGCGGTCGATGTCGTCGATGCGCACGGGTTGCGTTGTAGTCTCGTGCATGGTTCGGCAGACGTGCGTTCAGGAGGGAGAGGCCACGTCCCGGCAGTCGAGGGGACGGAGGGCAGCGTAGCCTTTTTCCAGGAGGATACACTGGCCCTCATCACTGAGGATCCAGTCGAGGTAGGTTTTCGTCTCGCCCGTCGGATCGCCGTTGGTGTACATGAACAGCGGTCGGGAGATGGCGTAGCTGCCATCGACGGCTGAGGTGGTGCTCGGTACTACACATGGGCTGTCGGTGTCTTTCGACACGCAAGGCATCTTCACTTCGGGTACGGTGTAGGCCAGCCCGGTGTAGCCAATGGCACAAGGGGTGTGCATCACCAGGTCCACCACGTCCTTCGACCCATGCATGTCGTGCGTACCGAGACGGAAGTCGCGCTGGTTGCCGAGGACGGCCTCGCGGAAGTAGGTGTAGGTACCGGAGTTGTTCTGACGGCTGACGAGAATCATCTCTTGGTCGTGGCACCCCGGCACTTCGATGCCCAACTGGTCCCAGCGTGTGTACCGTCCGTTCTCGCCGAAGATCTCCGCGAGCTGCTCCATCGTGAATGATGTGATGGGGTTGGCGCGGTTGACGAAGACGACCACGGCATCATAACCGACAATGAACTCTCGCGGCGCAACGTTCTTGGCTGCGGCCTCAGCGGCCTCTTCAACACTGATGGGGCGGCTGGCGTTGGCAAGGTCTACCGTGCCGTTGATGAGGGCGGCAATGCCGGTGCCAGAGCCGCCGCCGGAGACCGAGACAGCCACGGTTGGCGCGACAGTCTGATAGGCTTCGGCCCATGCCTGTGCAACGTTAAGCAACGTGTCTGAGCCTTTATTTTCAATAGTCTTGCGTTGTTCGTCCGAACCATCGCGGGTACCGTCGCAACCGAATACAAGCACGAGGGCAAGAAGCACAAGGGGGCGTTTCAGCGCAGCCATAACGAGCAGAATAAGGCAGGAGTCAAGAAAGAAAACGCGAAAAACGGAAGGGGGAGGAAGGTGAAAGGATGGGCTTGGGAGAAGGGATATGGGTAATTGTAGCTTGCGGAGCATAGTTCCCTAAGCTATGATATTGACCGCGATGGGATATTACGAAACTGTTAAAGGCGGGGAATCCGGAGTTGTACCGGCATCGGGGGAGAGGTCCTGAAGGAAGCCGGCGAGAATGTGCCGGGCGGCCTCGGCGATGACGGTGCCGGGGCCGAAGATGCCGGATACGCCCGCGGCGGTGAGGGGTGCGTAGTCCTGGGAGGGGATGACCCCGCCGACGACCACACGTATGTCGGCGCGTCCGTAGCCGTTGAGGTGGCGGAGCAGTTCGGGCACGAGCGTCTTGTGCGCCCCGGCGAGGCTGCTCACGCCGACGACATGGACGTCGTTCTCGACGGCCTGCCGGGCGGCTTCCTCCGGGGTGGAGAACAGTGGGCCGATGTCCACATCGAAGCCGAGGTCGGCGAAGCTGGTGGCGATGACCTTGGCGCCGCGGTCGTGGCCGTCCTGCCCCAGCTTGGCGACGAGGATGCGGGGCCGTCGTCCGGCGCGTGCGGCGAAGGTGTCGGAGAGGGCACGGGCCAGCTGGACGGCGTCGGACGGTCCGATCTCGGCGGCATAGACGCCGGAGACGCTGCGTGTCGTGGCCTGGTAGCGGCCAAATTCCTGTTCCATCGCCATCGAGATTTCACCGAGGGTGGCCCGGTGGCGGGCGGCATCCACGGCCAGGGCCAGCAGGTTGCCTTCGCCGGTGCGGGCGCAGGTGGTGAGGGCGTCGAGGGCGGTCTGTACCGCCGCCGGGTCGCGCCTGGCCCGCACCTGTGCCAGCCGTTCGAGTTGCCGGGTACGGACGGCGGTGTTGTCCACCTCCAGAATGTCGAGGGGCGTCTCGTGTTCCAGCCGGTACCGGTTCACGCCTACGATGACCTCGCGCCCGGCGTCGATGCGGGCCTGGCGGCGTGTGGCGGCCTCCTCGATCCGGAGCTTGGGCAGTCCCTGCTCAATGGCCCGCGTCATCCCGCCCATTGCTTCCACCTCTTCGATGAGCGCCCAGGCCCGGCGGGCAAGCCGGTCGGTCAGGTATTCGACATAGTACGACCCCGCCCACGGGTCGATGGCCCGCGTGAGGTCGGTCTCCTCCTGGAGGTAGAGTTGGGTGTTGCGTGCGATGCGGGCAGAGAAGTCCGTCGGCAGGGCAATAGCCTCGTCGAGGGCGTTGGTGTGGAGGGACTGGGTGTGGCCGAGCACGGCGGCGAGGGCTTCCAGGCACGTCCGGGCCACGTTGTTGAACGGGTCCTGCTCGGTCAGGCTCCAGCCGGAGGTCTGGCAGTGCGTCCGCAGCGCCATGGACTTCGGGTTTTGCGGCCGGAGGGGCTGGACGAGCCTGGCCCAGAGCAGCCGGGCGGCGCGCAGCTTGGCGATCTCCATGAAATGGGGCATCCCGATGCCGAAGAAGAAGGAGATACGCGGGGCGAAGTCGTCGAGGGCGAGGCCCGCCCGGAGGCCGGTCCGCAGGTATTCGAGGCCGTCGGCGAGGGTGTAGGCCAGTTCGAGGTCGGCAGTGGCCCCGGCCTCCTGCATGTGGTAGCCACTTACGGAGATGGGGTTGAACCGGGGCATCTGGCGGGCACAGTAGCTGAAGATGTCCCCCACGATGCGCATCGAGGGCCCCGGCGGGTAGATGTAGGTGTTGCGCACCATGAACTCCTTGAGGATGTCGTTCTGGATGGTGCCACTGAGCCGGTCCGGGGCAACGCCCTGCTCCTCGGCAGCGACGAGGTAGAAGGCCATGATGGGCAGCACCGCGCCGTTCATCGTCATGGAGACGGACATCTGGTCGAGGGGGATGCCGTCGAAGAGGATCTTCATGTCCTCGACGGTGTCGATGGCGACGCCTGCCTTGCCCACATCGCCGACAACGCGGGGGTGGTCGGAGTCGTAGCCCCGGTGCGTGGCGAGGTCGAAGGCCACCGAGAGGCCACGCTGCCCAGCGGCGAGGTTGCGGCGGTAGAAGGCGTTGGAAGCCTCGGCGGTAGAGAAGCCGGCGTACTGTCGGATGGTCCACGGCTGGCGGGTGTACATGGTGCTGTACGGCCCGCGCAGGAACGGCGGCCATCCGGCGGCATAGTGCAGATGCTCGACCCCGGCCAGGTGCGCCTCGGTGGCTACCGCAGGCAGGTCGATACCCTCCGGGGTGGGGGTGGCTGCGGATGGGCTGGACGGCGACAACGGCAAGGGGGCGTCCCAGGCGATCCGGGAGAAGTCAGGGCGCATAGGGTTCATCGTCGGGCGGGCGGGACGGCTCCAGCACCAGCAGGTCCTCGGCGCGGTGGTCTACCAGGGAGAAGACCGCCCAGGAGGCATCGGGGGCGATGTCGAAGCTGGAGCAGGCGGCCAGGGTGGCAGGCAGGGGACGCAGCAGCCGTTCCTGCCGGGTTTCGGGGTCGAACAGGGCCAGGGAAGGGGTCGGAGAGCGGACAAGATAGTAGATTCCGCGTTCGCTCACACGCCAGTGGGCGGCATCGTCCGGCACCGGGGCCGTGCTGATCTGCTCTTCCCGGCCCTGCACGGCAGGGATACGCCAGAGGCCGGGCTGGCCGGACTTGGTGAAATAGACCCACACCCGGTCGGGCGACTCCATCGCACGGTATCCGCCGTTTCGGGTCACCTGGACAGGGGTGCCGCCTTGCCAGGGCATCTTCCAGAGGTTGGGCGTGCCGTCCCGGTCCGAGCTGAAGTACAGCCCTTGCCCATCGTGCGACCAGCCGGGGGCTGTGTCTTCGGAGGGCGTGGTGGTCAGGCGGCGGGTGGTACCGCTGGCTACCGAGGCCACATATACGTCGGCGTGCCCGGCCTCCCACGAGACGTAGGCCAGGTGCTGGCCGCTGGGAGACCAGCGGGGCATCCCGGCCTGGTGGCAGGGGACGTCCAGACGTACCAGCGGGACGAGCTGGGTGCCGTCGGCATGGCTGAGCCAGAGGCTGCACGCCCCGTCGCTGTCCGAGAAGAAGGCCAGCCGCTGCCCGTCCGGGGAGACCTGCGGGTCGGTGTCGGTGCGGGTGGCGGCGACGAGGCGCACGGCCTGGCTGGTATCGGATGCCGCCAGGGGCAGTCGCCACAGGTTGGTGTCGGTGCCGGTCTGGGTGAAGACGAGGGCTGCCGCCTGTTGGGAGGTGGTCATCTGGGACAGGTTCGCCCCCGTCGTGGACATCCAGCGGGGGGCGCCCCCCCGCAGCGGCACCGTCCAGAGGTTGTTGCGGGAGAGGAACCGCAGTGCCTGCCCGTCCGGGAGCCAGCCCAGCGCGTTGATCTCAAACCCGCCCCGGGTGAGGGTCATCGGTTCCCCCTGGGGCAGGGGAACCACCATCAGGTCGCCCCCGGAGGCCATGCCAGAGGTGCCCTGCTGCCGCAGGAACGCCAGGTGCCGCCCGTCCGGGGAGAAGACCGGGTAGAGGTCGCGCATCCCCTCCGGGGGTTGGGTGAGGTCTTGTCGTTCCGCAGCCCCGGTTGCCAGCAGGACGATCCGCGTGCCAGGCTGGGCAGGGGCCAGGTCGGCGACGGCAAGCAGACGGCCATCGGGGGACCAGGAGAGGCGGGAGGGGGCGAAGCAGTCCTGCGTGTGCAGGTCGGCCAGGTGCTGGGGGGGGCCTCCGGCGGCCGGAACCGTCCAGACAGCCACCGTTTGCGCGGCGCGGTCGCACTGGATGAACGCTACGAACCGGCCATCCGGAGACCAGGCCGGGTAGCGTTCGATGGTGGGCGCTGTGGTAAGCCGCCGGGGTGCCCCGCCTGTCATCGGAGCGACGTAGAGGTCTACTTCCCCTGTGTCTTCGGGGTGCCAGGCGAAGACTACTTGCTGGCCGTCCGGGGAGAGGGCCGGGTCGAACTCCTCGCCGGGCAGGCTGGTCAGCGGGCGCAGTACCAATCCGGCAGGAGGGGCTGGTGTACCTGCCGACCAGCGCCAGATCACCCCCAGGCCCAGGAGGAGCAGCATCCCCAGGCCGATCCACCACCGGCCCGCTGGACTACGCCGCTGGGCGGTGTGTGGCCGCACGGGTGGGGTGGTGAGCGTGACGTCCTGGAGGAGCGGGGCCTCCCGGCCGTCGAGCGACAGCGCCGCCGCTGTCACCGGGGCGATGAGCCGGTAGCCGGACTTCAGGATCGTCTCGATCACCTGGGGTTGCTGGGGGTCGTCGTCGAAGGCTTTGCGCAGTTCTGAGATGGCCCGCGTCAGCACCGCCTCGCCGACGACGATATCCGGCCAGACCGCCTCCAGCAGTTCGTCCCGCGTCACCAGCTCTCCCGGTTGCCGGGCTAGGCAGACCAGCACCTGCATGAACTTGGGGGGCAGTCGCAACACCACGCCCTCCTTGACCAACTGGTTGAGCGCAGGCTGGACCAGGATCGAACCGAGGTGGAACGCCGGGGTTCGGGCGGGCTGCATGGGGAGGCCGGTGGGAGACGGAGGTCAGGCGGTTGTGAGGTCCTTCGAGACGCAGGGCAGCATCCTGGGTCGTGAACACGGGCAGGGCCGGGAATGATCCAGTTGTCGCCCTGAGGCGGCCCCTCCATGAAGCAGGCCCTACGGTTGCTGTTACCGAACCTGGCGACCAATGTCTTCACCCAGCCTGCAACGCAGGTTCCACCCCGGCAGGCTCACCCCGGCAGCCGTGCCTGCCAGGCCTCTTCCACCAGTAGACGCTTGTGCAGCGTATCAAACCAACATTTTTTCAGGGTACGTCCTATTACCCTTGCGTTATACAGAGGTGCGTTGTAGCTTGACCACTGCTTACCTGTAGTGCTCTGTTAAACCTAACCGTTGTACACACCACAAGAGGCGTTGTTGGTGTTTCTGTTGGTGTTTCTGCTGGCGTTTCTGTTGGCGTTTCTGTTGGCGTTTCTGTTGGCCTGAGGTGAATGGCATGAAACCAACCTCCGTGCTCCTCACCCTGCTGCTCCTGGCTGCACTCCTGCTCGGTAGCTGCGACACGCACCTGCCCGAACCGGCAGCCGATGGCTTCCTGGCCGAGCCGGGGTCGATCCTCTTCGTCTCCAACGAGAGCGGTACCTCCCAGCTCTACAGCATGCAGCCCGACGGCTCGGACGTGCGCCAACTCACCGACGACCCAGACTTCCCGATAGGGGATGCCGTCTGGTCGCCCGACGAGACGAAGATCGTGCTCACAGGTCCGCAGGAGGCGCTGCACTATGGCCCGGCGCTCTACGTGGTGAAGGCCGACGGGACGGGCCGCTACCGCCTCACCCGTACCGAGACACCGGGGATACATCTGGCCAACGGGATGCGCCCGGTCTGGTCGCCGGATGGGCGTCGCATCGCCTTCTGGCGAGTGATGGTGCCTGAGGCACTGGGGCTCTACGAGACCTACGTGGTGGACGTAGACGGGACGAACGAACAGCGCGTGACCAACTCGCCGAGGGACGCGCCGAGTTTCCATACTCAGGTATCGGACTGGACGCCGGGGGATCGCTTGCTCGGAAGTGTCTTCGATTACGCCTATCGGGATTCGTCGGGACGCCATGCCGAGAACAGAAAGCTGGTGGCACTCGATCTTGATGGCTCCTACCAGTGGATCTGGGGCGAGGAAGGAGATATTGTCAGCGTGCCTATCCTTTCCCCGGACGGGAGCCAGATTGCCTTCAAGGTACGGTACAAACAAGAGATAGACCTTGGAAATGGCGTGGTGGGCCAGAATATACAGGAGGAGATTATCGATGCCCAGGAGGGGACAGTCTTGCGCGCGTGGAGTAACCTGCGGCATGCCCACGAGCCACAGCCCGGCGACATCGCCGCCACGGTTGCGCCGCCAGCCGATTCCACCGCGCGTCGCGCTGCTGCGTCTGCGACGCCGCTGGGCGGGACGCTCTCCGGCACGGTCACCGGCGCGTACTACCCTGAACTGGTCACCGACCCGCCGGTCTCGGCGAGCTTCAAGACAACGGAGGTGGAGGTCTACAACACGATCGGCCAGCGGGTCTTCCTCGGCAGCACCAACAGCAGCGGCGCTTGGTCTACGTCCTACCTGGCCAGCGGCTACTACACGATCCACCTGCCGCTACAGAACGAGTGGGTGGAATTGCACGACGCCAACGACAACACTATTGAGCACACGGCCACGGTCTGGGTAGGCGGCAACACGACGCACAACTACAGCTGGGCGGCGGATGATGCCCCGAACGTGCGCTACCACGCCAGCGCCATGCACGACTTCTTCAAGGCCTCGCCCTTCAGCTACAGCGGCACCGACTATCAGATGAATGCATATGTTGACCAGCCCGTAGGAACCTGTGCATACAACCAACCTACGATTGCCTGTGCCAGTGGCACCGAGATTTTCTTTGGCTCGGCCTATGGGGTCGATTGGGCCCATTCGAGCGACGCAGTCAACCACGAGTACACGCACAATGTCATCTACAGCATCTATGGGGCGTTCATCGACCCTACTGGTGATAACACTGAGGGAAATGCGATGGATGAGGGGTTTGCGGATTACTTCGCCGGGGCCAAGAACAACGATGCCCTCATCGGTGAGGACGTATTTCCCCTAATTGGGGTTGCAACCCGAGACCTCGACAACAACAATTACGTGTGGACTCCGGACGAAGGCAATCACTGGAACGGTCAGGTCATCGGGGGGGCGGCCTGGGATGTGCGGCAGGCTGTCGGCACCACCATCGGCAACAACCTCACCTTCAAGGCACTCCAGATCACCCCGCACGCCTACGACTTCTCCGCCTTCCGGACGAACATGATCACGGCGGCGAACACCTACTACGGCGGTGCGCACGTGTGCGCCATCCAGAATGCGTTTTCTGCCCACAATATTGGCACGGCCTGCCCGTCCCTTACTGCCTCCATCAACGGCCCATCGACGCTGGGTATCGGGCAAGTAGGTACCTGGACGGCAGTCGTCTCCGGGGGCCAGACCCCCTACAACTATCGTTGGGATTACCTGCTCGTCTGTCCTGGCGGGGGAGCCTACCCCGTCCCACTCGTGAAGAATTGCGATATCTGGTACTACGGCGGCTCTTCATCCAGCTTCTCCAGGAGCGTCGGTAGCAACACCACCCTGCAACTGAAGATGACCGTTACCGATGCAGCCACCACGTCGGTGGTCACAGAGAAGTCGGTGATTGTGGGGGCGGGTTCGGGCCGGGTGGACGGCCTGCTGGAACGGGAAGCCCCGCCAGTGACACCACTGCTCGCCGATGCATCACCGGAAGCCCTGCCGACGGCGTATGCGCTGGAGGGCAACTATCCGAACCCGTCAACCCGGTGACGACCCTGCGCTACGCCCTGCCCGAGGCGGCTACCGTCCGCCT
>CAZLRO010000081.1:6941-13268 GCA_964561865.1 uncultured Rhodothermaceae bacterium | reverse complement strand
GCATGCATTTCCCAAAGGCCGTCAGGCCATACCAAAGGCCACAGGCCGTACTCTCTTACAGGCTCTGGCTACTCAGGGTGCGGATGTGGTTGAACAGGTCGCGGCGGGTGAGGTGTCCGGTGAGGTATTGCTCGACCATGAGGCTGCCGATGGGGGCCGCTTGTTGTGCTCCGAAGCCCCCGTTTTCCACCATCACCGCGATGACGACCTTTGGCTGGTCGAAGGGGGCGAACATGACGAAGACCGAGTTGTCCTTGCGGTTGAAGCCGGGAGCCTGGGCTGTGCCGGTCTTGCCGCCGCTGGGGATGTCCGGCAACTGCACCCCCCGACCAGTCCCGGCCTCCATCACCCGGCGCATCCCATCCCGGACGATCTCGAAGTAGGCGGCGTCGATCGGCAGGCGCTGGGGGCGGGGCAGGTTCGGGCGCAGCACCTCGCCCGTCTCCGGGTTCTTCATCTCCCGCACCAGATGCGGCGCGTGCAGCGTGCCCCCGTTCGCCACGGCAGACAGGTAGCGGGCCAGTTGCATCGGGGTCACAATCATGTTGCCCTGCCCGATGCCCAGGATCACGGTGGTGCCCAGCCCCCACTGCTGGCCAAAGATGCGGTTGAAGTACGCCGAGTCCGGGATCACCGCTTTCCACTGCTCGGCGATGTCCATCGGGGCTTCGAGGCCGAAGCCGAAGAGGTGGGCGTAGCGGGCATAGGTGTTCACATCGGTTTTGAGCATGAGCTGGTAGAAGAACGAGTTGCACGAGCGCTGAATTGCCATGCCCACGTCCAGCGACCCATGAACGCCCATGCACTTGTAGAACCGGTTGCCCACTTGCACCCCACCCCGGCAATAGAGCTTCGTCGTGGGAGTGATCAGGCCCTCCTGGAGTGCCATGAGCGCCATGAACGGTTTCCAGGTGGAGCCGGGCGGCATTCCGGCCATCGTCGCCCGGTTGAACATAGGCTTCTCCCGGCTGGTGGTCAGGTAGTTCCACGTAGCCCGGTCGACCGGCTTGGAGAAGATATCCGGGTCGAAGTCCGGCTTGCTGATTAGGGCCAGGATCTCGCCGGTGTTCGGGTCGATGGCGACAGCAGCCCCACGCTTGTGGACGAAGAGCGACTCGCCGACGGCCTGCATCCGGCTGTCGATGCTCAGGTGCAGGTCGTAGCCCCCCACCGGCGCACGGTCGTTCGTGCCGCCGAGGTAGGACTCCACCTCCATGCCATGCCGGTTGACGAGGCGGAAGTGGCTGCCCAGTTGCCCACGTAGTTCCTGCTCGTAAAACTTCTCCAGTCCCGACTGCCCGATCAGGTCGCCCGGACGGTAGCCCTCGGCCCGACGTGTCTCCAGGTCGTGGTCCGAAATCTCCCGGATATAGCCGAGTACATGGGCGGCATAGGCATTGGTGAGGTATCGGCGCTTGCGGGTAACCTCATAGCCAATGCCGGGCAGTTGCTGCTGGTTTTCGAGGATGCGGCTGAGCTTGTCGAAAGAGATCTCCGGGAAGAGGGGGCTGCTCCGAAACGAACTCCACGACCGGGCCTCCCGGATTTTGCGGCGCACCGTCGTGTCTGGCACTTCAAGCAACTGGGCCAGCATCGCCACTCGGGTGGTATCGAAAAAGCGGGGGGTGAGAGTAAGGGTGTAGGTGGGCGCATTGTCCACCATCAGGATGCCGTTGCGGTCGTAGAGCACCCCCCGGTCTGGCATGACGCGCACCTCGCGGATGGTGGCGTTGCGCGAAGTACCGGCATACTCTTCCGTCTTGATGAGCTGCATCTGCACGAGACGCAGGGCCAGGATGCCCAGCACCAGCACAATGATCCCGATAAAAATGCGGACGCGCAGTTGATATTCGTCCATTGTCTCTTTGCAATGACAGCAGTGGTTCAGGGAGTGGTCATACGCCTCAACGACCGATAGAGACTGAAACAGCGAGGCTGATCCGGTGATCCACCTTAATCACCCGTTCACCTCATATTTTCGACCGTTGAGGCACCGATCCCGACCGCTGGGTGGTTCTGCCCGTGCATCCGGTCTGTTTCTTGCATACTGTTTCGGCAAAGCAGGGGTCCATGCCCGGTCGCCGGGGCCTGTGAGGTGCAGCAGGCCGAAGCGCAAGGACAGGCAGAACGGAGACCGGGCAGGCCCTGCGAGGGAAAAACGCATCCCCTGGCAACCGGGGGCCTCAAGCGCGGTTACACCCCCGGTCGGGGTGCTTCCGAAACCCCGGCAGGATGCGAAGTGAAGCTTTTTACCAAGTCCGGTAACCCCATGCCACATCCTCTCCGTCGGGCAGGCCTGTGTGTGGCGCTGCTCCTGGTCACGGCACCCGCCCTGGCCCAGTACTTCGGTCGCAACAAGGTCCAGTACGACCAGTTCGACTTCCAGACCTTCCGCACGGAACACTTCGAGTTCTTCCTGTATCCGGAGGAAGAGCAGGCCGTCCGGGATGCCTCGCGCATGGCCGAACGCTGGTACCAGCGACACAGCCGCACCTTCCTGCGCGAGTTCTACAAGCCCAAGCCCATCATCTTCTACGCCAACGACGCAGACTTCCAGCAGACCAATGCTATCGGCGGGGAGATCGGCCAGGGCACCGGCGGGGTGACCGAGAGCCTGAAGGAGCGCGTGGTGATGCCCCTGACGGGCCTCTACCGAGAAACCGACCACGTCCTCGGCCACGAACTGGTCCACTCCTTCCAGTATGATATCGGCCTCAACAGCACCGACTCCACCCGGTTCAACCTGGGGCTGCTGCCCCTCTGGCTCGTCGAAGGCATGGCCGAATACCTGTCCATCGGACGCAAGGATGCCCACACCGCCATGTGGATGCGCGACGCGGCCCTGCGAGACGACCTGCCGACGATGGAACAGCTCTCAAAGGACTTCCGGTATTTCCCCTACCGCTACGGGCAAGCCTACATGGCCTACATCGGCGGCAAGTATGGCGATGCCGCCCTCGCCAACCTGTTCAAGCTGGGGGGACAAGTGGGCATCGACTCGGCCTTCGTCTATGTGCTGGGCATCAAGCCGGACTCGCTCTCGAAAGAGTGGCAGCAGGCCATCAAGGAAGCCTACCTGCCGCTGATGGCCGGACGCACCGCTGCCGAGCAAGCCGGGCGGCGTGTGCTCGCAAAAGACCTCGACGCCGGGGAGATGAACCTCTCGCCCGTCATCAGCCCCGACGGCAAGTACGTCGCCTTCCTCTCTGAGCGCGACCTGCTCAACATCAACCTGTTTATCGCCGACGCCGAGACCGGCGAGGTCATCAAACGCCTGCGTACCAGCGGGCGCAACGCCCACTTCGACGCCATCCGGTTTATCAGCAGCGCCGGCTCGTGGAGTCCGGACGGGGCAAAGTTCGCCTTCATCACGTTTGTGGGGGGGGATAACGAGATCGCCCTGCTCGACTGGCGCTCCGGCGACATCGAGCAGCGCATCGCCGTCAGCGGCGTCTCGGCCATCACCAACGTGGCCTGGAGTCCCGACGGCAAGACGCTGGCCTTCTCCGGCCTCGACGGCGGCATCAGCGACCTCTACCTGCTCGACCTCGAAACCCGGAACGTCCGCCAGCTCACCAACGACCGCTACGGCGACCTGATGCCCACCTGGAGTCCGGATGGCAAGACGCTCGCCTTCGTGAGCGACCGGGGCGAAGACGGCACCAACTTCGAGGCGATGGATTATGCCCTCGAACGCATCGCCCTGATCGATGTCGCCACCGGCATGGTCACCCAGGTGCTCAAACCGTTCGGCAGCGAGGTGGTCCACCACAACCCCCAGTTCTCCCCGGACGGGCGCAGCCTCTACTTCATCGCGGACTACGAGGGGTTCAAGGACATCTACCGCTATGAACTTGCCAGCCAGCAACTGGCCCGCGTCACCTACCTGCAAACCGGGGTCAGCGGCATCACCGAGCTGTCTCCCGCCATGTCGGTGGCCCAACAGAGTGGCCGGATGATGTTCTCTGTGTTCTCGGACAACGCCTACACCGTCTATGGCCTGGAGGCCGACCAGACCGAGGGCACCACCATGACGGCCTCGGCAGAGGCGGAACCGCTGGCAGCGGGCATCCTGCCGCCGTTCCGGGGCGTAGACGAAGGGCTGGTGGGCAGCTACCTGAACGACCCGCTCACCGGGCTGCCCCCCGACCGTCCGCAGGACCTCAAAGCCTACAGCTCACGCCTGCGCCTGGACTTCGTGGCCCCGCCGTCGGTAGGGGTCTATGCCGGTGGGCCGTTCGGCTCTGGCGTCAGCGGCGGCGTGGCCCTCTACTTCAGCGACATGCTCGGCGACCAGAACCTGATCGTGGCGGCCCAGGCCAACGGTACCTTCAAGGACATCGGGGGGCAGGTAGCCTACCTCAACCAGAAACGGCGGCTCAACTACGGGTTGCAGGCCGGGCATATCCCCTACCTCTACGGAGGCACCGGCTACGACGTCATCCAGGACGAGACGGGACAGGTCGTCCAGGTGGTCGACCAGTTGCGCCAGCGCATCTTCATCGACCAGGCCGAGGGGGTGGCTGCCTATCCGTTCACCACGACGCGGCGGTTCGAGGTCCAGGGTGGCTTCACCCGCTACGGCTTTGGCTGCGAGGTGGACCGGTACTACATCGACACCTTCTCGGTCTCGCGCGAACGCATCGGGTGTGAAGATGCTGGCTACGGCAGCAGCCTCGACCCCATCTATTTCTTCCAGACCGGCGCGGCCCTCGTCAACGATTTCTCGTTCTTCGGGTTCACCTCGCCCATCCGCGGCGGGCGCTCCCGGATCGACGTCAGCCCGTACTTCGGCGGCGACACCTTCTTCCGCGTGCTGGGCGACTACCGCCGCTACTTCTTCCAGAAACCGTTCACCTTTGCCGTGCGCGGCCTGCACGTGGGCAACTACGGAGCCAACGAGAGCAGCGACCCGAACGACACCAGCCGCCTGTTCACCCGCGAATACCTGGGCTATGCGAACAACCTGGCCTTCGTGCGGGGCTACAGCTTCAACTCGTTCGACCCGGCCGAGTGTATCGGCGACCAGCCCTGTGTCTTCGACCGGCTGCTCGGCACCCGCATTGCCTTCGCCAGCGCCGAAGTACGCCTGCCCCTGTTCGGGACGGAAGACCTGGGGCTGATCAAGTTTCCCTACCTGCCCACCGAACTCTCCCTCTTCGCCGACGGCGGGGTGGCCTGGACGGGTTCGCAGACCCCGGTGCTCCGCTTCACCGACGAAGATGACCTGGACACCCTCGCCCGGTTCGAGGCTCAGAACAAGCGTGCACCGGTCTTCAGTGTGGGCGCTTCCACCCGGTTCAACCTCTTTGGCTACATGGTGCTGGAGATGTTCTACGCCTATCCGTTCCAGCGCCCGGTCAAAGGCCCCCACCTCGGCATTCAGCTCATTCCGGGCTGGTAAGCGCAAGACAGGTGGCGAAAAGGCAGGGAGTATAGTCAAATTGACTATATAGTCAATTTGACTATACTTTGCTTTAAAATGGGCCGCAGGAGGGTACCGGCTTGCCCCGACAGGGTGGATGGCCGTATCGTGCAGGCATAACCGTTGGCCGTAGCAACCCTGCACCGACGCCTGCGGTCATCCGGCAGCACCGATGGGTTTTTTCGACTTCTTCCGCAGTTCCGACCCGCCCCGGCTGGTTCAACAGGCCTTCGACGACGTCAAGGTGATGATCCTGACGGGGCACGAAATGTTTGCTGCGGCCACGGCCCAGCTGCTCTACAACGAGATCCTGGATGTGGACCTGGGCATGATGGACGGGGAGATCAACACGCGCGAGCAACACCTGCGCCGTGCCGTGCTGGACCACCTGACCCAGGAACCGGGCAAGGCGCTCATCTTCTCGCTCAAGCTCATCAGCATCGTCCACGAGGCCGAGCGGATCGGAGACCTCGCCAAATCCTGTGCGAAGGTGGCGACGCTGGCCCACAAGCCCCGTATGGGGCCGCTCGTGGAGCCATTGCGGGACTTCCGAGGCCGCATCCTGGAGATGTTTGAACAAATCCGCAAGGGGTTCTTTGAGGACGACGAAGCCATTGCGCGGGAGTTGATGCTCACGCACGAGCAACTCAAGCAGGACATCACCCAGTACCTGCGTCTGCTGGCCGAACGCGAAGGGGCCACTGTCAACGAAGGGGTGGTCTATGCCCTCGGTGCCCGGCTGATGAGCCGCGTCAGTTCCCACCTCGCCAACATTGCCTCAACCGTCGCCCTGCCGTTCGAGCAAATCAGCCGCTCGTCTACCTGGCCGCAGGAACGGCGGAAAGGTGAGTGAGAGGAGTTTGGAGGCTTGGTACGGCCTGTTGGCCTTTGGGAAACCCCAC
>CAZLRO010000081.1:0-6850 GCA_964561865.1 uncultured Rhodothermaceae bacterium | reverse complement strand
TCAACCAGAGCGAACGTTTTTGTAGGGGCAAGGCATGCCCTGCCCTCTTTAACCAAAGCGAAGCGTCTCAAGCCTAAACACCCATCTTCCTTTCCTACCTTGTCCACTGCGTTCACCTGGAACCCTGGCCATGCGGCCCATGCCCACGACGACCATCCGGAGCGTCCGGCGCGGCTGGAGACGACCCTCCGGCTGCTCGAGAACGACCCATTCTGGTCCATGCTGCGGCACCTGCCAGCCCCCCCAGCCACCCTCGACGAAGCCCTCCTCGTCCATACCGCTGGCTATCTCCGGCGGCTGGAGGCCACCGTGCAGCACGGCGGAGCCTGGCTGGATGAAGACACCTATGCCACCCCGGACAGTCTGTCCGCTGCGCTGGAGGGCCTGGGCGGCTTGCTGGCTGTCACCCGGGCGGTTGTGGAGGGCACCGCCCGGAACGGCTTCGCCCTGACCCGTCCGCCCGGCCACCATGCCCGCCCCGACAGTGCGATGGGGTTCTGCCTGCTGGCAACCGTCGCCATCGCCGCCCGGTGGGCACGCCGCCAGTTCGGGGTGGAACGGATCGCCCTCATCGACTTCGACGTACACCATGGCAATGGCACCCAGGAGGTGTTCTACGAAGACCCGAATGTGCTGTTTGTGAGCCTGCACCAGCACCCCCTCTACCCCGGAACAGGCCTTGTGGAGGAGATCGGAGCCGGAAAAGGGGAAGGGGCCACCGTGAACCTCCCCCTCCCGGCCCATACCGGCGACACCGGCTACCTCGCCGCGTTCCGACGGGTGGTCGAACCCGTCGTGCGGCGGTTCCGCCCGGAGCTGCTGATCGTCTCGGCAGGCTACGATGCCCACTGGAAAGACCCGCTGGCCCGGATGAACCTGTCCACGACCGGCTTCTTCCACCTCGTCCGCGAACTCCGTGCCTGGGCCGATGCCTGGGCGGACAACCGGCTCGTAGCCCAACTCGAAGGCGGATACCACCCCGACGCCCTGGCGCACAGCGTGCGGGCAACCCTCCATGCCCTCGCCGACGACCCGGCCGTACCCGACGACCCGATTGGCCCCGCCCCCCGTCCCGACACGGCCATCGAACCCTTGCTCGACGAAATCGCCGCCTTTCACCGCGCCTGAACGGCTCCGGGCTGTACCCGTGCGGCGCTTCGGGCTATCTTGCGCCAAACCGGTCCTGACGATGGAACGATTCAGCAACTACATCGGTGGCAAGCTCACACCGCCGACCAGCCGCACCTACCTGGACAACGTCAACCCGGCTACCGGCCAGGTCTACAGCAAGGTGCCGGACTCCGACGGGCGCGACGTTGCACGGGCGTTTGCCGCCGCCGAGCAGGCATTCCCCGCCTGGAGCCAGACCCCGGCACCGGAACGCGCCCGCCTGCTCCTGCGCCTGGCCGACCTGATCGAAGAACATCTGGACGAACTGGCCCACGACGAAAGCCTCGACAACGGCAAGCCCGTCAGCCTCGCCCGCAGCGTGGACATCCCGCGGGCCGTCGCCAACTTCCGGTTCTTTGCCACCGCCATCCTGCACGAATCCAGCGAGCTGCACCGCACTGACGAAGCCGCCCTCAACTACACGCTGCGCCAGCCCCTCGGCGTGGTCGGGTGCATCTCCCCCTGGAACTTGCCGCTGTACCTGTTCACCTGGAAGGTCGCCCCGGCCTTGGCAACGGGCAACTGCGTCATCGGCAAGCCCTCCGAGGTCACCCCTCTCACCGCCTTCCGCCTGGCCCAGCTCTGCATGGAAGCCGGCCTCCCGCCCGGCGTATTCAACATCGTCCACGGCCTGGGCCACCGGGTAGGCCATGCCCTGAGTGGACACGCGGGCATCAAAGCCCTCTCGTTCACCGGCAGCACCCGCACCGGCGCAGCCATCGCCCGGCGTGCTGCGCCGCTGTTCAAGAAGCTCTCGCTCGAACTCGGCGGCAAGAACCCGGTGCTGATCTTCGCCGACTGCGACTACGAGGCGATGCTCAGCACCACGCTGCGGTCCTCGTTCCAGAACCAGGGCGAAATCTGCCTCTGCGGCGCCCGCATCTTCATCGAACGGCCCCTCTACGAACGGTTCAGGGACGACTTCGTGGCCCGGACGCAGGCGCTGGTCGTCGGCGACCCGCTCGACCCCGCTACCAACCTGGGTGCCATCGTCTCAAAACCCCACCTCGACAAAATCCTGTCCTACATCGCCCTGGCCCAGGAGGAAGGCGGCACCCTCTTGTGCGGCGGGCACCGCGTCCATCTGCCGGGCCGCTGTGCCGACGGGTATTTCGTAGCACCTACCGTGATTGAGGGCCTGGCCCCCGGTTGCCGGACAAACCAGGAGGAAATCTTCGGCCCGGTGGTGACCCTCACCCCGTTCGACACTGAAGAGGAGGTGCTCGCCTATGCCAACAGCACCCCCTACGGCCTCGCCGCCGTGCTGTGGACCGAACACCTGACCCGCGCCCACCGCCTCGCCGCCCGCCTCCAGGCTGGCATCGTCTGGATCAACTGCTGGCTGCTGCGCGACCTGCGCACGCCCTTTGGCGGGGTCAAGCAGTCGGGCGTAGGGCGCGAAGGTGGACTTGAAGCGCTGCGCTTCTTCACCGAGCCGAAAAACGTCTGTCTCAAGCTGTAAAACCCGGCGGCGGCTCCTCCGGAAACGTCACCTGCGCAAACAACTCGACCAGGGGGATCTCCAGATCGAAATGCTCGCTGCGGAGCGTCTGGTCCAAACCGTACAGCGGTTGTAACTGCCAGCTTAACGCCTGCCGGACGATACGCATCAGCCGCGGCGCGTCCTGATAGACCATCCAGTACTCTTTCAGGCTCTCCACCTGAAGGTACGCATACAGCTTGACGTGGCGGTCCAGCGAGGCGGTCGATTCGGAGAGGACTTCGACGACCAGTTCGGGGTTGCGCAAGCTCGTCGGCCGAGGCGGCACCAGGTCTGGTACCTGGCAGACGACTACTACGTCTGGATAAAAGTACCGCAGCCCCACCTGCACCCGCTGGTCGGAGGCCAGCACACGACAGCCACGTGGATGGAGGCGCATACCGAGGGCAATCACCAGGTTGGACGTAAACTGGTTGTGGACCAAGTCGGCACCGGCCATGGCAAAGCGTTGCCCACCCCAATATTCGTGCTTCGTCTCGGCAATGGCTTCAAGGGCCAGGTATTCCTCCACCGAAAGGGAAGGTTCGGGCTGCATGGCGACCTCATCCGGTGTATATTGAAAGGGTACGGACAAGTTACGCACAAACCGTATGGCCTCCGACGACCGCATCGACACGGCCGAGGCCCCAGCCCCGGTGGGACCCTACCCCCACGCCCGTCGGGTGGGCAACCTGCTGTTTCTCTCTGGCATCGGGCCACGTGAGCCGGGCACCGACACCATCCCCGGCAACATCTACGACGCAACAGGCCAGCTCGTCGCCTACGACCTGACGGCACAGTGCCACAGCGTCTTCCGCAACGTTCGCACGGTGCTCGAAGCCGCCGGAGCACGCTGGGAAGACCTCGTGGACGTGACCGTCTTCCTGACCAACATGGAGGCCGACTTCCCCACCTACAACCGGCTGTATGCCGCCTACTTCCCCGACCACCAGCCGTGCCGCACGACGGTGGGGATCAGCAGCCTGCCCACCCCCATCGCCATCGAGTTGAAGTGTATCGCCCTGATCGGCAGTGCCCCGCCCCCCCCTTCCGACCCACCCCCGGTCCCTGTCCCCGCCTAGCTTCCATCTTCATCCTTGCCATACCATGCTACCCCCCCTCAACTTCCACCAGTGGATCGACGAACACCGTCATCTGCTCAAGCCCCCCGTCGGCAACCAGACCGTCTACCAGGACACCGACGACTTCATCATTATGGTCGTCGGCGGCCCCAATGCCCGCAAGGACTTCCATTACAACGAGACGGAGGAGTTCTTCTACCAGATCGAGGGCGACATCGTCCTGCGGATCATGGAAAACGGGCACCCGAAGGACATCCCCATCCGCCAGGGGGAAATCTTCCTGCTGCCCCCGAAGGTACCCCATTCCCCCCAGCGTCCCGCAGGCACCATCGGCCTGGTGATCGAACGCAAGCGCGAGGATGCGCACACCGACGGCTTTCTGTGGTTCTGCGAAGCCTGCGACACCAAGCTCTACGACGAGTATTTCCACCTGGAGAATATCGTCACGCAACTGCCCCCGCTCATGGAGCGCTTCTACACGTCCGAGGCGAAGCGTACCTGCCCGAACTGTGGGGCCGTCATGCAGCCCCCGGTGAAACCCGCCTGAGACAGCCACCGACTGCTTTCGACGACAAAATATAGTCAAATTGAATATATAGTCAATTTGACTATATCTGTCTGCCCATGCTGAAGATCGACATCCACACCCACCTCCTGCCGGCGCAGTGGCCGGACCTGCGCGAGCGCTACGGCTACGGGGGGTTTGTGCAACTGGAGCACTGCGGCCCCGGCTGTGCCCGCATGGTGCGCGACGGGGTGGTGTTCCGCGAGGTGGAGGCCAACTGCTGGGATGCCCCCACGCGCCTGCGCGCGTGCGACGCAGCGGGCGTCCACGTGCAGGTGCTCTCGACCGTGCCAGTGATGTTCAGCTACTGGGCAAAGCCGCAGGACACCTATGACCTGTCGAAGCTGCTCAACGACCACCTGGCCGAGACGGTGGCGGCGCATCCGACGCGGTTCGTGGGCCTGGGCACGCTGCCGATGCAGGCCCCGGACCTGGCTGTGCGCGAACTGGAACGGTGCGTCCGCGAGCTGGGGCTGGCGGGTGTGCAGATCGGCAGCAACATCGACACGCGCAACCTGTCCGAACCCGACTTTTTCCCGGTGTTCGAGGCTGCCGAAGCCCTCGGCGCGGCGGTGTTTGTGCATCCGTGGGACATGATGGGGCAGGACCAGATGCGCCGCTACTGGCTGCCGTGGCTCGTCGGGATGCCCGCCGAGATGTCGCGGGCCATCTGCTCGCTGATCTTCGGCGGGGTGCTGGAGCGGTTGCCGCGGCTGCGGGTGGCCTTCGCCCATGGCGGCGGTGCATTCCCCGCCACCCTCGGACGGATCGCGCACGGCTTCGAGGCCCGCCCCGACCTCTGCGCGGTGGACAACGCCGTCGATCCTCGTGCCTACCTCTCGCGCCTGTACGTCGATTCGCTCGTCCACGACCCCGAGATGCTGCGCTACCTGTTGCGGCTGCTTGGCCCGGAGCGGATCGCCCTGGGGTCGGACTACCCGTTCCCGCTCGGCGAAGACCGCCCCGGCACCCTCATCGAATCCCTGCCCGAACTCGACGACGCCACCCGGCACCGCCTGTTGGCCGGGACGGCCCTCGAATGGCTGGGGATGGAGGCGCACCGGTTTCTGCAACCCGTCCCCGCCACGGCGACACCCTGATGGCTTCCCTGGTCTTCTCGATGGGGGAGCGCGCCTGGAGGCTGGACCTGCGGCATCCCCTGGACCTGTCCATCCCGCTCCGGTTCGACGGCCCGCAGCCGAACACCTACGGCGTGCCGCTGGCCCATGCCCAGGCGTATGAAGGCGGAGGCTTCGTCGGCGATGTGCGGCGCGGGGGGTCGTGTAACTTCGAGACCCTCACCCTGACGCCCCATTGCAACGGCACCCACACCGAGGGGGTCGGCCACCTCAGCGCCGCCCGCATCCCCGTACAGCCACTCCCGGACGCCGTCTTCATCCCGACGACCCTGGTGACCGTCCGCCCGGAGCCAGCCCTCACCTCCCCCGAAACCTACCGTCCGGCCAAGGCCCCTGGCGACTGGTTCATCACCCGACGGGCGCTTGAGGCGGCGCTGCGGGAGGCCGACCCCGACTTCCTGCGCGGCCTGGTCATCCGCACCCTGCCCAACGACCCGTCGAAGCAGCACCGCGACTACACGGCTGCGCCGCCGCCGTTTTGCTCGCTGGAAGCCATCGCACTCCTGAACGAGGTCGGGGTAGAGCACCTGCTGGTAGACGTACCCTCCCTCGACCGGCTCTTCGACGAAGGTCGGCTCACCGCCCATCACCATTTCTGGGGCGTGCCGGAAGGGAGCCACGCCGTTGACCCTGCCACTGCTTCCCGAAAAACCATCACCGAACTGGTCTATGCCGACGATGCCCTCCCGGACGGGCCGTATCTTCTGACCCTCCAGGTCGCGCCGTTCGTCTCGGATGCGGCCCCCAGCCGTCCGATCCTGTTCCCTCTCCAGCCCCTGCCGGAACAGCCCTGATGCCTGTGCCTGCCGACCTGCCCGACCCTGCCGCGCTGGATGCGGCGGACGAACTGGCATCGTTCCGTGACCGGTTCCACCTGCCCAGAGGCGCCGACGGCACTCCGCTGGTCTACCTCGTGGGCAACTCGCTGGGGTTGCAGCCCCGGACGACGCAGGCGTTTGTGGTGGCCGAGCTGGAGGACTGGGCCAGGCTGGGGGTGGAAGGGCATTTCCACGCACGCCATCCGTGGATGCCCTACCATGTGTTCCTGACAGGAGCGACAGCCCGGCTGGTGGGGGCCTTGCCGGAAGAGGTGGTGGTGATGAACTCGCTGACGGTGAACCTGCACCTGCTGATGGTCTCGTTCTACCGTCCCACCCCGGCCCGGCACCGGATCGTGATCGAGGCCCATGCCTTCCCGTCGGACCGCTATGCCGTGCAGTCGCAGATCGCCTTTCATGGCTATGACCCGGCGGCATCCCTGGTCGAACTGGCCCCGCGTGCGGGCGAGGCCACGCTGCGCACGGACGACATCGAGGCGTGGCTGGAACGAGAGGGCGCGTCGGTGGCACTGGTGCTCTTCAGTGGGGTCAACTACTACACCGGGCAGGCGTTTGACCTGGAACGGATCACCCGT
>CAZLRO010000080.1:0-13286 GCA_964561865.1 uncultured Rhodothermaceae bacterium | reverse complement strand
GGGCAAGTTTTCCTGGGCGGCGGTGCCGGCGTATGTGCTGGCTCAGATGCTGGGGGCGGTGCTGGGGGCCGTGCTCGTCTGGCTGCACTACCGCCCGCACTTCGCTGCCACCGACGATGCCGACGCCAAGCTGGCGGTGTTTTGCACCGGTCCGGCCATCCGGGATGCCGGGGCGAACCTCGTCTCGGAGATGATCGGCACATTCGTGCTGGTGCTGGCCGTGCTGTTCATGGCGGCGCCCGATACGGGTCTGGGGGCACTCAGTGCCTTGCCGGTGGCGCTGGTGGTGCTGGGCATCGGTCTGGCGCTGGGCGGCACTACGGGCTATGCCATCAACCCGGCGCGTGACCTCGGCCCGCGCCTGGCGCACTTCCTGATGCCCCTCCCCGGCAAGCGCGACAGCGACTGGGGCTATGCCTGGGTGCCGGTGGTTGGGCCGTTGCTCGGCGGGGTGCTCGCAGCGCTGGTCTACGGGGCACTCGCGTGAGGCGGCCACATGGGGGGTTGCCCCGCGCGTGCCTGCTCCTCACAGCCGCTGGGTAATCCGGGGCAGGATCGCGGCTTTCCAGCGGGCAAACCGCCCCTCGACGATGGCCTGCCGGGCCTGCTGCATCAGCCACAGGTAGAAGGCCAGGTTCTGGAGCGAGGCGATCTGCAACCCCAGCAGCTCCCTGGCGATGAACAGGTGACGGACGTAGGCTTTCGAGAAGGTCTGCGCAACATAACGGTCGAGGCCCGGATCGAGCGGGGAGAAGTCGGTCTGCCACTTGCGGTTGCGGATGTTGAGCACACCTTCGGTGGTGAAGAGCATGCCGTTCCGGCCGTTGCGCGTGGGCATGACGCAGTCGAACAGGTCGATGCCCCGTGCGATGTTCTCCAGCAGGTTCTCGGGTGTGCCCACGCCCATGAGGTAACGCGGCTGGTCGGCGGGCAGCAGCGGCGCGACGACCTCCACCATCGCATACATCTGCTCGGCGGGTTCGCCCACCGAGAGGCCGCCGATGGCATAGCCGGGGAAGCCGATCTCCATCAGGTGCAGGGCCGATGTGCGGCGAAGCTCCGGATACACCACGCCCTGCACGATGCCGAAGAGCGCCTGGTCGTAGCCGTAGAGCGGGGCCGTCTCGTCGAAGCGCTGCCGACACCGCCTGGCCCAGCGGATCGTTAATGCGTTGGACGTGCGGGCGTAGTCGAAT
This sequence comes from uncultured Rhodothermaceae bacterium, assembly GCA_964561865.1. Classification (GTDB taxonomy): domain Bacteria; phylum Bacteroidota; class Rhodothermia; order Rhodothermales; family CAZLRO01; genus CAZLRO01. The sequence continues at coordinate 12,090 of CAZLRO010000080.1, read as the reverse complement.
GAGGCGTCGCCCGGCGGACATTCGTCCAGCACCATCAGGATATCGGCCCCGATGCAGCGCTGGATGTCGATGACGGATTCCGGCGTGAAGACGTGGGTGGAGCCATCGATATGGCTCTGGAAGCGGGCACCGTCCTCCGAGAGCTTACGGCGCTCGGCCAGTGAGAACACCTGGTAGCCGCCGGAGTCGGTCAGGATCGGCCCGTCCCACTGCATGAACCGGTGCAGTCCGCCTGCTTGCCGCAGCACGTCGGTGCCGGGGCGGAGGTAGAGGTGGTAGGTGTTGCCGAGGATAAGCTGCGCCTGCACATCGGTGGTCAACTCGCGCGGGGCGACGGCCTTCACCGAGCCAGCCGTGCCGACGGGCATGAAGATGGGCGTCTCGACGGTGCCATGTGCCGTTTCCAGCCGTCCGGCGCGGGCATGGGTGTCCGGGTCGGTGTGCGCCAGGGTGAACTGCATCGGGGGTGAGACAAACAGGCTCAGGCGAGGTGGTCCTGGGGCGTGGCCGTAGCGACCACCGCTGTGCGGGTAGCTTCGAGGCAGGCCAGCAACCGCCGGGCATCCTCCTCGGCCAGACCCAGCACCACCGGGCCATACGGGGCTGTGAGCAGCAGCATCGTGGGGGTGTACCAGCTGGCGAACACCTGTGTGGCGGCATAGCGCCGGTAATGCTGGTGGACGGTCGTTGCCGGAACGAGGGTGGCCTCTCCGATGTCCTCGATGGCGAGGTGCAGGGTGCGGATGCCCTGCCGGACCAGCAGCGCGGTAGGGGTGCAGCGCACGTGTACGGCGGGCTTGAAGCCGAACGCCCCGGCGAGCAGCACCAGCAATACCGAGCCAACCTGTGCCAGCCAGAACGTCATCGCCAGGATGCCCCGGGGCGCGGCCAGGATGGGGGTTTTCAGGAACGCCCAGGCCGTGTACTGCACCAGCAACACCCCCATCACCACAACGGCGAGGGTGACGATGTACAGCGCCTCGGCCCGGCGCTCATCGCGCACCCGCCACCGGATCAGCCGACCCAGCAGCGAACAGGCCGGATGAAACCGGCGGGGGACGTGAAATTCGAGTGTCAAGGTATTTCTGCAAGCGTCTTCCCGCTTTCTAACCCGTTTGGGCGATCCGGGTTGCACGCATTCCCTGCAAACCCTGCCGATGCGGGCATGCAACCCCTGCCACTGGGCTTACCGCAAGTCGAGCGGGCCTGTTTAAGCCGCAGGGGGAGGCTGGGGAGCTGCTGCCGGTTGGTCCAGGGCAGCTTCCGGCGCGGTGGTCGGGGACGACGAGCGGGTGGAAAGCTCCAGCGTCAGTTCCTCGCGGTAGGCCCGGTAGCCGGTGGCGATCAGGGCTGCCAGCGGCACGGCGATGAACAGGCCGCCGATGCCCATCAGGTAACCGAAGACGAACAGGGAGAGCATGATAACCACCGGATGCAGCCCCACCGTCTGACCCAGGATGTAGGGTGAGAGCACACTCTGTTCGAGGAACGACTCCCCGGCCAGCACCGTCACCACCACCAGCGCCTGCCAGGGTTCACCGAAGAGCAGCATCAGGATCACCCCAATGGCATAGGTGGCAATGATGCCTACGTTCGGGATCATGTTGAGCAGGCCCGCCAGCAGCCCGATGAGCAGGGCGAAGGGGATATGCAGGATCAACAGGGCTGTCGACACGATCAGGGCCACGATGGCACTGACGGTGAGTTGTCCCCGCAGGTAGGCCCCCATGATGTTGCCCGCCTTCCACAGGTATTCGCGGCGGCCCCGGACGGTGGGGAACAGCAGGATGAGCCGTTCCTGGAGGTAGTAATAGTCCGTCAGGGTGTAGAACAGCAGGATGGGCATCAGGGTGAGCACTGTGATGGCCGCCAGGAGCGACCCCAGCGAGCGCACGACGGTCTGGGTAGCCTGGGGGATGCTGCCGGCCAGCAGGCTGGTTTGCTGCCGCACCAGTTCCATTACCTGGGTGACCAGCTCCTGCTTGTCGATCAGCCCCGCCTCCTGCAAGCGGTCCAGCACTGGCGAGGTGACGAGCCAGGTCTGGAGGTTGCCCAGCCCCTCGAAGACACGGTTTGCCAGCGTCTCCAGTTGGCCGACGAGGTTGGGGATCACCACCAGCCCGATGAGCACGCCTGCGCCCACGATCAGCAGGGTGACCAGCAGCGAGGGGATCCACCGGGGGATGCGGAACCGGCGGTCGAGCAGGTTCACTACCGGGTTGAAGAGGTAGGCCAGCAGGTAGGCGATGACAAACGGCAGGAGCACCCCGCTGAGGCGGTTGAACAGCCAGAATAGCAGCAGGAAGCCGCCGGAGAGCAGGAGGTACCGCACGGTGCGTTGTCCCCGCAGAGGCCAGAGCATGATCAGCCCCGCAAAGCCCAGCAGGATCGGGTTGAGGAAGTCCCGGATTTCATAGAGCAGCACCAGCAGCAGGGCCAGCCCTCCGGCAACCAGGGCGATCTCCGGCCCGGTCAGCTTGTTTCCAGGGCGGATGGAGGGTGGCACAGGGGCAGGTTCGGTCATGGGAAGGGGTAGGGATGGGTCAGCAGCGTGGAGGGGGTGCGGCCTCACTGGTTTCCAGGGGTTGCCAGTGTATCCTGGAGGGCGGCCTCGCGCAGGCGCAGGCGGGCCTCCCATTCCGAGAGGGCCTGTTGTCGTTCGAGGAGGGTCTTGTAGGAGACTTCCAGGGCGCGCTCCCGGATCTCGAACAGGGCGGGTTCCTGGTAGCCCCGCTGCTCATAATACCGCCTGAACAGCCAGTTGTGGCGGGCTGCCTCCATCAGTTCCGAAAATCGGTAGGCCCCCAGGGTACCCCAGTGGACGGTTTGCTCGGCCCCGGCGGCGAGGGCGTACAGCCGGGAGGCCGCCGTTTGCAGCGTGTCGGCAGTGCGGGCGAGTTGCTGGTACAGCGAAGGATCATTCAGCAGCCGGCCCAGCGTGCCTTCCCCCTGGCGGGCCTTTGCCACCAGGCCGTGAACGCCCTGTGTAACTTCACCGGTGAGGGTGGTCAGCGCCTCGGACTGGCCGACAAGGCGTTGCAGGGCCGCTTCGGTCTGCTGCGTCGTGGCGACCAGGCCGTCGTAGAGGGTGGGATCGTAGACCATGCGGCCCAGGGTGCCCTGGGTACCGGTGGCATCCTCCATGAGTTGGGCGAAGGTGCGGGTGGCCTGTTCCAGCTGCTCGACCGACGCCTGAACCCGGTCAAGCAGGGCCGTCGGGTCCGGGGGGTCGAGGCCGGGCAGGGGCGTGCCTTCCTGCCACCGGGCTGCCGGTTCCGCACCGGGCACCAGCACCACCACGGGCGTCTCCGCCAGCCCGTCGCGCCGAAGCTGCACCTGGGTGTTGGCGCGGAGCAGGGGCTGGACATCGGCGTTGAGCCGGAGGACTACCCGGACGGAGCCACCCGGTGTTTCCGGCAGCCGCAGGGCCTCCACCCGTCCGACTGGCACACCCTGAAACTGCACCGGGGCCTCGGCGGAGAGGCCCGCCACCTGGGAAAACGTGCTCTCGACCGCGAAGGTGCTACGGGGCCGCTGCGGCGACTGCGTCCCGGCCCACCAGGCTACCCCCGCCAGCACCATCCCGGCCAAAACCAGCAGGCCCACACGCAGCGGACGGGTCATGGGGGTAGACGGCATGGCCTTGAGGCGGACCTTCGAGGGAACAACAGGGCGTCTCCGACACCACGCAGGTGCTGGAAACGGTTCAAGATACCCAATTCAGTACGCATAATTCCATCGCAGGTTGAGGCTCAGGGTCGCCCCACGGCGTTGCAGGGTCACCAGGAGGTGGCGGATCAGTTCATATTCCAGCGTCAGTTCGGTGTCGTTGTTGTTGAGGGTTTCGAACGAGGAGTTGCTCAGGGTGATGGGGAAGCTGTAGGCGGCATAGAACGAGACATACTGTTCGTCCACGAAGAAAGAGAAATACTTGCCCAGGGTGAGGGTAGCCCCTTGCAGGCCGCTCGTGGGGCGGATTTCGATCACGTCGAGGTCGAAGTTCGAGCCGGTGCCGAACAGGTTCTCGAAGAAGCTGTTGATCTGGCTGGCGAGCAGCCCGGTGGCCGGGTCGACGAGGGCGCTGGTAGTGCCGCCGAACTGAAACGCCTGGTTGGCCGGGCGTCCGAAGGCCAGGTAGGAGAGGATGTCCGGCAGTTCGGCCAGGGGTTCGGAACTGAGGGTGAGCCAGTTGCTGTCCTCAAACCGTCCGCGGGCGATGAGCTTGACGATGAATTCTTCCTGCCGTTCGACGGTGGGGACCACGTACTGGGCTTCGAAGTCCATCACCGGGTCGGTGAGCAGTCCGTTGAGCGTGATGGTGCCGCGGGTGAGGTTGAACCGTTTGCCGAAATACAGCACACGGCTACGTTCGGTCACGACCTCGATGGTGCCGAAAGCCATCTCTTCGCCATAGGGCTGTTTCTGCACATCGAGGTTGCCGGTGAACTGGATGTCCATCTGCGGAGCCGTACGCGAGCGCAGCCAGGTGTCGCGGCGGAGTTCGACCTGGAGGTCCATCCGGAGGGCCTCGTAGAAGTCGAATGTGGTGGTGTCGGCGGCGGTGAGGCGGAGGCCGAAGCGTTGTTCGAGGAGCTGCTCGTCCCGGGCCTGGAGGGGGATGGGGTCGTAGATGACCTCTTCGGTCAGGAAGAAGTCCCCCTCCAGCACTTGCACGGTGCCGGTGAGGATGGGCTGGAGCGTAGTGCCGCCGAGGGTAAGGTCGCCATCGACGACGGCGCGGTAGACGTCGGAGTCCGAGGCGAGGAAGGTGCGGGGGTGCAGGCGCAGGTCGAAGTCGCCCAGGGTGAGCTGGCGCAGGGTGATGCTGCCTTCGCCGGTAAGGAGTCCACGCCCGGACCGAGTACTGAACTGGCGGAACTGGATGCGGTTGCTGTCGAGGGCCATGTCGGCCTGGCCGTCCTTGAGCAGCAGGCCGAAGAGTGGCAGGCCGATCTGGCCCTGGTGCAGGCGGGCGTTGCCGTTGAGCTGGGGGTCTTCGAGGGTGCCGCCGATGCGGAGGCGGGCGGTGAGTTGCCCGTCGAAGTGGCTGAACAGGGTGGGGTCGAGGAAGGGCTGGATCCAGCCGATCTGGAACGTGTCGGCCACAAGGGTCAGGTCGACGCTGCTCTGCGGATCGGCCTGCCGGGCCTGCACGACGCGCATCTCATCTTCTTCGTTTTCCGGCGGCGGGCGCAAGGTCAGGTCGAGCGGCAGTGTACCGTTGAGTGCCAGCACCCCGCCGGTGACGTGGGTGACGCGGCTCTCGATCCCCATCTGCCGGTCAGCATAGTCCAGGTCGAGGTGCAGGTCGCCGACCTCCCGGCGGTCGGCCTCCAGGTCGAGGTCGAGTGCCCCGGTGAAGGCAGGGGCGGTGGCGGGGCCGGAGAGGTTGAGAAACCCGTTCAACGTCCCGTCGAGGCCCTCGTACCGCAACAGGTCGGCCACGGCCCCGATGCGGAAGTTTTCGAGGGAGAGGACCAGGTTCTGCTCGCCCGCGAGGTCCACCACGCCGTCGAGGGCTACCTGCTGGTCGCCGGTGTACAACAGGAAGTTGCGGACGCGGTAGGCATCGTCGAGGGTAGAGAGGGTGGCTTCCTGCAACAGCGTCCACTGGTCCTCGTCGAGGCGCAGGGTGGCTTCCTGCAAGGTGAGGACACGCTGGTCCGGGCGCAGGTCGAAGTGCCCCGCAAGGTGCGCGTCGCGGCGGGCGTCCACCTTCACGCTTCCGGAAAAGTCCAGGCGGTCGGGGATGTACCGGGCATCGAGGCGGGTGCGCTCGACGCGGAAGTCGGGCAGGGAGAAGAAGTCGAGGCGGGTGGTGAGGCGGGCGTCGGCCAGGGTGCGCTCCGGGGTGAGGGCACCTTCCACCCAGACCTCCGCCCCGGCCACGCGGACGTCCTCCCAGGCGAGGCTCTTCGCCAGCACATCGGCTTCAAACCGGAGCTGGTTGCCAGGGCCGTAGGCGCGGCCACGGATCAACCCTTCGGCCAGCCCCAGGCGGCGTGCGGCCAGCAACCGGCGCAGTGGCTCGGTGTTGCGCACGTCGGCCTGGAAGCGGAAATCCGAGACGTGGGTGGTGTCGAACACGGCCAGCGTCCCCCCCCCCTCCAGCGCCGCCACGTTGGAGGCTACCTGGAGCGTATCCATGTGCAAAAGGCCCTGGGTGAGGCGAAAGGCGAGGTGGGTGTTGGTCGCCTGCACCTGGTCGTACCGGACCATCGGCGAGACCAGGCGTCCCTGCAAGGTCATGGTGCGGGGGTCGAACGCCTCGCCGGAGACGGCAAACGTTGCCGAGACGCGGGCGGTGAGGGTGTCGCGTCCGATGAGGCGGGCCAGGTCTACCTGTTCCAGCGTCCCCTCCGCCGTATAGGTGGGCACAGCGTCGAGCAGCCGGCCCTCCGCCGTGAGCCGGGCATGGCCGAGGCCGAAGCTCAGGTCGGTGTCCAGCCGGGCCAGCCCGTTGTCCAGGTGTACCTCCACGAAGCCCTCCTCGACGGTCTCGCGGTTGACCTGTGCTCCGGCGAGGTCGAGCCGGGCGGCGAAGGTGGCCGTTCGAGGGTCGGTGCCCGTCCCACGGAAGGCGACGGTGCCGTGCAGCCGGGTGTCGAGATCGGGCAGGCCCGTGAGCGCACCCAGGTTGAGTCCTTCGAGGGTGCCGGTCTCGACGGTGTACACCAGGGGGTCGGCGAAGGGGTGAAGGGTGCCTGTCAAGCGGGTCTGGCCTTCGGGCAGGGTGGCAGCCAGGGTGTAGTCGAAGCGCCCTCGTTGCCCGGAAAAGTCCAGCGTGGCGGCTTCGACACACTGGGCGTTGAGCGTGGACTCGTCCAGGTCGATGCGTCCTTCGAGGGACAGTGTGGCGGGGTCGAAGCCGCGCCCGGCGAGGGTAAACCGTCCGTTCAGGCGGCTCTGCTGTTCGGGGTTGTGGAGCAGCGTGCCGAGGTCGAGTCCGGCAAACTGTCCCTGGCGCAGGGTGAACCGGGGTACAGGGTCGAACGGGCGCAGGTCGACCTCGAAGGCCACGTCGCCTGCGGGCAGCCGGGCCTCGGTGGTCAGGTCCAGCCGCCCGCGTGCGAATGTGAAGACCAGGTCGCCCCGGTTGAGGGGGTATGGGCCGTAGTGGCTCTCGTGCAGGGTGGCCCGTCCTGCCAGGCGCATCGTGGCGGGGTCGAACCCGGAGCCGCGCAGGGTGAACGCCCCGGAGACCCGGCTACGGGTGGTGTCGCCTGCGAGGGCTGCGAGGTCGAGGCGGTCGAGCACCCCTTCGGTGATTTCGTACCGGGTGAGGTCGTCGAGGCGGGCGTGCCCGGTGAAGGCAAGGCGGCCTTCGGGCAGAAGCACTTCTGCGTCGAACGCCAGCCGTCCTGCCACCAGTCGGGCGTTGAGCGTGCCCGCGTCGATGCGGTACCGGTTGAGGGGCGAGGGTGCCAGCCGCACCGTGGCCTGCATCCGGTCGCGTTGCAGGTCGAACCCTTTGCCGCTGGCCGTCAGCGTGCCGCCGAGGGCGCTCGTCTGGGACGGGTTGTGCAGGAAGCGTCCGAGGTCGACATCCTGTACCTGTGCCTGTAGGGTCCAGTCGGGGGCTTCGTCGAAGGGGCGGAGGGTGGCTTCGGCTCGCAGGTTGGCCCCTTGCACGCGGCTGCGGGCACGGAGGCGGGCAAGGCCCTCGGTGAAGGTAGCCGTCGCCGTCGTGGTTTCGAGGGCATAGCCGCCGTAGCGGAGGGGGTAAAGCGTGGCTGTCGCGGTGCCGTTGAGGCGGTTCAGCATAGCCCCGTGCAGGTCGGCGGACAGGTCGAGGCGGACGGGTGCGGTGTCGGCAGGGTTGCCTGTGAGCCGGGCGAGAGGCAGGTCCCGGAGGCGGGCCTCCAGGCGGGCGGCCACCGACCCTGGCTGCGGGGGAGTAGCCTCACCGGTGACGAACAGCGTAGTGCCGTCGCGGAGCCGGGCGCTGCCGTCGAGGGCCACCAGACGGGCATCGCCAGTTAGCGTCGCCTCAAGCGTGAGGGCCTCGGCAGTGTCGGGTAGGGCGAAGAAAGGCGCGAGGTCGCGGGTGTGCAGCGGGGTGGTGTGCAGCCGCAGGTGCAGATCGTGGAAGCCCGTCGTGTCGTCGGGGAGATGGAACGCCCCCTCCGCCCGCACAGTGCTGTGCGCCGAAGTGAGGCTGAGGGCCGGGATGGTCAGCCGGGACCCGGCGAGGGTAGCCGCCAGCCGGACTGCGAACGGCCCGGCCCGGCCTGGCCCCTGGAGCGTGGCGCGGGCGGAGTCGAGCACCAGGGCCGGGGCAGGCCCCAGGCGCAGGTCATGCAGCGCCGCGTCGAGGGCATGCAGGTGCAGGGTGCTGTCGCGTTCGGGCGGATAGAACCGCAGGGTCGCGGCACCTCCTGTCAGCCGGGCATGGTTGATGACCACGCGCCAGGCCGTGCTGGTATCGGTTGCGGCGGTGTCAGTCGGAGGCAGCAGTTCGAGCACGTCCCAGCTGTGGTCGGGCTTCTGCGAGAGGGCCAGCACCGGACGGGTCGCCGTCAGTTCATCCAGATACAAGGTGCGGTCCCAGAGGCGGCGGAGGTCGTACCGGGCCGTGAGGGTGTCCAGGTGCAGCACCGTACTACCATCGTCGCGCACCAGGCTCACCGCATGGGCCACGAGGTGCGTGTACGGCATGCCTTCCACCCGTGCCACCTGTAGCGTGGCCCCGACGAACGGGTTGAACACCCGCAGGGCCGTGTTGACCGCCCAGGTCAGCCCCGGCGGCGTGTGCAGCCATCCGAGCAGGGCCAGGAGCACCCCCGCCCCGACCCCAACCCACAAGCCCCACCGTGCCCGCCGGACGGGCGGCGGAACAGCAGGGGTGGACGATGGTGCGGGGGTGTGCATGAAGGCAAACGAAACGACAAACGAAACGACAGCCGCTCAGAACCGTTGCCCGATGCTCAGGTGCAGGTTGAACGCCTGGAGGCGGCGGGTACGGGGAGGCCCCGTCAGCCCGGCCTGGAACAGAGCGATGTCCGCCGGGTCTTGCAGGTCCTCGTCGTTGGGATTCAACTTGAACGCCAGGTCGAGGCGCAGAAACCCCACCGGGGTCTGGTACCGCAGCCCGCTGCCCAGGCCCACCTGGAAGGCTGTCAGCGACAGGGCACCGTTGTCGCGCACCACCTCAATGCCCCGTTCATCGCGCAGGAGGCGGCCTTCGGCGTCGCGCAGCAGTGTGGCCGAGGTCTGCCCCAGGTCGAGGAACGCCGCCAGTCCCCAGTTCGTGCCCAGGCCGGGGAACGGGAAGCGGGCTTCGAGGCTGCCTGTGAGCTTGGCGAGGCCGCCGACGGCTTCGAACCGGGCGTTCTGGGCACGGGCGGTGCCGCCCTCGTCCACAAAGACCGTGTCGGTGCGGGCCAGCTTGGCACCGAGCAGCGAGACGCCCCAGCCCCGCACATCCCCCGCCCCGCCCGCGTAGAACCGGATCGGGTCGAAGCGGAACTCGACCTGCGGGTTCTGCTGGTTCCGGCTGTTGCCAAAGGGCCAGATACGCCCCGCATACAGGCGCAGGGTCAGGTTCACCCGCCGGGTGAGGGGGACGTACCCGGCCACTTCGAGCGCGGCCTTGCGGTATTCCACCCCCGACGTCCCCAGTTCCGCGAGGGGGCGCACGAGGAAGCCCCGGCGGGGGTTGAGGTAGTTATTCAGCCGCCCCAGCGTGCCGCTCACCGACAGGGTGTTGCGGCTGTAGACACTGATGGTGTCGGCAAACTGGGTGCCTTCGAGTGGGATTACCCGGGTGAGGCTATGCTGGAGGCTGAGCGTGCGGAACGGCAAGATCTCGGTGAGCACCGTGGAGGTGACGCCGAACTCGCGGAACCGCAGTTCCTGGCCCGGATCGTCCTGCCACCGGTAGAGCGGGGCAGCGCTGACTGAGAGGCGGGGGGAGAACAGATATGGCTGCCAGAGCGAGAGGGTCGCATTGAGGCTGCGCCGCGTCTCCAGCCCGTTCGGAGGGCTTGCCAGCAATCCGGGCGTCACCGCGACGGAGGCGTTGAGCAGGCGTGCCCCCCCGAAGAAGTTGCGGTGTTGCCAGCCCGCCTCCAGGCGGAGGCCTTCCTCGCGCCCGTAGCCGCCCTGGGTGCTGACGGTACGCAGCTTCGCCTCGCGCACACGCAGCCGGACGGTCACGGTGCTGTCCACCGGCTGGTCGGGGAGGTCGGCCAGGGCCACGCGGAACAGATTGAGGCCGAAGAGGGCTTGCTGCCCCCGGGTGAGCCGGGTGTTGGAAAACCGGTCGCCACGCTGGAACGGCAACTCCCGCACCACCACCCGGTCCGGCACCGACGTGTTGCCCTCGACCAGAATCTCGTCGATGATACCACGCGGACCGGCCTCAACGAGGAACCGCAGGTCGGCGGTGTTGAAAGTAGAGTCGATCTCCACCGTCGCATCGACCTCGGCAAAGGCGAATCCCTGGTCCTTGAGCCAGGCCAGGACGCGGTCCTGGATCTGGATGCGTTTGAACTCGGTATAGCGGTCGCCCAGGTCGGCGAGGAGCCGGTCCTGGAGGCGGACCCACCGCTGGCGTAGGCCGGGGTTGGACTGGAACTGGTAGCCCGCCTCGCGCCCACGTGCGTCGAAGAACCCGGCATCCTGGATGATGAGCGGCGCCCCTTCGCGGATGGTGAGGACGACCTGGAGGGTGTTGCGTGTCGTGTCGAGCACGGAGGCCGGGTAGTCGATCTCCGGTCGCAGGAAGCCGTTGCGTTCATAGAAGCGGCGCAGGCGGATCACATCGCGTTGCAGCGTCACCGGGTCGAACGGGTGCGGACGTGGCTTGAGCAGCGGCAGCACCCCGCGCAGCCGGTCGCCGAAGCCCGGCGCCTGGAGCACCATCTGGGCCTGTAGCTGCTCGGCGGTGAACGTCTGTGTGTCTTCAAACCGAAAGGTGATGCCCCGCACCGACGTGCTGTCGTTGACCAGGTAGAGCGGGACCTGTGCCCATCCCGCGCCGGGCAACGCCCCCACCACCCACCCGACCAGCAGCAGGGCCAGCGGGTCAGGAAGCCGGAGGATCGTCTGCACGGGGCGTATCCGCATACGATTCGGGGGGCAAGGGCAGGACGGTCGGATAGGGCGGCGGGCGGGTGATCCGGGCCGGGACAGGGGCGTTGCGGCGTTTCAACTCGTGCAACAGGGTGAGCAGGGCGCCCAGGATCAGTACCAGCCCGGAGTAGTATGCCCAGAACATGAGGGCCACAATCAGACCGAAGGTGTCGCCCAGGGCCGCCAGCCCGTCCGAGGCCACCCCTCCGCTGTAGCGCTCGAAGCCCCCGACCCGTGTGGCATAGAACGTGAAGGCTACCTTTGCCAGTTCCCAGAGCAACGCGGCAAATACCGCTCCCAGCAGGGCGCTGCGCCGGGGTGGACGCGGGCGCGGGATCAGAAAATACAACTGGAAGAACATGACCATGCTCAACAGGAACGGCAAGGCCAGGCCCAGCGCCTGGAACAGGTGTCGCCAACCCTGCTCCAGCCACAGGTTGTCCACCCCCACCTGCCGCAGAAACGTCATCCCGGCTACGTTCAGCGTCTGGACCAGCACCGAGGTCGCCATCGACAGCACGAAGAGCAGCCCGGTTTGCAGGGTCATCTGCAAGTCGAACAGGTACCCTGTCAGGAACGGGCGGGGCTGGTGCCAATCCTCGTTGAACACGTTCGCCAGCACAACCCGCAGCGTGGTGAACAGGCTGATGGCGGTAACGAATAGCCCCAGCAGGCCGATCAGGGTGAGGGCACCGCTGGCCTGCTGAAACCGGTCGAGGAAGGCGATAACCTGTGTGCTCTGATACTCCGGCAGGAAGCCCCGCACGAAAGCCGCCACCGAGGCGAAGGGCTGGCTCCGCCGCAACACCTGGCCCAGCAACCCAGTCGCCAGGATCACCATCGGCACCAGCGCCACCAGTACCTTGAACGCAATGGCCTGCGCCCAGAGGAACAGGTTCTTCTCACCGAGTTGCCGGTACAGGTGGTGCAGGTAGAACCCGGCCACCACACGCACATCCTTCAGCCAGGACATGGGGATTGCGGATTGCGGATCTCGGATTTATCCCCCCTCCT
>CAZLRO010000079.1:6989-13426 GCA_964561865.1 uncultured Rhodothermaceae bacterium | reverse complement strand
CAACAGGATATTCGTACTGTTCGAAGATACCTAGAACGCAAACAGTAACCAGAGATGCTCAAGAATTTCAGGTTGGGGCAATCTAATGAGCTAATTATGGCAGGTCATGTGTATGATCTGCACAACTGTTTTGATTTTGAAAAGATTAGTTTTCTTCGGGATTGTGAGCTGGATATTATCTTCAAGCCCAATTCTATATATGGTCAAGGGAATCCTGAAATTACGATTCGAATCACCGATGTGGATTATTTTGAATGTAGCCCTCGATTTTTCATGGATCAGATTTATGATCTTGAGGAGATAGGATACAAGGCAAGAGATGATCGCGATGACAGTTGGTTGCTTTCTGAGGATCAAGCTCCCGAAGCGGCGGATCTGTTTCTACGTTTCAGTGGTGGACATTTTATTCGTGTACATGGAACACAAGCGTTAGTGCTATTATCGTAAACAAAATCAACCATTGTCCAGAATCTTAGGAACCCACGATGCTATGCCAGCGCCGTGGAATGTGAGCGCCAGCGTGTACGATGCGCGGAACCTGCCGGTCTCGGTGACGGTGGGCACGAGCACGACAAAGTACCGGTACAGCAGCCAGGGGCAGCGGTACCGGAAGAAGACGGGCACAGCGAGGGAATATTCCTGAACCACACGCCCGGTAGGCCAGGGCGTTGCTGGAATGATAGTCCGAACGGCCAGCTTTGGTTCGCCCGCCTGCTTACAGCCCCCCAAACCGGTCGCGGACGTCGGATTTGGGCTGGCGGATGCGCAGCAGGTCGCGCAGGTGCCCGCTCTTCACATGCAGGTCGAAGCTGTAGGACTGGTACTGGCCGAACGGAACCCAGGAGAACGCCATCTGCCAGCACTCAAAATCCCGGAACAGCGCCAGGTTGGTCGTGGCGAAGGCGCCCTCCACGAAGTCATAGCCGGTCCGGGACTGGACTTTCCAGTTGGGAGTCAGGTTGAAGTCGAAGCTGGTGTTGAAGATAGCCCGGCGCGAGGTGGTCAGCCCGAAGCGGTTCTGGTTGTAGGTGAGGTCGAAGCTGAGCGTCCAGGGGGTGTCGAAGTCGGCATTGGTGCCGGTGCGGCTTTGCAGGGTAGGGTTGAGGAAGGGGTTGCCGGTCAGGTTGGGGTTAGTGTCGAACCCGGCACGGGGAGGCGTGACGGGCCGCCCCTGGCCCCGGCTGCTGCTACGGAGGGAGGTCCGGAACGAGGTGGAGAAGGTGGTGAGGCGGCCCAGGCGGAACTCCCGGAGCGAGAACGCCGACCGGGCGACGGTGACGCCCCGGCTGTCCACGTCGTAGGGAGAGAGCTGGGCGCTGAAGTTCCAGTCCACCTCCCCCAGCAGCTTCGAGCGCCCGGTGATGCTGATCGGGGCCAGGCGCAGCGAGTCCTGGGCGAAGTTGTAGCCCGTGCCGAAATCCAGGTTCAGCACCTGCACCGAGCGGTTGCGGTTCTGCGTCCGGCTGGCAGCCGTGGTGTTGGCGTCGGCAGGAGAGGTCGTCCGTTTGGTCTCGAACACATTCCCCACGCGCAGGCTCAGGACCTGCTGCACCCCGTTGGGCACGCCCGTCACCAGCGGGTAGCGCACCGGCTGCTGCTGGCTGTTGACGTAGGTGCGGGTGTAGCCCCAGAAGTCGCTGAAATAGTCGGGCTGGAAGCTGAACGAGAGGCTGGGGCGCACGGTATGGCGCAGCCCGGCATACGGCCCGACCTTCATCGGAAACAGGCCATAGAACACGGTGTTGGCCGAGAAGCTGGTCTGGAAAGTGCGCAGGGCGAAGAAGCCAGGCACGGAACGGGAGGCGACGCTGCCCGTCGCGTCGTCGAGCGACTGCCGGGTGGTGTAGAGGAACCAGTCCTCGTTGTAGCTGAGGCTGGGGGAGAGGTTGAACTGCAACGGCCCGATGCCTGGCAACCGGGTGATGTTCATCTGGGCGCTGATCGGGATGCGGTGGGTGGCGCGGAAGGTGAAGGGCAGATCGCGTCCGGTGGCGCGGCGGTATTGCGAGGGCGAGAACAGCGCATCATACCAGTCAATCGCCAGCGCGGCACTGTCGCCCCGGCTGAGCAGGGTGGCGTCGTCGAGCGGGGTGAAGCTGTACTGGTTGTCGAGCGTGAGGTTGTATGTGTACTGGGTGGTCTCGTACCAGCGCTCCCGCTGGCTGGGCAGCCGTCCTTTCCGGGCCAGCGGCTTGCGGGCACTTTGCGAGAACGAGAGGTTGGGCAGGGTCATGGACACCTGTCCGGTTGCCAGTTGCTGCTGCTGGTTCAGGCTCAGGCGCAACGACCGCCCGACGGTGTTCCACCGGGTGCTGTAGGCGATGGCCGAGCCGATGCTTTGGCGGATGCGGTCGTCGTACTGGTCGGAGAGCCCCCGGAGGTAGCCGCTGGACGAGAGGTCCACGTTCGCGTTCAGGTCTGTCGAGGGCGAAAGCTCCTGGTTGTGCGTCCAGCGCAGCGAGCCGGTGCGGTTGATGCTGAAGTCGGGGTCGCGTTTCAACCCGCTCTTGAACCGTCCGTAGCGGACTTGCAGGTTGCCGCTGTAGGCATAGCGGCGATTATAGCGGAACAGCGTGCCGGCCTCGAAGCTGCCTTTCGACCAGAGGCCCGCCTGCACCTGCACGTCTGTGTAGTCGCTCAGGGGGAAGTACCACCCCCAGTCGCGCAGGTAGAAGCCGAACTGGTCCTCACCGTAGCTGGGGGGCAGCGGTCCGCTGCGACGGCCCTCCAGGGCAGGCAGGAGGCCGAACGGCAGCCAGAGCGGGGTGGGGATGTTGAACAGGTAGAGCCGCAGGGGGCCGGTGTAGATCCATTTGCGGTTCACCACCTTCATCCGCTCGGCCCGGAGCGAGTAGGAAGGGTCGTCCACGCATTCGCAGGTGGTGTAGACGCCGTCCTTGATGAACAGGGTGCTGTCCTCCCGAATCTTGGCGATCCCGGCACGGATAAACCCCTCCGGCATCTGCGTCCGGGCGGCAATCATACGCCCCCGCTCGGTTTGCAGGTTGAAGGCCAACTGGTCCACGGTAAAGGTTTCTTCTCCCTGTTTCACCTGGGGGCGGCCTACCAGCCCGGTATCCGAAGGCGTACCGGCGGCTTCGAGTTCGTCGCGGTCCAGCAGCAGGCGGATCTCGTTGGCGTCGAGGGTGAAGTCCTGGTACGTCACGTTGGCCGTGCCATAGAGCACCCCCCGGTCGCCTTGCAGGCTGTCGAGGCGGATGATGAGCGAGTCGCGGGCGGTGAAGGTGACGGGCACGCGCAGCCCGGTTCGAGCGGGGGCGGTCGTATCGGCCTGCTGGGCCTGGGAAGGGAGGGAAAGTCCCAGCAGACAGACGAGCAGGGCGACGAGCCGGAAACGGCGGGGCGAAAGGCAGGTTGTTGAGGAGAGAATCGGAATCGGGTTTGGGGCTACCGCTCCTGGCCTTCCCTTCGCACGGCTTGTGGTGTCGTCTGCATCACCAGGGGGGACGGCATGGGGCAGGCGCGAGAAAGGGGTCCGGTTGCGGGGTTCCCGGCGCGTCTGCACGTCTCTTCGTCGCCTTCTCTGGTGTTCTGCTCCCGGTGGCAACGACCCGTTCACGATCTGCACGCGCTACTGTTCATCCAGATGCTGGAAGACGAGGTGCGCAGCCCCGAGCACGCCCACCTCGTTGCCTTTCGGCTCGCGGATGATCTCGACGCCCTCGCGCATCCCCTGGTACACGTAGCGAACGATGGCCTCGCGGGCAGGTTTCAGGATGAAGTCGCCGGCCGCCGAGAGGCCGCCCCCGACGATGAACTTGCGGATGTCGAGCAGGTTGGCGGCGGCACCGAGCACCACGCCGAGCTTGTGTCCGGCCCAGGCCAGCACCTCGATGGCCCCCTCATCCCCGGCGACGGCGGCATCGTAGAGCATCCTGGGGGTGATGTCGACCAGGTCTGGTCCGGCCATCTCGTGCAGGATGCTCTGCCGGGTCATCAGGCGGTAGCGGGCGTGCCGGGAGAGGAAGCGCTGCCCCAGGTAGGCTTCGATGGCCCCGGCCACCCCGCCCCGGTCGAACGGCCCCTCGTAGTCGATGGTCATGTGCCCGATCTCGCCCGCGGCCCCGGTCGACCCCCGGAAAATCCGGTTGTTGTAGATGATGGCACCACCCACCCCGGTGCCCAGCGTCACCATGACGAACGAGTCGTAGGGCCGCCCGGCCCCGTAATGGGCACTGCCCAGGCCCGCCACGTTGGCGTCGTTCTCGACGATCACCGGGAGCTTGCGATCCAGTTGCGCGCACAGGGCCTCGCGCACGTCCACCACCTCCCAGCCGGGGATGTTCGGCGCATAGCTGACGGTCGTCCGCTCCCAGTTGATCACCCCCGGTGCGCCCACGCCGATCCCGGCAAACGCTGCGGTCGGGAGGCCATCGGTGAGGTCGCGGATGACCTGGGCGATCTGCCGGATCACATGGTCCGGGCCATGCTCGCCGCCGGTCTCCCGCGACAGGTCCCGGACGAGGCCCTCGCCCCGCTTGACGAGCGCCGCCTTGATGTTCGTGCCGCCGAGGTCAACCCCTACCGCGTATGGGTGCATGGAACGTGGGTGCTTGGATGAAACAGAGAGGACAGGGTCATTCTGGCTCCTGGACGCGATAGACCTGCTCGCCCGGGCGGGCCATGCCGTACTGTTCGCGGGCGATCTCCTCGACGAGCGCGTCGGAGATGCCTTCCCGCAGACGCAGTTCCAGGGTGTCGAGTTGCTGCTGGAGCGCGGCGTTCTCCCGCGCCAGCGCGTTGCGTTCCTGCATCCACATCACCCGCTTGACGACGCTGTAGTCGTCGAAGAACAGCAGCCAGAAGGCCAGCACGGCCAGGGCGGCCAGCGCCAGCCAGGACCGTAAGGTTCGGAAAAGCGAGGGAGAAGCCATAGGTCGGGAGGGAAAGCCACGCAGGGTTAACGGAACCGGAAGGCGTTCAGGCCGGGATACCGGGCGGCATCGCCCAACTGCTCTTCGATGCGCAGCAACTGGTTGTACTTGGCCGTTCGGTCGCTGCGGCTGGCCGAGCCGGTCTTGATCTGCCCGGTGTTCATCGCCACAGCCAGGTCGGCAATGGTGGTGTCCTCGGTCTCACCGGAACGGTGGCTCATGATGGTGGTGAACCGGTGCTTGTGGGCCATCTCGATGGCGTCGAGCGTCTCGGTGAGCGTCCCGATCTGGTTGACCTTGATGAGGATGGCGTTGGCACAGCCTTCCCGGATGCCGCGCCCCAGGTATTCCGTGTTGGTCACAAACAGGTCGTCGCCCACGAGCTGGCACCGGGAGCCCACCGTGTCGGTGAGCAGCTTCCAGCCCGGCCAGTCGTTTTCGGCCATGCCGTCCTCGATGGAGATGATGGGGAACTGCCGCACCCAGTTTTCCCAGAACCGCACCATGTCCTCGGAGGAACGCCGGGTGCCGGGGTCGCTCTTCCAGAACACATACGCGCCATCCTGGTACATCTCGCTGCATGCGGGGTCGAGGGCGATGTAGAGGTCTTCTCCCGCCGTGTAACCAGCCTGGACGATGGCTTCGAGAATCACCTCCAGCGCCTCGTCGTTGTTGCGCAGGTTCGGGGCGAAGCCGCCCTCGTCGCCCACCGCCGTCGCATACCCTTTCTTGTGGAGCACCTTCCTGAGGTGATGGAACACCTCCACGCCCATGCGCAGGCCCTCCGAGAAGTCGGCCGCCCCCACCGGCATCACCATGAACTCCTGCATGTCCACGCTGTTGTCGGCATGCCGCCCGCCGTTGATGATGTTCATCATCGGGACGGGCAGGGTGCGGGCGTTGGTGCCGCCTACGTAGCGGTAGAGGGGCAGGTCCAGCGTCTCTGCAGCCGCCCGCGCGACGGCCAGCGACACCCCCAGCAGGGCGTTGGCTCCCAGCCGCCCCTTGTTCTTCGTGCCGTCGAGGTCGATCAGTGCCTGGTCGATCTCGGCCTGGTCCAGCACGCTCATCCCCGCCAGCTCCGGGGCAATGGTCTCGTTGACATGCTCGACGGCCTGCAGCACCCCCTTGCCGAGGTAGAAATCCGCGTCGCCATCGCGCAGTTCGACAGCTTCATGCTCGCCCGTGGAGGCACCGCTGGGCACGGCCGCACGCCCGATCAGGCCCTCCTCGGTGATGACGTCTACTTCGATTGTGGGGTTGCCCCGGCTGTCCAGCACCTGGCGGGCAAGAATATCGGCAATGAGGGACATAGGATTGCGGATTTCAGATTACGGATTGCGGATCATGTCCTTGCGAGGAGCAGGGTCGATCATGGTCGATCTCATGAGATGGACCACAAGCCTGCCCCCTGTCATCCCCGCGTAGGCGGGGAGGGGGTGGCAATCTCAACGATGGGACCACTGCGACGCTGCTACCTGGTGGAGCGGATTGTGGATTTCGGATTACAGGCTCACCCAAAGGTTCTTTCGAGTGCCCCTC
>CAZLRO010000079.1:1836-6889 GCA_964561865.1 uncultured Rhodothermaceae bacterium | reverse complement strand
TGACCCATCTCATGAGATCGGTCATGGGGGAGGTCGATGACAACGGGTACTTCAACCACCCCGGCCTCTCCCTGGCTAAGGGGGATTCTGGATTGCGGAGGGTTTTCCCAGGCACCATGAAGCAATTAGGCAACCGCTGGCTGCACCCCTAAAAGCGCATAGCAGATCGCAAAATCGGCATTTTGGGCTGGAATCACAAGTTGGGCACCAAGCTACGAAAAAAGGAGCCGCCGTCGAACGGGCAGGGCGACGGAAAGCGGAAGAAAGCAGGCAGAACCGTAAGGGCTACGCGGGCGAACAGCAGGAGAGGGCCTGGATTTGTAGACTCTGTAACTGAAACAGCAGGAGTTTTATCGTCAAAATGACTATAATATCGTCAAAATGACTATAATTGGGATATCGATCAAGGTGTGATCCTGTTGCTATCCCTTCCAGAAAACGTCATCCGGTTAATCTGTGAGAGGGTACTTTAGGTGGAAAGCGCGGGTATCAGGTTTGAAGACGGCGGAATCGGGCTGGTGGGTGGTTGTTTCACCGCAGCCGGGTCTTGGTGAACCAGCGTTCTCCGAAGTTCAGGTTAGCCCCGATGCGGTAGAACCGGTCCCGGATCAGCCCGTCGTCGGTGGTGCCCCGGGTGCCGACCTCGAAGTTGAGGTCGATGCGGGAGGTGGCGATGCGGGTGGGCAGGCTCACGCCAGTGGCGAGCGAGAGGGAGCGGATGGGCACATCGGGGTTCGGGGAGGCGTAGGTGGCGTCGTAAGCCACGCCGAGCCGCCAGGCGATGAGGCGCAGGTAGCCTGCCAGCGGGTCGCGCCCGGCGGGGAAGTACTCGACGCCGACGGAGAAGCGGCGGCGGTCCTGGAAGGGGGTGGCTGATCCAGCCACATAGCCTGGGAAGGACAGGCTGCTTTCGAAGTCGCTCCAGGGTTCGTACAAGGCGTCGGCCACGACGAGGAGGCGGGTATCCGGCTGGTAGGCCAACCCCAGCCCGGCCCGCAGCGGCAATTCGACGGTGCCCTCGATGGCCTGGGCGAGCGTGTCGGTTGCCAGGTTTTCGCCCAGCGTCCGGACGCGGGTGCCGTCGAGGGTGACGGGCAGCGACAGCAGGACCCCCAGCGAGAGGGCATCGCTGGTCCGGAAGACCTGCGGGAGTTGCACCCGCACCCCGACCGTGCCACCGAAGCCTTCCATCCGGGTGCTGGTAACCAGGTTCGAGGACTGGTAGTCGCTCCCGTCGAAGACTGTACGCTGGGTCTCTTCCTGGATGCCGAACAGGAAGTTGAACGCCGCGCCGGCGCTGATGTAACGATTGAAGCGGTAGCCTAGGCCGCCGGTGAGTTGCTGCAAGCCTCCGCCGCCCTCAAAGGCGATGGTGTAGCCAGTAGTATCCCCCAGGAACGGGTCGATGAGATGGTCTTCCACCTCCACCTGGTAGTTTACCCGCGAATACGGGGTCAGGGCAAAGGCCACCCCCATCTTCCCGGATTTCAGGGGGAAGCTGGCGTGGATGGCGTTGAGGGAGCCAGCCGTGAGGCGGGTCCGGTTCTGGTTCGCGTCGGTAGCCGTCAGCCCCTCGTAGAGCAGCCCGGCAGCAAGGCGGGTGAAGTACTGGTCGCTCCAGGAGGCCGGGTTGACCATGTTGGCATACTGGGACGACCCCAGGGCCAGACCGAGGCTGCCCATCCCCTGCATCTGGGGAGAGGCATAGGTGCGCAGCTCGCCCAGCCCGAAGCGGGAGTAGATGGAACCGTCTCCGTTGCCCTGGGCCATTGCCCGGGAGGTGAGGAACAGCAGCAGGATCAACCCTGCTACCCTGCGGTATCGCGTCATGGGGTTCAAGGCCGGGGTCAGTTCGCCGGGGTGTAGGTCAGGATGGTGGCGGGCGTCGGGCTGCCCGCCGTGGACCGAAAGAGCAGCAGCGCATTGATGCTGTTTTCCGCTCTGGGGGGGGCAATGCGGTAGCGGGTATAGGGCGGCGTGCCGGTGACCGCTTGTTGCAGTGCGTTCAGCCAGGCGCGGGCCGCCTCGGTGTCGAATACGAGCTGCCCGGCGGCGTCTACCGATGCAAGGGTGAGCAAGACCTCCTCGCCGTCTTCCTGGATGCCGAAGAGGTCGATGCGTGAGGGGCGGGGGCGGACGAAGTGGAGGGGGGCCTGGCTGTTTGCCAGGGACAGGGTATCGACGGGAAGGCGGAGGACCACCCGGTTCAGGGCACTGTTTACCAGCGAGTCGGCGCTGAGGTCAACGCTCAGTTGCAGGGCGCTGCCCAGCCCGTCCTGCACCAGGAAGCGGTCCGGAGGCAGATTGGCGGGGGTGTTCCGGGCGATGCCCGTGACGGTTCGCACCGGGGTGAAGCTGACGGTGTCGGCCCCTGCAACGGCCAGCAGGCGGGTCTCTACCTGCGCGAACCCCACGACGGCGTTGCCCGAAACGGCTTCGAGCTGAAACCCGTGGAACAGGTTAGCGAAGTCCTCGCTGCGCAAGGTGGGGTCGTTGGCCGTGACCCAGGCCGAGGGCAGGTCGATGGTTACCGTGTCGGCGCTGGCCGGGAAGCTGACGGTGTGGATCACTGCGCCGGCCGGGAAGACAGTGTCGGAGGGGGCCAGGGCCGAACTCCACTCCGCGGGCATCTCCCGCAAGGCCAGGGTGACGGTGGCGGTCGTGTCGCCGTAGAGGTAGCTGTCGCGGATAAAGGTCAGCGAGGCGGAGGCCACCGTCCCGTTGCGAAAACTGTCGGTGATGTCGAACGAGGCGGAGAAGTCGATATAGCCGGTGGTGGCGATGGTGCCCAGCAAGGGGTCCTCGACCTGCCCGGCCAGCAGCCGCTCCATGTTGCCCGTGAAGTCGTCAATCTGCTCGTCGGCCAGGACGGGCGGCAGGATACCCACGACCGGCTGCCCGCCCTGTACGTCTACCAGGTCGATGCCTACGTTCGAGGCATCTTCACAGGCGGCCCATCCCAGCAACAGGAACGGCAGCAACATCCATCGGCGAAGGGGCATAAGGGGGTAGGTGCTTGGTACTTGGTGCTTGGTACGGCCTGACGGCCTTTGGTCTTGCTGGCCCTCCCTGCTGTCATTCCGAACGACCGGAGGGAGGAGGACACTCGTTTCGCGACGTCGGCGTGAGATTTCGCTGGAGCGCAATCTCCCTTCGGTCGATGTTCCGTTTCGGCAAACTTCGGTTTCTCACTTCGTTCGGAATGACAGTTTGGTGTTGGGAATGGCAGTTTCAGCTAACCACCGACGGCCGTCATCCCGAAGAACGCCCGGTGACAAGGATTATTGCCTTTGGGGTGGGGCAATCGAAAACCCCACCCGACAGGCGTCCGATGGGGTTTTCGCAACGGTTGGCTATGTATGCACGAAGGCCCGACAGGGTTCCTTCACTTCAGCGGGGCATTCTTCACGCCGGCACCATGCTCATCACTTGTTCATAGACGGTGGTGAGCTGGAGCAGCAGGTCTTCCGGGGACGCGCCGAACTGAGGGGCACCGAACGGCGGTTCGATGGAGGGAGGGAAAATCACGGCGTCGGCATAGGCGCTGCCGATGGCGGCGGGGTCCTGGTCGATCACCGTCTCATCCTGGGGCAATCCCATCGTGTGGGCAAACGCCGCCGAGCACGTAGCCTGGAACGGCACCTGCTCCGG
Organism: uncultured Rhodothermaceae bacterium; assembly: GCA_964561865.1. Taxonomy (GTDB): domain Bacteria; phylum Bacteroidota; class Rhodothermia; order Rhodothermales; family CAZLRO01; genus CAZLRO01. The sequence continues at coordinate 3,238 of CAZLRO010000079.1, read as the reverse complement.
GGTGTAGACGATGCGCGTATCCTGGAGCTGCGTGTCGTGTACGTATGCACGCCGCAGCAGCATGGGCACGAAGCTGCTCATCCAGCCGAAGGCATGGACGATGTGCGGGGTCCAGCCGAGGTTGCGGATGGTGGTGATGGCACAGCGTCCGAAGAACAGGGCGCGGTCCAGGTTGTCCGGGAACAGCTTGCCGGTCTTGTCTTCGAAGATCCCCTTGCGTTTGAAATAGTGGTTGTTGTCCATGAAGTAGACCTGAAGCCGGATGCCCGGGATAGAAGCCACCTTCACGTCCAGGGTGTGTTCCTCGTTGCCCATCGGGATCTTCGCCCCGGAGAGGCGGATCACCTCGTGCAGCCGGTTGCGCCGCTCGCTGACGATGCCATAGCGGGGCATCATGATGCGGGTCTCGTACTCACCCGTTTCGAAGAGCCGCTCTGGCAGGGTACGCACCAGATGGGCCGTCTCGTACTCCTGGGTAAACGGGGCGACTTCCCCGGAGACAAACAGAATCCTCATCGCGTTATTCATGCGTCTGGTCGTTGGGTGGGTGGGCGTGGGAAGCGCATCGGGTCCGGTTGGATGTTCCGATACAGGCAGGACCTCTCCGAAACCGGTGCGAAAAGAGAACAACGCAGCCTGGGGCGTTGGTGGGAACGCAACAAGACGGCGAAATTTAACAAAATGGTGACTTTTTTCCAAGATCAGCCCTTTTTTTCGCAGGGCCTTGACGTAGCAATTTGTTTTTATGGTGTCTTGGCTGGATACCAGGCCGGGGAGTGCAACGCCCTCGAAGCCGCCACGTTCCGGCTTTCTTCGCACCGCGCCATCTGCTATCTTTCGTCTGTATTTTCAACGAAACAGAGGAGGGCGCGCCTGGGCGACTACCTGTTTCTACCCTCTGCAGTGAACCAGAAGCCGTTATTGCATGTCAAAAAAAATCGGTGTTGCCTTTGGCGGTGGGGGGATGAAGGGCTGGGCACATGTCGGCGTGATCTCGGTCCTGAAGGAGTACGGCATCCGCCCGGATGTCATCTCCGGGTGCAGCGTGGGGGCCATGATCGGCGCGTTCTATGCCTTCGGCTACTCGGTCGAGGAGATGGCCCGCCTCATGCGGGCGCAGCGGACGTCGGCGCTGTTCGCCTTTCGCTTCGACGGGCTAGGCCTGCTCAACAACGACGCCTTGCGGGACTACCTGCGGACGCATCTCCAGAACTGCACCTTCGCTGACCTGCCGGTGCCGTTCTACGTCATTGCCACCGACTTGCAGACGGGGCGCGAAGTGGTGATCCGGGATGGGTCGCTGGTGGATGCCATCCTCGCATCGAGTGCCATGCCGGGCATCTTTGCCCCGGTCGAACGCGACGGGCGGTTCATGGGCCAAGAGCCCCAATTGTTCCGCACG
>CAZLRO010000079.1:0-1826 GCA_964561865.1 uncultured Rhodothermaceae bacterium | reverse complement strand
GCGACGGGCGGCTGCTGGTGGATGGGGGGTTGTGTAACAACGTGCCGGTGAGCGTGCTGGTCCACCACGGCGCCCGCTACACGCTGGCCGTGCGGCTCCACCGCGACACCCGCGACCTCAACGAGCATGTGTTCCCCCACAAGAAAAAGCCTGCGGACGAGAAGAACATCTCCATTGGCCTCTGGGCCGAGCGGCTGACCAGGACCATCCGGCGGACCCCTTCGGAGTTGCCCAACGCGCTGGAGGTGATCGGGCGTGCCCTCGACATCGGCGTCGGGCAGATTGAGCGCTGGCGGCTCCAGGCCTACCCGCCCGATGTGCTGATCGAGCCGGAGGTAACCCATATCAAGACCCTGAGCTTCTCTGAAGAAAAGGAGGAGATTTTCCTGACAGGGGTGAAAGCTGCCCAGGAAAAGGCCCCGTTGCTCACCGAGATCGTCCGGCGGTGCCAGGCCCTGCCCGTGCCTGCATCCGAGACCGGCCCGGATGCGTAGAAGTGGGCAGCCGCCTGCCCCAACCCGGCCTTGCCACCATGCCCGATACGGCTCCTGCTAACCCCGTCCGCGCTGAACCCCGTTCGGCACCTCCCACCCCGCACACGGCACCGGCTGTGCTCTTGTTCGACGGGGTGTGCAACCTGTGCAACGCCTCGGTCAACTTCATCATCGACCACGACCCGCAGGCGTACTTCCGGTTCGCCGCGTTGCAGTCGGAGGCGGGCCGGGCACTGCTTGAAGGCTATTCGTTGGCAGGAGGCTATCTCGACAGCCTCGTGCTGGTAGAAGACGGGCAGGTGTACACGCGCTCGACGGCGGCGCTGCGTGTGGCGCGCCGGCTCGGCGGGGCCTGGCCGCTGCTGGCGGGGTTGCTCGTGGTGCCGCGCCCGCTCCGGGATGTGGTCTACGACTGGATCGCCCGCCACCGCTACCGCTGGTTCGGTCGGCGCGACGCCTGCCGCCTGCCCACGCCCGAACTCCGCGCCCGCTTTCTGTGACGCGCCCGTTTGCACGGAGACGCCTGTTGCACCTGGTTGGGGCCCTCATCCAGGCCCCCGGACATGCGAGGGCCAACGGAGTTCGAAGCCCTGGGCCATGAGGTGTTGCTGGAAAGCTTGCAGATGTGCGGCGTTTTCCCGCACCTGCCGGGGCGACTGGCGCTGTGCCCCGCACCAGGCAGCCAGCATCCCGGCGGCCTCGCCGATGTTCCATTCCACCGGATGCAGCCGGTAGCAGCCGTTGGTGATGTGGGTCACGCCCAGGTTCTTGCAGGCGGGCAACAGGTTCTCCATGCGTTCGGGCAGGAGTGCGCCGAGCGGGATTTCGAACGGTAATGACGGGATGTCGAGGTAGTTGTCGCCGCCCGTGGAAGGGTGCAGGTCGATCCGGTAATACCCGATGCCGACGCTGTCGGGGAACGCCGCGGCCTGTACCTGGTCGCGGGGCAGCCCGGTCTCCTGCATCCGCGCTTCGAGGCCCACGTGTTGCTCGCACACGGGGAAGACGGCCCGGATGCGCCGCGATTCGCGGATGTACGGGCGTAGTGCCAGGCCGTGCGTGGTGCCGGTGAGGTCGCCGCGCAGGCGCAGGCCGGGCCAGCCGGTGCCGCCGTCTGGACGCGGGGCCTCGGTCTGAAGCCAGTGGAACAGGGCAAGGCTGAGGTGCCGCCCGCCTTCGAGGTGGCGCTGCTGCTCGTCCTCCGGCACCTCGACCAGGTTCCCCAGAAGGTAGTCGTTCTGCGGCCAGTTGACGAGCGTGCGGCTGCCGTCTCCGGTGGCCTCGAACTGGGCGGCATCGTGTACCCGCCGGTACGCCCACCAACCCGGCTCG
>CAZLRO010000078.1:0-13741 GCA_964561865.1 uncultured Rhodothermaceae bacterium | reverse complement strand
CGGTGGCGGGCTACGTGGGGGCCGAACTTGCCGAACTCCAGCGTACCGAAGGCCTCACGAGCAGCCGTATCGGCTACCACATCCTCGACCCGACGGTCATCCAGGACGGCCACCGCTACCGCATCACCTTCCAGGACACGCTCATCGTGGGTAGCAACAACGTACCGGATACGCTCACGACGAAAAACTTCACGCTCACCGATGTGACGGACAACCGCACGGTGCTCTCCGAGTCCGAAGCCTTCCGGCCCGGCACAGAATTTCCCGTGCTGGACGACGACGGGCAGCCGCTCGGCTTCGCGCTGGAATTCTTCCCCGAACCCCTTATCCTGCTCAACACCACGGAGACGGCCTGGAACGACGCCAGCGTCTACCCCATCACGCTCGACCCGTACCTGTCGGCGGGCTTCCTCAAGGGCCTGCGCAACCCGGCGGACTACCGCGTGCGGGTGGTTGGCCCTGGCCAGGGGCAGTCGGTGGCGCTTCAGGTGACGCGCCGCACGACGGTGCCCGCCCGCCCCACCAACGTGCAGGTGTTCCGCGTCAACCCCGACGGCAGCGAGACGCCCGTGGACTACGCCTTCTGGGACCTGACCGGGCCGGGGGCCAACGCCACCGCCACGACGCCCGCCGAGTGGAGCACCGACCGAAACATCGGCGAGAGCGACCTGCTGATCCTGGTCGAGCCAAAGGTGGGCGACGACGACGGGCCGAAGGTGGTCACCTGGCGCATCGGACTGAACTTCGTGTTCCAGGGGCGGGAGAACCCTTCCGAGGGCGATGTGGTGAACATCGTCACACGCAAGCCGTTCCTCTCGACCGATGCCTTCGAGTTCACTGCGAAAGGCCCGTCGGTGGACAACACCGCCGCGAAAGCCGCGCTCGACAACATCCGCGTGGTGCCCAACCCCTACGTGGTGACCAACGCGATGGAGCCGCTCAACCCGTTCAGTTCGGGCCGTGGGCCGCGCCTGCTCAAGTTCACCCACCTGCCCCCGCAGGCCACCGTGCGCATCTTCACCATCAGCGGCAAGCTCGTGCGGACGCTGCGACGGGAGGAAGGCTCGAACGCGGGCCTCTCGCCGGACGCCCTGCTCGACGGCACGATGGACTGGGACCTGCAAAGCGAGGACGGCCTGACGGTGGCCTATGGCGTCTACCTCTACCACGTCGAGGCCCCCGGCATCGGCGAGAAGACTGGCACCTTTGCCATCATCAAGTGAGCACGCCGCCTGCTTGAAAAGCCGTGCTGCAACACCTCCGAAATAGCCCTGGCCAAAGCGCCCCCCCTGGACAGGAGGAGGATCAATCTCATGAGATTGATCCTGGGGTGGTCGATCTGTCTCGTACCACCCTGCCGCCTTGCCTGCACAATCAACCCCGGCTAAAAGCGATCCGGCGCCACCTTCGCAACCATCAGACTGTGGCCGAAGCAATGCTATGGAATGCCCTGAAAAGTCAGGGGCTGGGCTGGAAGTTTCGGCGGCAACACAGTGTCGGGCCGTATGTGCTCGATTTCTACTGCCCTGTGCTGAAGTTGGGGATCGAGGTCGATGGGGCAATACATGATGATGCGGTAGTAGCTGAAAGCAATGCCGATCGAACGCGGTGGCTACACGAACAAGGGGTTACGCTGATTCGGCTCAGGAACGAGCAAATCATTCGGGATTTGCAGGCAACACGCGACTGGCTGCGTCAGCAACTGGCTGGCCGCTCATCGACCACCCCTGACCCCTCCTGTCCAGGAGGGGCACTCGGAGATAGAACCGAACCCTCATCGACCACCTCCGACCTCTCCTGTCCAGGAGGGGCACTCGGGGATGGAATCGAACCCTCATCGACCACTCCCGGCCTTTCTTGCCCGGGAGAGGTATTTGGAGCGGTAAACTTCTGAATCGTATGCGGATTCGCCTTGCCCTCATCTGCGCCTTCTTGCTGGCAGCCGCTTCGGGTGCCCATGCGCAGGACTTCGACAACGCCACGCGCAACGTGACGAAGCGCGGCACGACGGCGGCGGAGTTCCTGAGCATCCCCATCGGGGCACGGGCCACGGCGATGGGCAACGCCATCACCGCCTCGGTGAACGACCCGACGGCCCTCTACTGGAACCCGGCGGGCCTCTCCAGCGTGGCCGGGGCCAGCTTCACGGGCGAGCATGCCCAGTGGCTGGCCGACATCAACCTCAACTTCGCAGCCCTGGCACTGCCCGCCGCCGGAGGCACGGTGGGCCTGGGCATCACCGCGTTCCGCACGCCGGACATGGAAGTCACCACCGTCGATCAGCAGGAAGGCACCGGCGAAACGTTCAACGCAGCTTCGTATGCCATCGCCCTTGGCTACGGACGCGCCCTCACCGACCGCTTCTCCATCGGGGCCAGCGCCAAGCTCGTCAACGAGCGCATCTGGAACTCGTCCGCCAGCGGCGTCGCCTTCGACATCGGCACGCTGTTCACCACACCGTTCCGGGGTATCCGCCTCGGCGCATCCATCACCAACTTCGGCACCAAGCTGAAGCTCAACGGCGATGACCTGCTCGTGCGCGTGGACATCGACCCCAATACCGGCGGCAACAACGAGAGCAACCGGGCGTTGCTCAAGACGGATGCCTTCGACATGCCGCTGACGATGCGCATCGGGCTGGCGGGCGAGGTCTTCCAGCAGGGAGGCAACCGGCTGACCCTGGCCGTGGAGGCCCTCAACCCCAACAACAGCGAGCAGTACCTGAACGCCGGGGCAGAACTGGGCTTCCTGAACGACCTGTTCATGGTGCGCGGCGGCTACAGCGAACTGCTGCTCGACGACGCCGTCCGCTCGCTCACCCTCGGCGCGGGCCTGCGCTACCGCTTCGCCCCGTTGCACTTTGCCGTCGATTATGCCTACGAACAGCAGGAGTTCTTCCAGGATGTGAACCGCTTTACCATCTCGATCCAGTTTTGACCCGAATACCCTGAACCCCGGAAACGAAAACCCGAAACCCTGATGTTCAGGAGGCGGCGTATCTTTGCTCGGACGATGCTCCTGAACAAAACCTCATAAACCCCAAACCGAGAAGTATCATGCAAACTTCTACGACCCTGTGGCGGGGACTGCTGCTGCTCGGCGTCATGGCCGTGTTCGCGGGCACGTCCTATGCCCAGCGCACCGTGACGCTTCAGCTCAACACCGCCTCCATCGCCGACACTGTCAAGGCTGGCGACCTGATTGAAATCCGGGGCGCCGTCGGGGGCGTGGCCCCCAGCACCCTGCCCGATGGCAATACCATCGACTGGAGCAGCTCCTCGACGCTGGAGCCTGCCAACAGTAGCGGTGATTATTGGAACCTCACCTTCCAGATTCCCAACGACCAAGAGATGGTGTTCAAGTTCTGGTCGGCCAATGCGGATGCTCAGGGCCTGAATACAGGCTGGGAGAGCGACAACGCCGGGGGGGGCAACTACAGCATCCCGGCGGGAACGGGCGATGTGGACCTGGGCCTGCACTTCTTCAACGCCACGGGCAGCCAGCAAGCCTACGACTGGCGTCCGTTTGCCTCGAAGCCGGACACGGTGGGCGTGTGGTACCGCGTCTACATGTGTACCGATGTAGCCCAGGGCAAAGGCTACAACCCCAACGACAGCGGCCAGAGCATCGGGCTGCGTGGTGACAACATGAGCGGTGCCAGCCAGCTCGACTGGGGATCGACCCTGGTAACGCTGAACCGGGAATCTGCGACGGATGGCACCACGGGCTACCAGCTCTATTCCGGTGTGGCCTACTATCCTACCAGTGCTACCGGGCAGACCCAGGCGTTCAAGTTCTTCATCAATGGTGTGCCGGATGGCTGGGAGAACGGCGACAACCGCACCTTCAAGGTGCCGCAGAGTGACTCAACGCTGCACTGGACCTATTTCAGCAACAGCAGCCCTACCGAGTGCGGTGTGCAGCCGGTTACGTCCACGGTCATCTTTGGCGTGGATACGCAGCCGCTGGAGACCATCGGCCTCTTCGACCGGACACGGGGCGACACCCTGGAAGTGCGCGGCGGCTTCAATGGCTGGAACTGCGACAACCCGGACGACTGCCTCCTCGACCGTGAACCCGGCACCACGCAGTTCTTCCGTGACGTGGTCCTCACCCTCATCCCGAACACGGACCAGGAGTACAAGTACTTCATCAACTTCAACGACGTAAACTTCGAGACCGCTTTTGGGGAAGCTCCTCCCAGTGGCTGGGAAGAACCTATCACCACACAGGGAGCCAACCGGCGGTTTACCTTTGAAGGAAATCCCTCGTCGAATCAGGAACTGCCGACTGCCCGGTTCAACGACATCTTCGATGGCAACATCATTCCAGATGGTACCTCAGTGGATGTGACCTTCACGGTAGACATGACCCCGGCCCTCTCCAATGCAGCCCAGCCGTTCGTGCCCGGTACCGACTCGGTCTTCGTCCAGTTTGGCGATCCGTTGTGGCGCTTTACCCAGGGGACGACAAACTTCAACAACGACCGCTCCACGCAGTTGAAGCTGCTTGATCCGGAGGGCGACAATATCTACACGGGCACGCTGACCGTGGTGGGACCGACGTATGACGGCCTCCAGTACCAGTATGCCTATGGGCTGGGCATCGCCAGTGGTGTTCTTACCGAGCAAGGCGGCAGTACATCAGGGTCAGGCCGCCGCCGTACCCGGTTCATCGGCAAGAATCCGGACGACTCGCGTCCTGCCACCTGGGCCTTCCCTGCCGAGACCTTCCAGGCCGAGGGCAGCCTGCCGTTCGAGGGCAACCCGCATACGGCGGTCGAAGAGGTCGGCGGGGAGCTGCCCACGCAGATCAGCCTCGGCCAGAACTACCCCAACCCCTTCAACCCAAACACGGTGTTCGAGTACAACCTCGACGGACGGGCGGACGTGAAGGTGCGGGTGTATGACGTGACGGGCCGCCTCGTCACTACGCTGTTCGAGGGCACGCAGCCGGCCGGCACCTACCGCGTCACCTTCAGCGGCGAGGGGCTGGCAAGCGGCACCTACTTCTACCGCCTCGAAACGCCGCGCCAGACGTTCACCCGCTCGATGGTGCTCGTCAAGTAAACCTGTCGCGTGCGCATCTTCCAACCGGGGTCGGTGGCGGCAATCCCTGCGCTGCCGGCCCCGGTACTGTTTACCGGCGGATCTTTGTCGTGCAGATGGTGTACGGAAAGCTGTCCCCAACCATGCAGATACCCCCATGGAACGCATGAAAGCGATGGTGCGAAAGCAGTTCCTGATCCGCCCCGAACAGGACCGGGTGCTCAAGTCGCTGGCCCAACGGCGCAACACGTCGGAAGCGGCCTTGATTCGAGAAGCCCTTGATCAGGTGCTGGCCGCGCCGAAACACTCGATGACCCGCGAGGAAGCCTTGGCTTCCTTCTTGGCGGCTGCCGATCAGGCCAGCAAGACCCACTATTTTCCCGAAGGCTATCGCTTCAACCGGGAAGAACTGTATGAGGAACGCCTGAACCGCCGGTTTCCCCCGCAGGATGAAGACAAGTTGCAGCGTGCGTGATGCGGTACCTCTTGGATACCAACCTGATAGTTTACCCTTACGACGGCAGAGAACCGATCAAACGATTGGCTGCTCGTGCCCTGCTGGCACACCTTTCGACAACGTACCCGGGGAAGTCGCTGTTTCCGCACAGGTGCTGGCCGAGTTTACCCATACCGGTTTGCGACGCCTGAAACTGGAGGCCGACTTCATCCGGCAGCGGATCGAAGAGATGTGCCTGCTCTACCCCGTGTTTCCCCTAACCAATGAGATTATTCTGGAAGCACTGCGTGGCCTGGGTTTGTACTCGTTCTCCTACTACGATGCCCAGATCTGGGCCGTGGCCCGCCTCTACCGGATTCCCTGCGTCCTCAGCGAGGATTTCCAGGATGGGGCCACCTTCGACGGCGTCACCTTCCGAAATCCCCTGTAGCCCGACTTCGACCTGCAACACCTCTAACCCCATGCGTATCTCCTGCCTGCTGCTGCTCCTGCTGCTTGCGCCCGCCCTCCGGGCGCAGGACAGCCTCGACGTGACCTTCCGCTTCATCCCCGGCAGCCTCTTCCACGAAAACGCCTTCTTGCCGGGCGACTTCAACGGGTGGGGGCAGCCGTACAAGCCCAACACGGGCGCATGCATCCAGGCGAGCGACGAGTCCCAGATGACCTATGTGCAGTTCGACGGCTACTGGTTCAAGACCCTCCGCCTCCGGATCGGCAACACCCACCAGTACAAGATCCAGTACCACAGCGACGTGGCGGGCAACACCTGCACCTGGCTCTCCGACCCGAACAACCCCACCACCGTCCCGCCCGACAACAACTCGGTGCTCGTCGTCACCGACACGCTGCTGTTCCAGCTGGCGCAGGAAGTGGACGGCAACGGGCTGATCGGGACGGTCTCCGCCGGGGTGTTCAGCACCGAAGCCATCACCGGCCTCACCTTCACCCTCAACGGCGTGGTGCGCACCGACGGGCTGGACTTCTTCGACGCGGCCACCGGCATCTTCCGCTACGAACTCGACCGCGCCCTGCGGGCCGGGGCGCAGTTCCGCCTCGACGCCACCGACGCCGCCGGACGCACCTTCAGCGCCGAGATCGGCGAACTGCTCGCGCCCATCGAATGGGTGAGCGAGGACTTCACCACCGTCAAGCCCCAGACCACGCTCAAGGCGCTGCTGACCAAGCTCGACGGCAGCATCGACCCCACGCTCACCGAGGCCACCGTGTACCGCAACGGGGAGGGGGCAGGCACCCTTGCCGTGACCAACGGCGTGGCCGAAGGCGTGGTAGACCTCGACCTGGGGCCCAACATTATCACCCTCGAAGCCACCATCGACGGGCAGGTGTTCACCTCCGAGGCGCGCACCCTCTTCCGGCGTTACCACCCGCTCGAACGCAGGCTCGTAGACGTGGCCGTGAGCGGCAGCAGCAACGCCTTCCAGATTGATCTCGCCGAAACGGGCCTCGGCACCGTCTTCAACGTCGCCTGGGCGCTGGATGCCGCCCGCAGCACCACCCCCGTCACCGGCTTCGCTGCGAGCAGCCTCCAGGCCAGCGGCACCGCCGACGGCCCCGGCGAGGTGTACGTGGACGTGGTGGTGAGCGAACTCTGTACCGTGACGGGGCCGCCCACCCCGTGCCTTATCCCCTACGACTCCCTCCGCGTGGCTGTGCGCGTCGCCGGCGACGGCAGCGTGCGCGAGATGGCCTACGAAGAGAACGCTGCGTGGACCAAGCAGGCCGTCGTCTACGAAATCTTCCCCCTCAGCTTCGGCCCCACGGCCAGTGGCACCACCACCAGTCCGGGCAAACGCTTCCAGGAAATCACCGACGAACTGGACTACCTGGCCGACATGGGCTTCAACACCCTCTGGTTCATGCCCATCTACGACGACCAGTTCATGGACCAGACCTCGGCGGGCTACAACATCGTCGATTTCTTCCACGTCGATCCCAAACTCGGCACCAACGACGACTTCAAGGCACTCGTCGACCGGGCGCACACGCTGGGGATGAAGGTGATCCTCGACATCACCCCGAACCACGTCTCGCCCGTCCATCCGTGGACCGAGAGCCTGCGGGCGGGCGGGGCGTTCTCGCCGTTCCTCCAGACCACCCCCAGCAACCACGACCGCGGCCTCGACGGCCAGGGGCCGAACCTGCCGGAGATCTGGCACAGCGAGGGCGGCACCAACCTCTACCGCAAGTACGACGGCTTCGGCGACCTCGCCAACCTCGACTGGGACGACGACGACCTCCAGGCCGCCTTCCTCGACGTGCTCGCCTTCTGGGTGCAGCGGTTCGACATCGACGGCTGGCGTTTCGACGTGTACTGGGGTCCATGGCGGCGCTACGGACCGGAGCGCTTCGGACGACCCATCCGCGACCTGATGAAACGCCTCAAGCCCGACGCCTGGCTCCTCGGCGAAATCCAGGGCACCGGCTTCAACACCGAGGTCTACTACACCGACGACGACTTCGGCAACAAGGTGGTGGGTGGCCTCGATGCGGCCTACGACTGGAACTTCTACTTCAACGGCATCCGGGGCACCTACGGCAGCCTCAGCAACTATAACAACTGGGTGCTCAACGGCAACTTCTGGCCGGGGCCGAATGCCCGCTACTTCCGCTTCCTCGAAAACCACGACGAGACCCGCATCGCCAAGCTCCAGGCTACCGTGCCGGAGCGCGTCCTGCCCCTGACCGGGATGCTGCTTACCATCCCCGGCGTGCCGATGGTCTACCAGGGCCAGGAGGTCAACTTCGGCAACGTCAGCGGCGACGACCGCCGCGTGGCCGTCTCGTGGCAGACCGAGCGCAACGGGCGCTTCGCCGAGACCTACCAGCGGCTGGCCCACGCCCGGGCACAGTTCCCGGCTTTCGGCACCCAAACCCTCCAGCCCCTGCTCACCACCGGCAACGTCTACAGCTACGTGCGCCCCTGGCTGGACGAGAACGCCGTCGTCCTCGTCAACTTCGCCGCTACGCCGCAGACGGTGACGGTCAACCCGTCGGCGTTCGTGCAGATGAGCACGACCGACCCCATCCCCTACACCGACCTGTTCGCCGACACGACGTTCACTGCCAGCGGGGCCTTCAGCGTGACGGTGCCCGCCTTCGAAACCGTACTCTATCTCACCCATCCCGACCCGGACTTCACGCTGCCCGCCCTGCCGCGCCTGCCTTTCGGGGCCGTCTACACCGCCGCCGAAGCCGCTGCCGACCTGCCGCAGGCCGTCACCCTGCACCCGAACTACCCCAACCCGTTCAACCCCGCCACAACCATCCGCTACGACCTGCCGCAGGCTGCGTCGGTGCGCCTGGAGGTGTTCGACGTGCTGGGCCGCCGCGTCGCCACGCTGGCCGAAGGGCTACAGGCCGCTGGCACGCACACCGTGGACTTCGAGGGCGGACACCTGCCCAGTGGCCTCTACCTCTACCGCCTCCAGGCGGGCACTACCACCCAGACCCGGACGATGCTGCTGGTGAAGTGAGCCGGTCAACGTGTATTGATGCCGACGGCTTCAGTGGCTTCCATCCCGGTTGCGTAATGGAACATGGTTTTATCCAGCAGGCGGCTGTTTTCCCGTGAAGCCGATTGATGTACCTTCCGGAAGGTTGTTTTCCCCCACCTTCTGTTGAAGCACATGTTCTTTCGTCGCATGATCCTGCTGTTGCTGCCGGGCCTCGTCTCGGCGGTGTATGCCCAGCCCCATGCCACCGTACTCGTGTCGGCGCACTACGACGTGGCGCGGCAGTCGCCCATTGCCAGCATGGTGTACCTCAAACCCGTCTCGCAACGGATGATGGTGAACGGGTTCCTGGAGTCCTGGCGCAACAATGCCGACGGCTTCCCCTCCGAGGAATGGTCGGTGTTCAGCAAGCACTGGGTGCAGTATGCCCTTACGAACCGGCTCTCCCTCTCCACCGAGGTCGAATTCCTGTACAACCGCGCAGGCGTGGCGTTTCAGTTCCCCTCGGTGATGCAGTTCACCCCCGGCCACCCCCGGCTCTACGTCACACCCAAGTTCGGCGTGCAATATCGGATTCTGTAACCCCTTTCCAACGAATGATGCCTGCCATGCTCCGCCGTTCCCTGCTGCCCCTGCTGCTGACAGGCCTGGTCCTGTCCGCCGCCGCCCAACCTTCCGACTTCGACGTGAAGGTCCACTACCGCAAGCTCGAAGTGCAGATCCCCATGCGGGACGGGGTACGGCTCTTCACCGCAGTCTACGTGCCGAAGGACACCACGCACCAATACCCGTTCCTCGTCAACCGGACGCCCTACGCGGTGCGCCCCTACGGCCCGGATACAATGCGCTCCTCCCTCGGCCCCTGGCCGCAGTTCGCCGCCGAAGGTTACATCTTCGTCTACCAGGACGTGCGCGGGCGCTACCTCAGCGAGGGCACTTTCAACAACATGACGCCCCACATCGACGAAAAACGCGGGCCGCAGGACGTGGACGAGAGCACCGACCTGTACGACACGGTGGAATGGCTGCTGGCGAACGTCCATCCCAACAACGGGCGCGTGGGCATCTGGGGCATCTCCTATCCGGGCTTCTACGCCTCCGCCTCCATCATCGACAGCCACCCGGCCATCAAGGCCGCCTCACCCCAGGCACCCATCGCGGACTGGTTCGTCGGCGACGACTTCCACCACAACGGCGCGTTCTTCCTCATCGACGCCTTCGACTTCATGTCGTCGTTCGCCCGGCCTCGCCCACGCCCCACCACCGAGGGCCATCCCCGGATCGACAAGGGGACGCCAGACCAGTACGACTTCTTCCTGCGGATGGGGCCGCTTTCGAATGCCAATGCGCTGTATTTCCGGAATGACCTGGCCTTCTGGGATTCGATGATGGTGCACCCGAACTACGACGCCTTCTGGCAGCGGCGCAATATCCTGCCGCACCTGAAGAACATCCGCGCCGCCGTGCTCACCGTCGGCGGATGGTTTGATGCCGAAGACCTCTACGGGCCGCTCCAGACCTATGCCGCCATCGAACGGCAGAACCCCGGCCTCGACAACCGGCTGGTGATGGGGCCGTGGATCCACGGCGGCTGGGCACGCACCAACGGCGACCGGCTGGGCGATGTCACCTTCGGGTCGAACACGACGTTCTGGTACCGGGAGCACGTCGAACTGGCCTTCTTCAACCACCACCTCAAGGACGGCCCGCAACCCGACCTGCCGGAGGTGCTGGCTTTCCGCACCGGGGCCAACGACTGGCAGCGGTTCGACGCCTGGCCGCCCCCGGCGTCGCAGGAACGCGCCCTGTATTTCCACCCGACCGGACGCCTCTCCTTCAGCCCACCGACGGAAACGAACACCGCCACCGCGTTCGACGAGTACCTGAGCGACCCCAACAAGCCGGTGCCGTATCTGGGCGAGGTGCGTCCCAACCGCCCCGTAACGTACATGAGCGCCGACCAGCGCTTCGCTGCTACACGTCCCGATGTGCTCGTCTACGAAAGTGAACCCCTCACCGAAGACGTGACGCTGGCCGGGCCGATCCACGCCGAACTGTTCGTCTCTACTACCAGCCAGGATGCGGACTTCATCGTCAAGCTCATCGACGTGTACCCGAACGACACGCCCGACCCCGATCCCAACCCACAGGAGGTATTCCTGGGGGGCTACCAGCAGCTCGTCCGGGGCGAGGTGATGCGGGCGCGGTTCCGCAACAGCTTCGAGACACCCGCCCCACTGACGCCCAACGTCGTCACGCCCGTGCGGTTCTACGTGCCGGATGTGCTGCACACCTTCCGCAAGGGGCACCGGATCATGGTGCAGGTGCAGAGCACATGGTTCCCGCTCGTGGACCGCAACCCGCAGACGTGGGTGCCTAATATCTACCAGGCGCAGGCGTCGAACTTCCAGAAAGCCATGCACCGCCTCTACCGCTCGGCCACCAGCGCCTCGCACCTGCGCGTGCATGTGCTGGAGGAGTGATTTATAGTCAATTTGACTATAATATCGTCAATTTGACTATAATTTTGATCGTTGCCACCACGCGGCCATCTCCCATCTCCCTCCCTTCATGCCCCACACAGCCCTACTGCTCGGCGCCACCGGACTCGTGGGCGGCCATGTGCTCGCGGCGTTGCTGGCGGATGATGCCTACACAAGCATCGTCACGCTGGGGCGGCGACCGCTGGCACACACCCATCCGAAGCTGACGCACCACGTGATCGACTTCGACCGGCTGGACGCGGTGGCCGGAGTGATCCGGGGCGACGACGTGTTCTGTTGCCTGGGAACGACCATCGGGCAGGCGGGATCGCAGGAGGCGTTTCGGAAAGTGGACTACCTGTATCCGGTGGAGATCGCCCGGCGGGCACATGCCAACGGGTCGGCCCAGTGGCTGATGGTCTCGGCGTTGGGGGCCAACGCCCGTTCGCCGATCTTTTACAACCGCGTCAAGGCCGAGGCCGAGGCGGCGGTGCGGGCGCTGCCGTTTCGCGGAGTGTACCTCTTCCGCCCCTCCCTGCTGACGGGTAACCGGCGGGAAGCCCGGAAGGGGGAGCAGATGGCCGAGGTGGTGCTGAACGCCTGCTCCTTTCTGCTGCACGGGCCGCTGCGCAAGTACCGCGCCATCGCCGGGGCTACTGTCGCAAAGGCCCTGGTTAACGTGGCAAAGGCCCAGCCCGGCGGGGTGCAGGTCTACGAATCGGACGCCATCGCCCGTATCGGGATTCCGCCTTCCTGAGCCCGTGCATTCTTCACCATTAGCATATGCAAGGGGCCACAATACGGGGATGTCCGCTGTATATTTTGAACATGACCAGCCCCTGATTTGTACTGTTACGCCATGTCGGAACCTGAAGTCTCCCCTGCTGTCCCGGAGGTAGAAGAAGCCGCCAGCACCGGGAATAGCCAGCGCAAGCGCAAGAAACGGCGGCACCGGAGCCGGAAGCGGGGGTTGCCCGCCCACGTCGTCTTCTACCTCATCGGCGCGCTGGCAGTGGTCAGCATCGGGTTGATGTTCCTGCCGGAGCCGTACTGGCTGGCGGCGGGTGGGGGGGCGTGCCTGCTCATCACCTGGGTGCTGTTCCTCAACGACCACAGCGGGTTTGTCCGCAGCAAGCAGATGCGGCGTGCCCACGAGCCGCGCCGTCACTTCACCATGGCCGAGCAGGCCATCCTGCTGGGGCTGCTGGTGCTGAATGTGGTGGTGGCCTGCTACCTGCTCATCACCCGCTGGTCTAACGTCCCGTCATAAACACGGCGTTGCTGAAGAGCAGCAGGCCCTCGTGCCAGAAGCCACGGAACAGCGGGTTGTCGGCCAGATAGACGACCGTCCCGTTCCCCATGTCCTGCACGCCGAAGACGAGGGTGTCGGGCAGGCGGGGTTTGGCCTTGTAGCCGACGAAGCCGCTGACGTGTTGCCGGAGCATTCCCACGTTCCAGCCTTTGTCGCGGTCGAACGGCTCGAACGTCTGGGTGCTGAGGCGGAGGGTGTAGCTGGTATCGCCGTAGCCATAGGCGAGGGGATGGGAGGGGTCGAGCTGCACGGCATAGATGGCCCCCGGCGTGTCGGAGGAGAGGGCCTCCCGTTCCTGGTCGCGGTAGGGATGTTCGACCGCGGTCGAGTCGGTGGGAGTGTCGGCGCGTTTCAGGTGAAACCCCTCCTTGTCGGCGAGGAACGTGGCCGCCCCTGAGAGCGCGATCAGCCGCCCACCTGCTTCCACCCAGGCCTTCACCTCGGCCAGGCGGTCCTCCGCCAGGATGCGCCCGTAGGAGCCTCCAGGCAGGATCAGCACGTCGTAGTCGTCCAGGTCAACGTCGCCCAGACCGTCGGCGTCCAGCAGGGTGACGGGGTAGCCCAGTTGCTGGTCGAAGAAATGCCAGACCTCACCGACGGCATTGGCCGAGATGCCATTCCCAGCCAGCAGCGCCACGCTGGGGCGGGCCAGGAACGACACGTCGGACGATCCGAAGTCGGCTCCCTCGGTCACCAGGCCGGAGGCGACGGCGTGCAGGGACTGCCGCATCCGGGCGGCGGTGGTGCGGATGAG
Organism: uncultured Rhodothermaceae bacterium; assembly: GCA_964561865.1. GTDB lineage: Bacteria > Bacteroidota > Rhodothermia > Rhodothermales > CAZLRO01 > CAZLRO01. The sequence goes on along the minus strand of CAZLRO010000078.1, from coordinate 214 downwards.
GGTGTCGAACCGGTCGCCGAGGGCCTCGTGGCCGCGGCGGGTGAGCACGAGCGTCCCGGGCGCGTAGGCGTGCCCGTCGATGGTGAACGGCTTGGTGGCGACGCGGGGCTTGATCCCGGCTTGCAACAACGCGGCCAGAAAACGGGCCTCGGCGAAGCTGCGCCAGGCTACCACGTAGGCATAGGGCCGTTCGAGCGCCGGTGCCGGGGGGGAT
>CAZLRO010000077.1:0-13821 GCA_964561865.1 uncultured Rhodothermaceae bacterium | reverse complement strand
GGAGTTCCGCGCCAAGACGTTCGTGGTGGCCGCCGGCTACGTCTGGAGTCCACACCTGCTGCTCAACTCGGCCACGGCCCGCTTCCCTTCGGGGCTAGCGAACCGGACGGGGCTGGTAGGCAAGTACATGAACGGCTATCCCCATGCCCCAGAAGTGCTGTCAAACTATATCCCCCCGGGATGGACAGAATGGTGGGCACAGCTAGGCGGTGCCCCGTACTTTGGTCCGCAATTCAACGAGAACGGGCGTATTGTCTCGTATCCCTCCGACCAGTATCTGACCGACATTGAGGCCCGTATGGCGCGGAAGCTGGTGGAACAATATGCCGGGAGCCAACCCCTGTTTCTCTACGTTGCTCCCATCACCCCCCATTCGGGTGACCTGGTCAATGGACAACAGACCCCGCCCGCTCCGGCTCCTCGTCACCAAGGCATGTTTTCGGGCTATCAGGCACCCCGCTTGCCATCATTCAACGAGCAGGATGTAAGTGCCAAACCCCCTACCGTCCGGCGACATGGCCTCTTGTCTTCGGCTACCCAGCAACAGGTCGACCTGTTCTACCAGAAACGCCTCGAAGCCCTTCAGTCCGTCGATGACCTGATCGGCGACCTTGTGGCCGCACTGGAAGCCGCCGGGGCTTTGGAGAACACCTATTTCTTCTTCACTTCCGACAATGGCTTTATGCTGGGTGAGCACCGGCTGACGCTCCAAAAGTCGGTACCCTATGAAGAGAGTGCCCGCGTCCCGCTGGTGGTGCGGGGGCCAGACATCACGGCCGACCATGTGGAAGAACGGCTCTGTGCCAACATCGACCTGGCCCCCACCTTGCTGGAGCTGGCGGGAGCTGCACTGCCTCCGGACTTTGTGGACGGACGTTCGTTTGTACCCTTGCTTCAACACAAGCAACCGCAATGGCGTAACCGCGTGAATCTCGCGTACTGGCTCGAAGACGGCTCCCTCTGGTACAAAGGGATACGCGGTCAAGACTATAAATATATAGAATGGAGTGACGAGGCCCGCGAGTTTTACGACTTGCGCAACGACCCTTACGAACTGGATAATCTCTACGACCAGCTTACCCCTACCCTTCGCTCTCGGCTGGCCGAGGATGTGCAACAACTCTTTTCCTGCGCCGGGGCAGTATGCCTACTGGCCGAGGATGAGGCCATCGACACAGAAGCCGTCAACCTGCCTGTACCGCTGCCCGACAACCTGCTCGTTGAAGCCTTTCCCAATCCGGCCCACCAGGAACTCAAGATCGACCTGAGGGTGCTTCAGGCCCAGCGCCTGGTGGTGTCGGTCTATGACGCCCTCGGGCGCCGCCGGGCGTTCTACACCGAACGCATGGGCTACAGCGAACAGCGCACACTCCGCCTGGATACGTCGGGCTGGCCGGCGGGCACCTACCTGCTCCGGATCGAAGGCCGTACCGGGCACATAACCCGCCCAGTGGTGGTTGCGCATTGATGGATGCCCCGACCTATTCTTCGACGATGACATGAAAGGACTTATCCTCTCTGGCGGGAAAGGCACGCGCCTGCGTCCGCTCACCTTCACCCGTGCCAAGCAGCTCATCCCGATTGCCAACAAGCCGAACCTGTTCTATGTGGTGGAAGACCTCGTGGCCGCTGGTGTGACGGACATCGGGGTGGTTATCAGCCCGGAGACGGGCGAGGAGGTGAAGCAGGCCCTGCTGACGCACAACACCTGGGGGGCTACGTTCACCTTCATCCCGCAGGAGGTCCCGCAAGGATTGGCCCACGCCGTCCGGACGGCCCAGCCCTACCTGGCCGACGACCCGTTCGTCATGTACCTGGGCGACAATCTGCTCTCTGGTGGCATCGCGCACCTCGTCCACGAATACCAGCAGGGGCTGGCCGACAGCATCGTGCTGCTCACCCCGGTCGAAAACCCGTCCCATTTTGGCGTGGCGGTGCTGGATGAGGCCGGGCGGGTGGTGCGTCTGGTCGAGAAGCCGAAGGACCCGCCTTCCAATCTGGCCCTGGTAGGGGTCTACCTGTTCAACCCATCCATCCATGCCATCATCGCCGGGTTGCAGCCATCGTGGCGGGGCGAGTATGAGATCACCGATGCCATCCAGGGACTGCTCGAACAGGGCTACCGCGTGACGGCCCACCAGGTGCGGGGCTGGTGGAAAGACACCGGCAAGCCCGAAGACCTGCTGGACGCCAACCGGCTGGTGCTCTCGCAGCTACAACGCAAGATCGACGGCACGCTCACCGAAGCCGAGATTGTGGGGGAGGTAGTGATGGAGGCCGGGGCACAGGTCGTCCGGTCGATGGTACGCGGGCCAGTACATATCGCCGCCGGTGCCCACATCGAAGACAGCTACATCGGCCCCTATACGGCCATCGGACCAAACACCCGGGTCTATCGCAGTGAGGTCGAATACTCGATCCTCATGGGTGAAGTGGAAATCCGCGACCTGCCTTACCGCCTCGATGCCAGCGTGATCGGGCAGGGGGGCATGGCCGAGGGCAAGCAGGCCGACGTGCGGCGGCATACCCTGCAACTCGTCCTCGGCGACCGCAGCCAGGTGAAGCTATGAGCCGGATGTTGCTCACGGGTGGCTCCGGACGGCTGGGCACCGAACTGCGCGCGTTGCTGCCCGACCTGATCGTTCCCCCCCGCACGGAACTGGACATCACCCGTCCGGATACGGTGGTCGCCGCCCTGGACCGGTACCAGCCTTCTGTACTCCTCCACGCAGCGGCCTATACAGACGTGGCGCGGGCCGAGCAGGACCGGACTACCTGCTGGCAGACCAACGTTGGGGGCACACGCCACCTGGTGAGGGCAGCGCAGGAACGAGGGCTGTTTATGCTCCACGTCTCCACCGACTACGTGTTTGCAGGCACCCACGGCGGCTACCGCGAGGACGACCCGGTCGGCCCGGTGCTGAACTACTACGCCCTCTCGAAGCTCGTCGCCGAAGAACTGGTCCGCCTCGTGCCCCAGCATCTGGTGATCCGCACCAGCTTTCGTCCCCGCGCCTGGCCCTATCCCACTGCCTTCACCGATGTCTTCACCAGCCAGGATTACGTCGATGTGATCGCACCGGAGCTGGCCCTTGCCATTCGACACTGCGCCGACATCCCGTACCAGACCCTTCACATCGCCACCGAGCGGAAGTCCGTCTACGAACTGGCCCGACGGCGCAAGCCGGACGTCCAACCCGGCACCAAGACTACTGCGCCCGTGCGGCTGCCGGATGATATTTCGATGGACATTTCCCGCTGGCAGGCGTTAAAGGCCCTGTGGCACGTCTCCTGAGTGGGCATTTGTCACACAAAATCAACGTTTCGGGGCTGTATTGCCCCCTGCTGTGCCTTAATCTTGTCTTGTCATCCGCTGTTGTAGCCTATGTTGTTGTCCGCTTCCATCGCCGCGCAGGTCACGTTCCAGGAGTATGCCCCTGCCTCCCCCATCGCCGGAGTGGTCTACACGCCGCTGAAGAAGCACCGGGCACTGGAGGGTGCGTTCATGGAACACCTGCGTGTGACCGACGGAAAGGTTGAAGGGCTTTCCATCGATTTCGAGGTCCGCCAGGTGTCGGTTGCCGTTGCGGTGCCCCACCGGATCAATGCATTTCACCTGCATCCGAAGCGGGTACAGGATGAACTCTGGTGTGTAATACAGGGCCGGATGCTGGTCTGGCTCGTCGATCTGCGCGAAGGGTCGCCGACGCAGGGGAGGGAGCGGAGCTATGTGCTTGATGGGGAACAGCCCGCCCTGCTGTACATCCCGTCCGGGGTAGCCCACGGCTACAAGGCAGGCAGCGACGGGGCCATCTTGCTTTATGCCATGAACAGCCAGTTCGACCTGCACGACCCCAACGAGGGCCGTCTGCCGTGGGATTTTTTTGGAACCGAACGCTGGGAGGAGGATCGTGGCTGAGTATACCAACGTGCTGGTGACGGGAGGGGCCGGGTTTATCGGGTCCAACTACGTCCAGTATGCCCTGCAGCAGCACCCTTCGTGGGAACTGGTGGTGCTGGACAAGCTGACCTACGCGGGCAATCTGGAGAACCTGGAGCCGGTGCTGGACCGCATCACCTTCGTCCAGGGCGACATTGCAGACCCGGACGCCGTACAGACGGCGATGGAAGGGGTGGAGGCCGTGCTGAACTTCGCCGCAGAAAGCCATGTCGACCGCAGCCTCCTCGATGCCCGTCCGTTTGTACAGACGAATGTGGAAGGCACACTTGTCCTGCTGGATGCGGCCTTGCGGAATGGCGTGAAACGCTTCCTCCACGTCTCAACCGACGAGGTGTACGGAGACCTGTCGGGCACCGATACCCATTCGCGGGAGACCGACCCATTCCGCCCGCGCAGCCCGTATGCCGCCAGCAAGGCCGCTGCCGAACACCTGGTGTTCAGCTACGGCATCAGCTTCGGGCTGGATGTGGTGGTCACACGGGGGTCGAACACCTACGGGCCGTATCAATACCCGGAAAAGATCATTCCACTGTTCATCACCAATGCCCTGGAGGGTAAGCCTTTGCCCCTCTATGGCGACGGCAGCGCTGTGCGTGACTACATGCATGCCCACGACCATGCCGCCGGGATCGACACGGTGTTGCATCGTGGAGTTGCCGGGGAAGCCTACAACCTGGGCCGGCGGCTCGAAGTGCCGGGCACGGTGGTGGCCCGCACCATCCTGGACCTGCTCGACAAGCCCCACGACCTCATCACCTTCGTCCCCGACCGTCCGGGCCACGATTATCGGTATGCCGTCGATCCTTCCAAAGCCGAGGCCCTGGGCTGGGCACCCCGCTGGTCCTTTGCCGACGGCATGGCCCAGACCGTCGCTTGGTATTTGGAACAGGAGGGCTGGTGGCAACGGGTGAAGGAGAAGCACGCGTTCCGGCAACACGAGCACCGCTGGTACGTGCAGCGCGGTTGATTCCCTCCATGAAAGGGCTGATTCAGAAAATATTCGGACGGCGGGACCGTCATTTCCGGGAGCTGGTACGTGGGGCCTCGCTGGCCTTCGTCATGAAGGTCTCCGGGGCGGCGCTGGCCTTTCTGTTCAACTGGCTGCTGGCCCGCACGCTCGGCGCAGAAGGTACAGGGTTGTTTTTTCTGGCCCTGACCGTAGGCACCATCGCCTCGGTGTGCGGGCGGATGGGGATGGAGAACACCCTGCTGCGGTTTGTGGCTGCCGGGGCGGCACAGGCAGACTGGGGGCGGGTGAAGGGTGTACACCGCAAAGGGGTGATGATAGCCCTGGGAGCGGGCACTCTGGCGACCATCCTCATGCTGCTGTTGGCCCCAGTGCTGGCCGAGGTCGTGTTCCAGGACCCGCTCCTGACGCGCCCGACGCAGCTGATGGCCCTCTCGGTGGTCCCCTCTACCCTGATGGTGCTCTACGGCGAATCGCTCAAGGGGCTGAAACGGATGCTTGCCGGGTCGTTCGTCCAGCAGAGCCAGGGAGCTGGGTTGTTCGGGCTGGCGTGTCTGGGGGTGGTTTTGCTAGGGCGGGAGGCCAGCGTGGGGGCGGTGGTGGGGGTGTACGCGGGAGCCACCGCCGTCATGGCGGCGCTGGGCCTGGTCTTATGGCACCAGGCCACCCCCCAGCTCCGCGGCATAGCCGGCTACTTCGACACACGCCAGTTGCTGCAAACGAGCCTGCCCCTGTTCTGGGTAGCAGCCTTGCACCTGCTGATGAACTGGGTAGGAACCTTTGCCCTCGGTATCTGGGCCACCAGCGCCGACGTGGGGCTGTTCAACGTGGCCTACCGCATCGCCCTGCTGCCCACGTTCGTGCTGTTTGCCACCAACAGCATCGCTGCACCCAAGTTTGCGGCCTTGTATGAACAGGAGGACTACAAGGGCCTCGCGGCTACCCTGCACCATTCAACGCGCATGATGATCCTGGCCGCTTTGCCCTTACTGCTGCCTTGCCTGGTGGCACCTGGCTGGATCATGGGGCTGTTTGGTCCCGAGTTTTCTGGCGGGAGATGGGTGTTGCTGGTGCTCGTCATTGGACAGTTCATCAATGTGGCGACAGGATCGGTCACCAAGCTGCTGATGATGACCGGGCATGAACGCTCGGTCCGCGACATCATCACGGTAACGGCTGTGCTGAACGTCGTGCTGAACGTCGTGCTGGTGCCCCGGTACGGGGTGCTGGGTGCAGCACTGGCATCGGCCATCTGCCTGGTCACCCAGAACGTGCAGGCCAGCTACTGGGTATACAGGCGGTTCAAGCTGCTGGTCCTGCCTGTGCCGGGCCTGGCGCGGATGCAGGACGTGAGAAACTGAGGAGACAGGATGGCTGCGGACCCTGTGCTGATTTCGGTACACCTGCCCAAAACAGCGGGCGGAACGTTCAGGGAACACCTGATCGGGCTGTATGCCCCCGACATCTGTTTCGACTTTACGGATCAGTATAGCTTCATCGACACCGCTCCCCCGACCCTCGTCATGCGGATGCAACGGACCTTGCGTGCCTACAAGCTGGGGCGTTCTCGGTTGCGGGAAACCGACCGCTGTATCCACGGCCACTTCCGGGCTGACAAATACCGCACCCGTTTCCCCGATGCCCGGCTGGTCACCTGGCTGCGCGACCCGGTAGAACGTGTGGTCTCGCATTACCGACACTGGAAGCGGAACCGCAACACGTCCCATTCCATCAGCCGTCGTCTGCTCCGCGAAAACCTGGACCTGGTCCAGTTCGCCGAGATCGATGTTATGCGAAACCTGCAATCCCGGTATCTCAACGGGGTTCCCCTCCAGGACTTCTGGTTCGTCGGGGTGCAGGAGCACTTCGAAGCCATGATCCCGCACTTCTATGCGCAACTGGGGCTGGAGGCAGTGGCACACAAGGCCATCACGCACGCTAGCGAGAAACCCGTCCATGACCGGTATGCCCTGGACCCAGAAACCTGGGCGCGCATCGATGCCCTGAACCAGCAGGATCGTGCCTTGTACACACAGGCCCTGGAGCGGGCACGCCACCTCGGTATCCCCATTGCAATGTCCGCCTGAAGTACGCCCCATGCAACCTGTTCCTGCTGTTCAGAGGGTACGCGGTCTTGATGTGGTCATCATCGGGGCACAAAAGGCAGGCACCACGACCCTGTTCAAATACCTGGCCGAGCATCCACAACTGTATATGTTGCCTGAGAAGGAAGCGCCCTTCTTCTCGCGGCCGGAATACGAGACGAAAGGATGGGAATGGTTCATCGAGGAATATTTCGGAGCTGCACCGCCAGACCGGATGTGGGGGAAAGCGACCCCCCAGTACATGTGTGACCCTCGTGTACCGACCCGCCTGCATGCCACCTTGCCCGATGCCCGGCTGATTGCCATTCTCCGGGACCCGGTTAGTCGGGCTGTCTCGCACTACCGAATGCTGGTACGACGCGGGATTGAAACCCGTCCGTTTGAAGTGGCGGTGCAAGCCCATCTCGACCCGACCCACCTTGCCCACGCCCGTACCTTGCCCGCTGGAGCCTCTTCCGAGCCAGCCTGCGTGCTGGTCTGGGGGGAGTACGGGCGCATCCTGGAAGCCTATCGGGCCGTTTTCCCGCAGCAGCAGCTCCATGTCTGCTTCATGGAAGACCTGGCACGTCACCCACTCCGGGTGTTTCACGAAGTATGTCGTTTTCTGGAAATCGACGACACCTGTATTCCATCCAACCTCGGCCAGCGTTATCATCAGGGGGGACTACGGCAACGCTGGCCCGGCCTGCGACGGTTCTTCCGGCAGGAGACCGTACACAACCTGTGGCATCGGGTGCCAGGACGCTACCGCCGCCCGCTCACCTACTGGTTTCAGCAGTGGAACACCGTTCCATCCTCGGACGAATCCGTGCCGCTGCCTGCGCCGCTTCAGCAAACCCTGGTCGACTTTTTCCGCCCGGATGTGGCACGGCTGAAGCACCTGATCCAGCAGCCTATCCCTTGGCCGTCTTATGAATAAAGGCTCCTGCATCAACCCCGACGAAGCCCTGGTGGTGCTAGGTTCGCTCAATGCCAAGCCCCAGGACCGCACCCTCGACCGGAGCGCGCTGCATCCGGTGCAGGTGATCACAGCATCGGGTATCTATCCTGTGCGTTTCCTCGATGCCTGGGGAGCACTGGGGGTCAGCGCCCTCGCGTGGGTGGATGCCCACACCGGCTACCTCACGACGGGAGATGACCTGTGGGAAATGCGGATCCCGGACGGAGAAATGACCCATCGGGAGATTTCGAACCTCCGGGACGTACATGAACTGACCGTCATCAATGGGGTACTCTGGCTGGCAAATACCGGATTGGACCAGGCCCTCGGATTCGACCTGGCAACCCGGACCGTTCAACAGGTCATCGACCTGAAAGACTGGCGGGCCAGTGTACAACAAGAGGGGCTTCCAGACTATGTTCGGAAAGAGGAGGCCCAGTGGGTCGACCGGTTTCATTGCAACCAGGTGTTCGAGGGCCACGAAGGCCACCTCTACGCCCTGGTGCATCATGTGAACGGCTGGCAGCTCATCCACAAGGTGGCCGAGAAGCTGATCAAGACACATGGCAACGGCGGCGTGCTGAACCTGACAACCGGGACGGTCATCCCCCTCAACCTGAAAGCCCCCCATACGGTCCGGCGGGTCGGCCCTCACTACTGGCTCTTCGACAGCGGTGCCAACATGCTCAATGTCTATGATGCAGCCTGGCGGATACGCTCCCGGATGCCCACCCGGGGATGGGGGCGAGGCGGCCAGGTATCGCAGAACGGCCGATGGTTCTATGGCGGGATCTCGGCCACCCGAAAACGGTATCTGGGGGTGATCCAGGGTGCCCAGCAGACCGACAACATCATCCAGATTTTCGACATTCAGACCGGTGAGAGTGTGCAGGAACTGAAGGTGCCCAATATTGAACAGATCAACAACGTTTGTGTGATGCCCCTTGAACGCGCCGAGGCATTGCTGGCCGTTGGCGAACCGGTCGATGAAACATTCCCGCGTACGGGAGGCTGAACGACATCATGGAAATCCTGGGATACCTCCTGAGTGCCCTCGCGGTGGTGGGGCTGTGGGTTCTGTTTCAGCCCAAGCAGTACCGCCTCTCGTTTCTCCACCTGATCATGGTGTACTGGTCTTTCCAGACCATCGGGGTGCACACGGCTGGGTCCATCCGGGGCGAATACGGAGCCTTGCTGCTGATGCTGGGGGGCATATTTGCCTGGCTCCTGGGGTTACAGGTACACCGGTTCCTCTCCCTGTACGTCCGGAACCCGAAAGCTGACCCTATCTTCCAAAGTCTCCACGTCCGCCGCGACTTCTACAAGCTGAGCCTGTTCTCCCTGCTGATCTTCCTGATCATCGTGTATCACTACTGGGCCGGGGGCATCCCTCTGTTTGCCCGGAACGTGAAGCAGGAAGCCTTCGAACTAGTCCGCTCCGGGTTTTACGGGATTCCGGGGCGGATTTTCCGCTTTGGCCCCCTGTTCCTCATCTTCCTTATCAATGCCTATTTCCAGTTGGTTGCCAATGCACACCCACGCCTGCGACAACTACGCTGGATGGTGTATGTATTGTCCGGAATCGCCTTTGTGCTCAATGGGCACAAGAGTGCTGTGCTCGTAGTGATTCAGGCAATCATCATCACGGCTGCCTATTCTCCACGCTGGAACCCGCTGGAGCATATCTCGATACGCAAGATTTTTGTTTACGGAACGGTGTCCATCCTGGGGGTGATGGCCCTGGGGTATAACCTGCTGTCTGAACGCGGCACAACAGACATGCTAGGCTACCTGGCCGACCGGGTGTTCTACGTCTCTGGTCGTCCATTCGATGTGATGGTACACGACTTCATCCGGCTATACGGCTACGGCTATGGCAGCTACACAGGGCTGGACTTTCAGCATGTGATGGGGTTGGTAAACCTGGTGTCGGCAGAGGATTACCCATATAACACCAGCCAGATGGTCTCCGCCACTATTCACGGGCGCAGCGTCATCTCGCAGTACATCGTGCCGACCACCACGACGGTCTTTGGGCATTTCTATGTAGATGGGGGCTGGATCGGGCTGCTGGCGGGGTCGTTCTTGTTCGGGATGCTGTGTTCCTGGCTCTACCTGCGCACCCGCTACATCACCAGCCCCTTCGCCCGTGCCTTGTTCTATTGCAGCCAGCTTGCAGCTTTCACGATTTCTACCAAGGGCAACCCGATCTATTCGATCTCCTCGATGATCTTCGCGCTGGTGTTCATCGTGCTGGTGCTGGTAATGAGCACGTTCCTGGTGCGGTTATTTGCCCCGCGAGAACATTTCCAGCAGGTTCCCGGCTTTTCATGGCGGCCCGCGGTAGGCTAGTCCAAGAGGCCTGTAAAACACACGTCATGGGTTTCTGGAAAGAGGTTGCACAGGACATACGGGCGCAGAACATGCATCCACTCGTGGCCGTTGTGGCGAGCAAAGGCGTACATGCCTTGCTGGCGTATCGGATCGCCCACCGACTCTACCGGATACACATCCCTGTGCTGCCCTTCCTGCTGAGCCGCACTATCCAGGTCTTCTATGGTATCGACATCGACTGCCGGGCGCGCCTGGAAGGGGGCATCACCATCCTGCATGGCGTGGGGCTGGTCATTGGTGCGGGGGCCTCGGTAGGGGCCGGTACCCGCCTCTACCATGGCGTCACGCTGGGCCTGGCCCATCGCGAACCGGACGGCTTCCCGCAGGTCGGGCAGCGGTGCCTGCTAGGGGCCGGGGCCAAGCTGCTAGGTCCCATCCGGGTGGGCCACGACTGCATCATCGGAGCCAATGCCGTCCTCACCCGAGATGTGCCAGACGGATCGCTGGCTGTTGGCATCCCGGCCCGGATCAAGCCCCGCCCCGAAGGACTGTACCTCAACCGGAAACAGGCAGCCCTGCCCCCAGAGAAAACGGCATGAACGTGATCAAGTGCTGGCTGTGCAGCCTGGCAATTCTCCTGCTCATGCCCGGATGTTCCGAGGGCATCGCACAACGGCGAACTCTGGTGCTGACCGATCTGGCCGACCCGGGCCAGGACGAGACCTCCCGTTTCGAGCAAGCACTGCAACGCCTGGCAACGCCCGGAATCGACACCTTGCGGATTCCACCCGGTACCTATCCCATCCTCGGCACGGCCCGGACGGGTACCGATGCCGTATCGGCACACCTGACCCTCCAGAACCTGGAAAACAAAACCATAGAAGCTACCGGGGCGGTGCTGATGTTCGGGCAAGGACATCGGGGGGGACTCTTGCTGCGCGCACTCCGGAACCTGACCATCCGAGGGCTGGCGCTGGACTGGCAACGCGACCCGTTCATCCAAGGGACGATCACCGCTATCAACCCTGTGACCCGGACCCTCGAACTGCAACCGACCCACCGACGTCCACTACCAGATGTGGCGGAGTGGGGATCAGCCGTCACCTGGGCAACCCTGCACCAGCCCGATGGCAGTCGCTACCCAGATCCCCGACAGGCGGTGCTGGCGGTGGAGGCTGTAACCCTGGCAGGGGCACGGGTACAGGTGCGGCTCCGCAATGCCCAGGACTTCGCCCGGAATGGGCTTCGGACAGGGCAACTGCTCGTCGTCGTCGGGCGGTTTCGGTCTGCCCATGCGCTGACAGTCCAGGATACCGACGGCCTGACGCTGGACGGCATCGAGGTGCGTTCCTCCCCCTCCATGGGCATTCTCGTCCAGGCCCGCAACCGCAACTTCACCCTTGTCAATAGCCGGATTGCCCCCACCGAAAACCGGGCCATCAGCACCAATGCCGACGGCCTGCACATTATCGAGCCGATGGGCCGGTTTCGGATCGAGGGCACTCTCTTCGACAGCTTGCAGGACGACGCCATCGTGGTCAGCCGACGGGGGTTATACGGGCAATATGAAGGGGGACGGGCCTGCATAACCCTGGAGCGTGCCGACGGGTCAGTGGTCTTTCAGGAGGGCGGGCAGGCTATGATTCTGCTACCAGAGACGGGTGCCCTGCTGTCGGCAACCCTCCGGCAACTCCAGGTAGCAGGCAGGGGGCAGCCCCCCGTGCTGTGCCTGACCCAGCCGCTTTCCAACGTTCGCAGTGGCGAGGTTGTTGCCTTTCCTGTGGCCGATCCAACCGCACAGGTCACGATTGCCGACAATACCCTGTCCAACATCCGTCCGCGTGGTATCCGCATCCATTTTCCCAACGTACAAGTCACCGGCAACCAGCTTCGCCGCACTACCGGCCCGTCAATCCTGATGGGTATCCTGCAATACCAGCGCAGAAACGCCGCCGGGCGGTCAGACACGCCACCGGAACCCATCCAGTATCCGGCACACGACGTGACGATTTCCGGGAACACCTTCGAGGGGTTTGCCAACCCGGCTTCGGGCGGCTGGCAACGGTTGCTCTCCGGCCAGGCCCTCTCGTTCATCACCATCCAGCGCGGCCCGGTCACCGGGGTCGTGCGGAACGTGACCATCGCCGACAACCGCTTCGGGTCGAACCGGGGGTTCATGCGCTACGGAGTGGAGGCCGAGGCGGTCGATACGCTGCACCTGGTGCGCAACCAGGGCCTCTGCCGCACCGAGACGTGTACCCGCGCAGAGGAAATCGGCATCCGGCTGGTGCAGACGCGGAACGTATCCATCAGCGAACGGTGAACAACGTCCGGATGAAGATCAGCGTCTGTATTCCCGTCTATAATGTCGATCCGGTCTTTCTGAAGGCGACCCTCGATTCGGTGCTGGCCCAGGAAGGCCCGTTCGCGTGCGAGGTCATCCTGTGCGACGACGGGTCGCAGGTGGAGTACCAGCCGTTGCTCAACAGCTACCCGCCCGGCACATTGACCTACCTCCGAAACGAGACCAACCTCGGCATGGTGGGGAACTGGAACCATGCCATCCGGCAGGCCAGCGGCACCCTGGCGATGATCCTCGGCCACGACGACCTGCTCGCACCCGGCATGTTCGCCGCCTATGTGCAGGTCTTCCAGACCCACCCGGATGTGGTGCTCTGTGGTGGTGGGCGGCAGTTTATCGACGCGGCGGGGCGGGTGATCACCCCCTGGCGGGCTGTGAACGACCGTGCCAACATCTACCGGTACCGGGACTGCTACCTGATGGACCAGACTGAGGTGATCCAACTGTGCCTGCGCAACGGCAATGCCATCGGCGAACCCTCGGCGGTATTATTTCGACGGGAGGTGTTTCTGAAGACCGGTGGATACGATCCACAGTTTCGGCACGCCGCTGACCTCGACCTGATCCTGCGCATGGCCGCACACGGAAACGTTGCCTACCTGCGGCAGCCTTACCTGCAACGCCGCCTCCATGCCGAGAACCTGACCCGGTACAACCTCGCCTCCGGACAGGTCAGTCGGGACCGGGTGCAACTGTTCGAGCGCTTTGCCCGCCAGGTGCCGCTATCCCGCCGGGACTGTGCCCGGTCCCGGGCCTATCTGGTGCTGGCTGCCCTGTACGACCTCCTCCGGTCCTGGCGATCCTCTCAGCCCGATACTGCCCGTTTTGCCCGCAAGACGTTGCTGCGTTACCTGCGGTTGACGCCCCTGGTGTATCTGCAAAGTGGGTATGAGTTGCTCTTCCGGCGTAACCTGGATGTGCGCTAACCAGAAACCCCACAGGCCTGTTACGGGTATAGGCATCGCCATCATTTTCCCCCAGCAACCTCCATGTCCTGCCCCATTCTGCCTGTTTACCGCCTGGGCATCCTGCAGAGCTTGCTGCTGACCGGAGTCTTGCTGGGCCTGGCGATAGAAAGCGAGGCACAATCCCAACGCCCCAACATCGTCCTGATCGTGGCGGACGATCTGGGGTGGAATGATGTCAGCTTTC
>CAZLRO010000076.1:2524-13835 GCA_964561865.1 uncultured Rhodothermaceae bacterium | reverse complement strand
CGCAGCTTGGGGGTTTCCATGCGATGTTCCGGATGAAGAGGGTACAGGGGCCAGTACGAAGAAGGGGCCTTATCAACCTCTGTGCCATGCTGTGTGAACCGCCTGCATCCCCTGTGCAGTCCGGTTACATCCCCTCCAGAGTGGTGAAAACGGCGGAAAACTGTACGGAACGTGGCAATTCTTGCCGATCTGATCCCTGCAGGGCCTCCGTCCACCCGGCTTCCAGGGGTACCGGCGGTTCCACTCCACCGTTTGCAGACGGCTGCATCCCCGGCGGGCCTGCTGAACCCTGCCCGGAGCAGCATGGCATGTGATTTGATCCCGGCTGAGCGAGCCGCTAGCATTCGCCTGTTGTGTACAATCCTGCCGCCTTCACCCCCGCTGTTCCTATGGGTTCGCCGAATCCATCGCTCCCGTATGTCCCTGCGTATCCGGAGGAGGCCCTTGCCAACCTCACCCAGGTACTGGTTCATCGGATCGGGGGACTCGTCAGCGGGATTGAAGGTTACACGGGGCTGCTCCTGGACACGCTCGGCACCCGCGAGCAGCGGGACCTGACCCTGCGCATTTTTGAAAGTGTGTCACGGATCGAACACGTGCTCACGGGCCTGAAGCAGTTCAGCCACCCGGTGGCTCCCGTGCTGCGGCGGCGCGCCGTACGCCAGGTGATCGAAGACACACTCGGCACACTGGAAGACACCGAACTGGACCGCATCCGCCTCGACCTGCGCCTCAAGGGCGACGTGCAGGTGAACGTGGACCAGGTGCTGATCCGGCAGGCCCTGCTGGTGCTGCTGCAAAACGCACTCGAGGCCAGCCGCCAGAACATCGACCTGGGGGTGTGCGAAGAGCAGGGGCAGGTCCGTTTTCTGATACGGAACGACGGTACTATCGACATGGAACGGGCCGACGTGCGGGTGTTTATGCCGTTCGTTACCACCAAGGCCCAGAACCTGGGAATTGGACTGTACCTGGCCCGGCGGATCGTGGAGGCGCACGGAGGCAGCCTGCACCTGATGGGCAACAGCCCGGAAGAGGGCACCCGCTTCGCCCTGGCGTTGCCACAGGGTTGAGGGTGCAGGGAAGGTGATAGCTGTTAGCTGTTGGCTATTTGGTACGGCCTACGGCCTTTGGTTATGCGATTCCCCCTACATTCTGCATCGCCTCACGCATTGCGCTGTTTTTCGTGATATATTTGCCGATCCTGGTTCTTCTTCGGCTTCCCAGATGCACATGGATCGGCAGCCCCACATCCTGTTTGTCGATGACGAACAACTGCTGCACAGCCTGTTTGAACGGCTCTTCGCCCGGCATGGCCTCCGGGTGACCAGTTGCTCGAGTGCAACACAGGGCATGGAGGAACTCCGAAAACAGGAGTTCGACCTGGTGGTGACAGACTTTATGATGCCCGATATGGATGGGTTGCAACTGCTGGCCCATATCCGCGAGGAGTATCCGCAGACGCAGGTCATCATGATCACGGCCCATGCCAATGTGCAGCATGCCGTGCGGATCATGCAGCAAGGGGCCATCGACTACATTCCCAAGCCGTTCTCGACGGCTGAACTGGTGGAACGGGTGCAGGCCAGCCTTGCCCGCCGGGCGACCCTCCAGGAACAGAACGGGGCAGCTTCGGGGCCAGGAACACATAAGCCGGCGTCAGGCCGTCCCCGCAAGGCCACCCTCGACTATATCGGCGAGGCCCCCAGCATCCGACGGCTCAAGGAGATGTTGCCCCGGCTCAGCCAGAACAAAGCCCCCGTGTTTATCCAGGGCGAGAGCGGGACGGGCAAGGAGATTCTGGCCCGCCTCATCCACCAGATGAGCGACCGCGCCGAAGGGCCGTATGTGACCATCAACTGCGCCAACCTGCCCCGCGAACTGGTGGAAAGCCACCTGTTCGGGCACCGCAAGGGTGCTTTCACCGGGGCCATCGACGACATGACGGGGGCGTTTGAGCGGGCACACGGCGGCACCTTGCTGCTCGACGAAATCACCGAGATCGAACTGACGGTGCAGGCCAAGCTGTTGCGGGTATTGCAGGAGCGGGAGTTCCAGAAAGTCGGCTCCACCGAACCGCAGAAGGTGGATGTGCGGGTGGTCGCCACGAGCAACCGCAACGTCGGAGAGGCTATCCGGGAGGGGCATTTCCGCGAAGACCTCTACCACCGCCTGTCCGTCTTCCCGCTGAGTGTGCCTCCGCTGCGCGAGCGGATGCCCGATGTGGCGCTGCTGGTCGAGCACTTCGTCCGGCGCTATGCCGACCTCTACAGCCTCCCGGCCAAGAAAGTCTCGGCTGCGCTGATGGCCCGCTTCCAGCACCACACCTGGCCCGGCAACGTCCGCGAGCTGGAAAACCTGGTGCAGCGCGGGGTGCTGCTCTCGGCCGAACGTACCGTGATTGAGGTCGAGGACGTGTTCGACGACTTCTTCCGCGATGCGGGCCATGCCCCCACCCTTGTTACCGGTGGTGTCGCCGATACGCTCCAGGAGCCTGCCGCTCCCAAGGGGCAAACGATCGAGGAAATGGAGTTCTACATGATTATGCAGGCGCTGAAAGACTGCAACAACAACCAGCAGGAGGCCGCTCGGATGCTGGGCATCAGCGCCCGTACCATCCGCAACAAGCTCCGCCGCTACCGCACCCTCGGATGGCTGACCAAAAAATAAAGGCCGGGGGAGAGGGCTGGTAGCTATTCGGTGCTTGGCACTTGGGAAGATAGCCGTTAGCTGTTGGCTGTTAGCTGTTGGTTGTTAGCTATTGGGGGCTTGGTGCTTGGATAAATCCGCAAGAGATTGCCACGTCTTGGTCGATCTCATCAGGGTCGATCTCATGAGATTGACCCTGATCGACCCTGCTCCTTGCAATGACATGATCCGCAATCCGGGATTGGTGGGGCGTACCAAAACGTGCGCCGGAGCACCTGCGGAAGGGGAATCCCGTTCTGCAGGCACTCCGGCTCGTTGTTAGATCGTCGTCAGACCCCGATCAGGTCTGGATCAGGCTTCCGTGCTCGGCGGCAACGTGGCGGGCGGCTGTGTGGTAAGCGGCATCGTGTCCGGCTGGCCCTTGAACTCCTGGATCAGCCCCTGCACAATATGCTTGATCACCTGTTCGCGGGAATATTCGCCGGAGGCCAGCCTGGATTCGATCTCGGCCTTGCGTTCTTCGGAAAGGCCCGGCAGGCTCTCCAGCGCCTTGCGAGCGAAGTCCACCTCATGCGACTGGAGCTTGTGTTGCAGGACCTTGGGTTTCGGGGCTTCCGAAAACTCGGCCCGGTCTTTCTGGGGGGGCAGGCCTACGGGGCGAACGGCCTGGGTGGCCGCTTCACCCTCTGCCTTGCTGGTATGGGTAGTCCCGGCATTCCGATAGGCCGTAGCCAGTCGGTGGGCATGCAGGTTATGGATATTCATGGTCGGAAGCGGCAAACGCCGCTGTCGGTGGTGAGCTATCGGTAGGGCATCAGGGTAGCGGTAGTATCGACCACGCACGAGTCGATGTTAAACCGGGGAATGAAAAATGCCTGATCTTGGAGAAAAACCGGATGCCCTGGAAGGTTGCTGGTTTGCAACTATCCACACAGGTTTTTGTTCAGGATACGGGCGGAAGGGGAGGGCAGCCTGTAGCTGCGCTGTGCTCGGTGGTAGCGGTCCAGGTTCGTACAGGCGTCGAGCAGGCGGGCCTGTGTGTGGGCGAGGGCGGCTTCGAGCCGGCGGTGTTGCTCGGCCAGGGTGATCCGGTAGACCATCCAGTCCGGGGTGATATAGGCGGGATGGCCGTAGGCGGCCAGGTCCGTCATCATCTTTTCCCGCTCCCCCAGGCCCGCCTCGAATGCGGCTACATCGTCCGCCTGCAGGGCTTCGTAGAGGCGCTCGTTCAGCGCGGTCAGGTCGTCTAGCAGGCGCATCACAGGTTGCCGTCAGCGGGGTGGTTAGAAGGTGCCGAAGAACCCGCCCAGGAACAGTTGCTGTCCCTGAAACAGGGCCATCGTTTCCTGGAGCTTGGCATACTGCTTGCGCAACTCGTTCTCCCGGATCGCCAGGCGGTCGTCGAATTCGGCCATCTGGTCGTCCAGGCGGGCGATGCCGTCTTCCACGGTCTCGATCCGGTTGTCGAGGATGCTGTTGACGCCGGTATAGGCATCGAGCAGGTCCTTGAGCCGGGTTGCCACGCCGTCGCTGCCGGAGAACAGGCGCTCCACGGCATCCGCGTCGCTTTCGAGGGCGTCGGTGAGGGCATCGGTGTCGGTCAGTTCCAGCGTGCCGTCGTCGTTGATCTCGATGCCCAGTTCGGTGAGCAGTGTGGGGGCGCCGTCGGGCTGGCCGGTCACCATGCGGGCAATCTCGTTGCGCATGTCGAAGCGCAGCGAGCGGAACGTGGAGTCCCCGGCGAACTGCCCCCGGATGTCCAGGCCACCATCGACCGCTGTCTTGCTCTCGACAAACGAGAGAATCTCGTTGTATTGCGAGATGAAGTCATCGATTTTCGACCGGATGCTTTCGGTGTCGGAGGTGATGCTGAAATCGATGGCGGTGTCGCCGACCTGCTCCAGGTCGAGGGTGACGCCGGTGAGGGCATCGGTGACCTGGTTGCTGCTACGATAGAGCGTCAGGCCGTCGAGCTGGAACTTCGCGTTGAGGGTCGAGTCGGTCTCGCTGGTTCCGACTGCGGTGACCTGCCCGCCGCCGGTGCCGCTGGCAACACTGTTGTTGGACAGTTGCAGCAGGCTGAGCAGGCCGCCCGCCGAGTCTGTGAAGTCGAGCCGGTTGGCATAGCCGGCCTGGCCGCTGCGGAGCGAGAGCCGGGCGGTGTCGGTCGTCTCGTTGACCATCGAGGCCAGCGCGGCGTGGTCGTCCTCGATGGTGCCCGCGTCTACTGCCGCATCCATCGCACTGTTGATGGCGTCCGAGATTTCCTGGAGGATGTCCTCGTCCGTCGTCCCGGTCGGGTCGACCGACACGTCAATCGAGACGCGGTTGTCCGGGTCCTCGTCGGTGGGACTGGCGACTTCGATGGAGAAGGTCTGGCTGCCGTTGGTGTCGAAGAAGCTGCGCAGGGTGCTCCCGCTGCCGGTGAGCTGTTGCGAGATGCGGGTGTCGGCCGTCGCCAGCCGTTGCACCAGCAGGCTGTGGCTGCCGAAGGCGGCCTCGTCGGTGACCGAGACGCTGAAATTGTCGTTGCTCGACGGACTGGCCGTGCGGGCGTCGAACGGGCTGTTGAAGGCGTCGGTGAGCGAGGTCAGCAGCGAATGCAGGGAGGAGATCTTGCTGTCGAGGTCGCTCAGGGCCGTCTTGTAGCTTTCCTGGGCGGTCTTCCTGTCCTCGAGGGCATACCGGGGCTGGCGCTCGATCTGCAGGAGGTTCGAGATCAGGATCTCATACGGGTCGTTGGCCTTGAACAGGGCGAAGGTGGAACTGACCATACGCACCTCACAGGGGATTTTCCGATTGCGGATTGTGGATTGCGGATTGTGGATTTGGCGATCCCTTCCCTCCCGTGTCCTTGCGAGGAGTGCAGCGACGTGGCAATCTCAACGCTTTGGAAATCTCGGATTTCGGATTTTCCCAAGCCCCCGTAGGGGCGAAGGCCCTCTTTGCCCTCCAAGTACCAAATACCAAGCACTCAGGCGGCCTGGCGGTTGGGGGTGGTAGTGCTGCGCCAGGCTTCCCGCAGTTCGCCCATCAGCTCGCCGACGACATGCAGGTTGCCCTGGATGCTCTCGGTGAGGAAAAAGTCGTAGAGGTCGTAGAGCCGGGGGGCAATCTCGCCGCCGTGCGCGAAGTTGAGGCTGCCGATGAGTTCGCGGAGCACGGCGCGCAGCTTCATCCGGTCTTCCCGGTAGCAGGCAGCAATTCCAGCGTCATAGAGTTTGACGATGAGCTGTTCTGCCGAAGCCGAGGCGATGGCCTGCTGCTGGTACTGGCGCAACGGGGGGGAGGCGTACATAAGGGTGGGTGGCTACGTCCGGTCCAAAAAACAGGGGGGTATGGCGGATCGGACAAGGGCGGGGACGGAATAATTTTCCGGTACCGGCACCGTTTGTCAGGGCGTCCGAGGCCGCTACAGCAGGGTATCGACCATCGGCCCTGCCACCTTAAACCGGCCTGAATATGGCAGAAAAGGCTGGTTTGAAGGGGGTGGCACTTCGCAGGACAGGCTGCAGGCCAGGTTTGGCACGCTTCCGGCTGGGCGGGCCTTTACCCCTGAGATACTCTTTTAACCTGGCTCACCCCATGTCCGAATCCCTCTTTCGGCAGCGGCGTCATCGTTTGCCGCCCTCCGATGAGGAGCCGCCTGCGTGGATGCAGGCGCTCCTGCCTGTGGCCCCCGACGAATCGTTGGATGATGAAGGGCCAGTGCATGCCCTCCAGGTCTGGCCGGTACCGTGCCAGCGGGAGGTCGAGGCTGCTCGCCTGGTGGTCGTGGCCCGCCCTTCGAAGGGCACTGATCCACTGGTCATCTGACACCTTGCCTGCCCGCAGGATATTGCAGAGGAATTGCGGATGCGCCCTTCCCGGAAGCCCCCGGTTCACGGAAAAGCCGCCCGACAGGCCCCCCGGCTCTCGCTGTGCATGATCGTCCGGAACGAGGCGGCCACGCTGGAGCAGTGCCTGCGGCTGGCCCGTCCACACGTGGACGAGGTCGTGGTGATCGACACCGGCTCGACCGACGGCACGCAGGACATCGCCCGCCCCTACGCCGATGTGTTCGAGGAGATCGTCTGGCCGGACTCGTTTTCCCTTGCCCGCAACCACAGCTTCGACCGCGCCACCGGTGATTACCTCCTGGTGCTCGACGGCGATGAATACCTCCCGGACACGGCGCAGTGGGGGCACATCCGGGCGACCCTCTTGCAGGAGCAGGTCGCTGCCGTGCAACTGCTCGTCCGCAACCTGATGCCGGAAGGCCAGGTGCTGGCCGCCGACCGGATGTGGCAGGAGCGCATCTTCCGCAACCATCCGCTGATTCGGTACCAGGGGCGCGTCCATAACCAGATTCAGGAGGGGCTGCTGGCCTACATGCGCCGCACGGGCGACCGGATGCACCGCGTCGAGGCTGAGATCATCCACACTGGCTATGCCCTCTCGGCCGAGAAGATGAAGGCCAAGTACACCACACGCATCCACCTGCTCCGGGCGGAATACGAGATGCCGCGCTCGGTCCAGTACCAGGCGTACTACGGCTATCAGTTGGGGGTGGTGTATTTCGTGCTGAAGGAATATGCGGAAGCCGCCCGGCTGCTGGATGAACTCGCGTACCAGCACCTCTCGCCCCAGAATGCCTTTTACACCCACCTGCTGGCCGCCCAGGCCCACCTCAAGTGCAACGAACCCGTCCGCTCGCTCGTGCATTGCAACGCGATGCTGACGCTGGACCGCACCGAGCCGATAGCTTACTATGCCACCGGGCTGGCCCTGCTGATGGCCCGGCAGGTGGGGGATGGGTTGCTGATGCTCCTGGAGGCGAGCCGTATCAACGATGCTGCCGGAACAGGCGTCCGCTTCGTGCTTAATCCCCGGTTCCTGTTGCAGGTGCTGGCGCGCTCGTGCCGGCAGGTGGGCCTCCTCGCCCAGGCCGAGCGGTTCGAGGCCCTGCACGACCGGGACACCTATCCGCCTGAGGTGGTGCGTGCCCTCATCGAAAAGATGAAACTCGGCCTCGTACAGGCCGAACGGCAGGCAGCGTAACCCCGCCACCGGACCTGTTGAAGCCTGAAAAAAACAAACGACCCCCCTGTCGCCAACAGAGGGGCCGTTGCACGGATGGCTCGCCATTCCATCCGTAACCCACGGGAGCCTTTCGCCAGAACCGTTCCCGACCGGGTTATAGGTGATCGGGCCTAGCCGAGGAGCGAGAGGACGGACTGGGGCGCGGCATTGGCCTGTGCCAGAGACGCTACGCCGGTCTGCTGGAGAATCTGCAGCTTGACGATCTGCATCTGTTCTCGCGCAAAGTCGGCGTCGGCAATCCGGCTTCGGGCCGCCTCGTTGTTGTTCATCGCGGTGGAGAGGAAGTCCTGCTTGAAGGTGAGCCGCTTCTGGTTGTCCCCGATGTCGCCCAGCTTGTCGGCTACCGTCGAGATGGCGCTGTCGATAGCCGCCAGCAATGAAGAAGCTGCCGAGGCGCTGGACACGTCGATGCTGGAGGTGGCCACGCCCAGGCCGTCGACCGAGAGCGTGCCGATGGTCACCGAAAACGAGTCCGTGCTCTCGGCATTGACGTGGAAGCTGAAGGTACCGCCGGTGAAGAGCGTCACGTTGTTGAACTCGGTGTCGCCGATGATGTCGGTGATCTCGTCGGACAGGGCCACGAGCTGGCTGTCGATGTCGTCGCGCTCCTCGGTGCCCAACGTGTCGTTGGCGGCCTGGATCGTCTTCTCCTTCATCGTCTGAAGGATGTCCATGATCGAGTTGAGGCTGCCCTCGGCCACGGTGAGCATGCTCTTGGCGTCTCCGACGTTTGCCAGGGCCTGGGCCTGTCCACGGACGCGGGCTTCCAGCTTCTTCGAGATCGTGTAGCCGGCCGAGTCGTCCTCGGCTTCATTGATCCGGCTGCCGGTAGCTAGGCGCAACTGGCGCATGCCCAGCTCGGTGTTGGTGCGTTGCAGGTAGTTGTAGGAGTTCAACGCCTGCAAGTTCGTGTTTACGCGGGTGAGGTCTCCGAATGCCATAGTTTTCCCTCCTTGAGGTCTGGTCTAGGGGTCTATTGGATGAGGCTACAGGGGGCAGTCGATCTGCGAAATCGGCTACCGGGTGGGACTGTGTTTGGGAGTACAGCCCCCCTATTTTATTGCGAGGTTCTTCAGGCGGTGTAGCCGACCGCCGTTCGATCCTGTTTTATCAAGGGTGCTTTAGGCTTCCATGAGGGCTGATGATGGGATGAACGGTTCTGGCCTGGAGCGCCGTGGTGGACGCAGACCTGGCAGGGCCGTTCCTCCGGTGTCGTGGCCCCGATGGTGATCGTGACCACGCACCGGGTATCGTCTCGCGGAAGGGCAACCTTAAATTTTAATAGCCCCTTTGACCAGGGTATAAACCAAAATTGGCACGAAGGATGCTATGGGTCAGGTGCGACTGAACAGTCCGGATTGCTGAAGGAGGGAAAAGAGGCTGACAGTTCGCGGAATGGAGAACTGCAAAGAGGAAGTCCTTTCGTCTGTGTCTGTCTTAAGCTAGTTGTATATACAACTATTTATCAGCACATCAGGGTGGTTCTGCATCCCGGAGTGGTTTCGGTCAGGCAGCCAGGCTTACAAGGGCGCCAGGTTCGGTCAGGCGGCGGGCCTCGTCGAAAGCGCGCTCGCGGATGCACAGTGCCACCAGGCGGCGGCGCAGCACCTGGCTCTGGGGCATCCGCTGCCAGGCCTGGCGGTAGAGCACCAGTGCCTGCTTCGTCAGGCCCGTCTGGGTAAACGTTTGCAGCATCTCGTCGATCTGCTCGACGGAGCGGCTTTCGATCAGCAGGGCGGCCGCAGCGGCGGCATCGTCCGGGCGGTTCCGGTAGAGGGAGAGGCGAAACCAGTCTTCCCGGATGGGGTCGGGCATCTCCTCCGGGGCGTTGGGCCAGGCATTGAGCAGGTGCTGGGCGACGGTCTCCCATTCGCCCATCATCCAGGCCCACGCTGCCAGCGCCAGTTCCCGTTCCAGCGCGGAGAGGGGTTCATCCCAGGTGGCCGTGGGGCCTTCCGGGCAGGGCAGGTGGAGCAGGTGCAGATAGGCCGCCTTGTAGTCGTGCCGGGCAATCAGGCCCATGAGCAGGATCCGGTGCGCCAGCCACTGGTGCGGATACAGTTCGAGGGACTGCCCGGCCAGGCGCTTGGCTTCTTCGGTGCCACCGAGGTGGAGTTCGGCGGCGGCCAGGGCTACCTTCAGGGCCGCCACTTCTTCCGGCGTGGTGGGCACCTGCTCGTCGAAGGCCCGGCGGGCGCGCACCAGCGCGCCCCGGTGGTTGCGGCTGGAGAGGGATTGCCAGGCCAGCTCAATGCCGGGCAGAAGCCCCGAAGGCGGGGTAAACCGGGGTTCAGGCAGCCGGTAGCCCGTCAGAAAGGCCCGTTGCTGCTTGGGAAGTTCGACAGTGGTCATCATGGCAGTGATGTGGTTAGCGTAGGTAGTCGAGCAGGGTTTGCTGTTGGACGGTTGCCAGGGCTTGCAACGCCGCCTGGAGGCCCGTCTGGTTCTTCTCCAGGTTGAGGATCGTCTCGGTCAGATCGGCGTCCTCGGCGTGTGCGCGTTGTTCCTCGGTTTCCAGCAGGGCCTGGTCGAGGTAGTCGTAGGTGGTGTCGAGGCGGTTTGCCAGGGTCGCGGCCTCGGTACCGAGGTGCAACAGGTGGTCGCGGGCGACGATCACCTGGTCGAGGGTGGTCTGCATCTGGGTGGTGTCGCCCGTGCGGAGGGCGTCGGCCAGCTCGCGCAGGCTCTCGGTGAGGGTGTAGCCCGCACCGGGGTCGAACACCCGGCTGCCGGGGATGCCCACCGCCAGGGTCGTGCCCGGCCCGACGGCACGGGTGCGGTCGACGGCATTGCCGTAGTAGCTGACCCCGGCGGCGTCGCTGCCTGCGGCGCTGTCCTGGACGAAGGGGCGGACGGTGGTGTTCGTCCCGGCAAACAGGTATTCGTCACCGTCCTTGGCGTTGAGCAGGTCGAGGACCGGGGCGATCAGGCTTTCGATGGTGGAAGCCAGGGCCTCGCGGTCGTCGGTGGAGGCGGTGTCGTTCAGGGCCTGGATGCCCTCTTCGTACGCCTGGGTGAAGAGTCCGGCCAGGTCGTCGAGGGTCGCTTGTGTGTGGTCGGTCCAGGCGTTGGCGTCGTCGATGGACTGCTGGTACTGTTCATACCGCTGGGCCAGGCCCTCCATGCGGCGGGCCTTGCCGAAGGCAGCGGCATCGTCCGAAGCCCGCTGCACCCGCAGGCCGGTAGCCATCTCGGAGAGCAGTCGGGCCTGTTCCTGCCGTTTCTGCTCCACGGTCCGTTCCAGCCCGATGCGGTTGAGGGCCATCATGCGGTGGACGTGTACGAGGCGCATAGGTGGTACCGGGATCGATGGGTAGGGTTACAGGTTCAGCAGGGTGTCCATCATCTCCTGTGCGGTGTTGAGGACGCGGGCCGACGCGGCATATGCCTGCTGCAACTCGATCAGGTGGGTCATCTCCTCATCGACAGAGACGCCGGAGACGCCCTGCTCCATCGCATCGAGGTTGTCGACCACCATCGCCTGCCCGGACAGTTGCGTGAGCGCGCTTTCGACCTGGCTGCCAATGCCGGTGACGAGGTCGATCACATAGGTGCCCATCGTGGTGGTGCCGCTGTTCAT
>CAZLRO010000076.1:0-2514 GCA_964561865.1 uncultured Rhodothermaceae bacterium | reverse complement strand
CGCGCAGGGCGGCGATCTGGAGGGCGATGCCATTGTCACCGGAGGCCGTGGCATCCCCGGACGCGGCAATGGCGTTTACGTCGCCGAGCACATCGCTGGACAGCTGGATCGTGGCGGCGGTGGTGCTGGCCGGGTCGAAGAAGTTGCGCCCGGTCACCCCATCGAGGCCATAGCCCGTGGCATGGAGGGTGTTGACCTGGGTGACGAGGGTGGAAGCCAGGGAGTCGAGCGAAGCCTGGGTCTCGGGCAGGGTCGTTTGCAGGGTGTGCAGCCAGCCGCCGATCCGGCCGCCTTCGCTGGACGGGCGCAGGGCGAGCGGGGTGTCGCCGAAGCGCACTTCGGGGGTGATGCCGGAGGTGTCCAGGGTCAGTTCCTGCACCGTGTTGCCCTGCACGACGGTCACGCCGTCCACCGAGATCGTAAAGCCGTCGTCGGCATCGGACTGGACGCGCACCGGGACGAAGTTCGACAGTTCCTTCAGCAGGGCGTCGCGCTGGTCTTCTGCCGTGAAGTCGGGCGACCCCTGGTGGTAGGAATTCGTGACCTGTACGTTCAGGTCGGCAATCTGGCGCAGGAGGCCGTTGACCGTGTCCACGCCCTGGGTGAGGTCGGTCTGGGTCTCCTCCTGAAGGCGCGTCACGTCATTGCTGAGGCGGTTGAGCGAGCCGGTCAGCGTCTGGGCACGGCTACGCAGGGTCAGGCGCAGGCCCGTGTCGGTGGGGTTGTCGGCCAGGTCGCTCCAGCCGTTCCAGAAATCCTCCAGTTGGGTGGAGAGGCTGCCGGTGTCCGTTGGAAAAACGCCTTCGAGGGCACCCAGGACACGCTGCTGTTCGTCGGCATAGCCGAGGCCGCCACGGGCCTCCCAGGCCGAGGTAGTGAGCAGACGGTCGCGCAACCGTTCATAGCTGCCGATGGAGACCCCGCCGCCGAGGGGGGTGTAGGCGCTGGGGCGAGACCACAGCCCGCGCGTGAGGGGGGCATCCGGCGTGAAAGTGAGGCGGCGGCGGGCATAGCCGGGAGTGCCCGCGTTGGCGATGTTCTGCCCGGTCACGTTCAAGGCCGCATCGAGGGTACGAATCGACCGCCGGGAAATTTCGACCAGGTTGTTCAGGCTCATGGGCTAACTTTTCCGCTTCAGGCAGGCAATCGGGCAATACCGCCCGGTATCGGCCTGCCGCTGCAAAACGTTAGCCAACCTTGTTCAAAAATGAGCGGGGGGGACTGGCCTGCCCGATGCCGCCGTGGGCGGTGTAGACGTGGGCGGGGGGTGGGGCATCCAGGTTCTGCAGGACCTGGAGCATCTCGTGGCCCAGCCGCATGGCGTAGTGGAGGGCGAACTCGAAGTCCTCGCACCGCTGGCGGGTCTGGGCAGCCCGGAGGCGGACCTGCTCGCGGGCCGTGTGCAGAAGGGAGGCCAAGGTGGCCGCTTCGGGCTGCTGCCGGAGGACTTCCTCCAACGCCTGCAAGGTAGCCTGCTCCTCGTTCAGGTGAAAGACGCGGGCAGCGAGGCGGGACTGTCGCTCGCGGGCCTGGCGCAGCCGTTCCAATGCCGAAACGCCTTCGTTTACCTGGAGGGTCGCCTGCTGCAACCGCTCCTGGTCGTGCAGGCGCAAGGCTTCGATCTGGGCTTCAAAGCAGCCGTGCAACTTCAGGAGGGCTTCTTCCTCCTGGCGAAGGGTCTCCAGCAACGGCTGGACCACCACAGCCGCCCCCGACGAGGGGGCCTGGACAGAGGATTCCATAACAGAGGGGTTTACAGCAGGTATCGTCCTGCATGCCAAAGGTTAAGTGGAAAGGGGCGAGGAAAGCTGTTAGCTGTTGGCTGTTAGGTATTTGGGGCTTGGCGCGGCTTGCAATTCCCCTCCTTGGACAAGAGCCTGTCCCGAGCGGAGCGAGGGAACGGGTGGCACACCCACTTTTTGGATGGGCCGGGGTGGTTGGATCGCAATGTTGCCATCGACCTCCCCCGTCCCCTCCTGTCCAGGAGGGGTACTTGGTTTGGCTGACACGGCCATTCGGCCCTTTGGTTATGCGGCCACTTCCCTCTGTGCTCCAAATATAGTCAAATTGACGATAATTCTGTTTCGCCATTCCCCCAAACGTTTCTTCTGCACCCTCACCGAGGCGGTGTTTGCCAGTGCCGCAGTAGCAGATTGCGGATGCCCAGGGTATCGTGTTCGACGAGGTGTTGTGCCAGCACATCGGTGAGGACGTCGCGCTGGGCCTGGGCGTGGCTCTCCATCCAGCCGGGGCCGTCCTCGCCGGAGAGCTGGTCCTGGAACAGGTCCTTCGTCATGGTCTGCACGAGTTGGCGGACGAGCACTTCCTCAAACTGCCGGGCAGCCTCCTCCGGCGTCCGGGGCTTGCGCACGTCACCGTCGGGCCGCGCAACCGGCGGGGTCGGCAAAAAAGACACAGGAGTAGACATGGTGGGGATTTGGGATTGCGGATTTGGGATTAGAGATACCACCGCTCTCCCCCTTGTCATTGCGAGGAGCAGGGTCGATCAGGGTC
>CAZLRO010000075.1:2715-13918 GCA_964561865.1 uncultured Rhodothermaceae bacterium | reverse complement strand
CGTCGAACACCCCCCGGTGCAAATCCCGGAGCCGCTCACCCCCGGACGCCGGCGGCTCGGCCTGCTCAGCCTGCTCCTGTTCATCCTCTGTTTCAGCCCCGCGCCGATGTACCTGCGGTGAGACCGGAGGGGATTTCAGATTGGGGGTTTCAGATTGCGGATCTCGGATCATGTCATTGCGAGGAGCATGGTCGATCTCATGAGATCGGTCATGGGGTGGTCGATCAACGTCACCTTCCCTCCGTGTCATTGCGAGGAGCGCTGAGGCGATCTCATGAGATCGGCCAGACGAAGCAATCTCGACAGCAGGTTTGGCAATATAGTCAATTTGACTATGATTTTCGCTGGGGCGAACGGGGCCATCTCGACGATGCTGCCCAGTAGAGCGGGCAAGGTCCCGTCGTCAGCCTGACGGTTCCTCGTGATGACACCTGGGGAACGTGCCATGCGCTTCCCAAGTACCACGCACTTAATGATCCCCTGTTTGCATCCCAGCGAGATTTTTCCTATCCTCCCGCCGCCTTTTCCTTGTTTCACCGAACAAGCACGCCCTTGCCTACGTTTGCTACGCACGATTGAACCCCCTGCCTGTTTCAACGTAGCACCCCCTTTTTCTGGCGGCATGCTTTCGGATGTGCTTGTGATGCGTGTTTTCCTTCTGGGCCTGCTGGGCGGCGCTGGACTGTTCTGTGTTGCGTGCGACACCGCCCCCGGCCCCTCCGACCCGGACGCACGCCCTCCGGTGGTGTCGGACCTGTCCTATGCCCCCCAGGCCGTGCTGGTGGATCAGTTGCCCCCGTCGCAGATCGTAAACGGGGCAGCGCAGGTGAGCCTCTCGCTCCAGGTGTCGGTACGGGACGAGGATGGCGACCTGGCAGCGGTCCAGTTCGTCGTACAGCCGCCGGGGCTGGACAGCACGCCGGTGGCGTCGGGCGACCTGCAAGCGCAGGGTGGCAGCGTCTACACGGCCACCGTCCCACTGTCGCTGCCCATCGCTGCGGTGGGCAACTACACGGTGGTCGTCTATGCCACCGACGCCACCGGACAACTCGGCAATGAAGTGCTGGGCACCCTCAGCCTCGTTGCCAATGGAGGGCCGCCGGTCATTGAGCAGGTGGAGATGCCCGACCGGGTGCAACGCCCGGCACCGGGCCAGCCGCCCGTACTCATTCCCATCATCGCCACTGTCTCGGATCCGGATGGCCTCGCCAACATCGCCCGTGTGGTCTTCACCCCGCAGGGCGGGACGGCCATCCAGCTTTGCGACGACGGGCCGGAGGTGGCCTGTGGCGGGGTCAGCAACAGCGGCGACGCCGTGGCTGGAGACGGACGTTTCACCATCACCGTCCAGCTCGAAAACACGAACGCACCCGGCGTCCGCACCTTCGACTTCCAGGCCACCGACCGCACGGGTCTGACCAGCAACGTGGTCACGCGGACCATCACGGTGGATTGAGAAGTGCTGAAAACGGGCGCTGTACCCTGTCTCACCTGAACGATAGCGGTTATGAAACCTTTCCTAATGCTCTTTTGCCTGGCCGGATGGGTGTTGCCCGTGTGGGCACAGCCGGTGCCCGACCTGACCGGTACCTGGCAGGGCACGCTGGAGGTGTCCGGCATCCGGCTGCGGATCGTCTACCATTTCACGCAGCAGCCCGATGGCACCTACGGGGCCACGCTGGACAGCCCGGACCAGGGTGCGACGGGCATCCCGGTTGCCTCGGTTACGCTCACCGAGCGGATGGTGAACATCGGGATGCCGGTGATCCAGGCCACCTACACGGCCACGCTTGATTCCTCCGGCCAGACCCTCGACGGCACGTTCCAGCAGTTGGGGCAGTCGCTCCCGCTGGTGATGAACCGGTTGCAGGAGGGCGAGGCCATCGCAGCCCCGCATCGTCCGCAGGAGCCGAAGCCCCCCTATCCGTACCGGGTGGAAGAGGTGTCCTACCCGAACCCGCAAGGTGGACACATGCTGGCGGGCACCCTCACCCTGCCCGAAGGCCCCGGACCATTCCCGGCGGTGCTCCTCATCAGCGGCTCCGGCCCCCAGGACCGCGACGAGACGCTGCTCGGCCACAAGCCGTTCCTCGTCCTGGCCGACCACCTCACGCGCCAGGGCCTCGCCGTCCTCCGCTTCGACGACCGGGGTACCGGAGCGTCCACCGGCGACTTCGCCACGGCCACCTCCCGCGAATTTGCCACCGATGTGGCCGCCGGGCTGGACTTCCTGCGGACCCGCCCGGAGATTGACACCCGGCGCGTCGGCCTGATCGGGCACAGTGAAGGGGGGCTGGTGGCACCGATGGTGGCAACCGCGCGCCCGACGGATGTGGCGTTCCTCGTGCTCCTGGCCGGGCCGGGGGTGCGCGGCGAGGACATCCTCTACGAACAGGCGGCCCTGATCCTGCAGGCCGAAGGCGCCGACGCAACCGCCATTGCCCGCAACCGCCGGTTGCAGGAACAGATATTCCAGACGCTGCGCCAGCGGGCCAGCGAGCAGGTGCTGGCCGAACAGCTCCGCACCCTGTTGCGACAGGCCCGCTCCGAAGCGACTCCCGAAGAACAGCAAGCCCTGACAGACACGGCCATCGAGGGACAGGTGCAGCAGATGACCTCCCCCTGGATGCGGTATTTCCTGGCCTATGACCCGCGCCCCACGCTTGAACAAGTGCGCGTGCCGGTGCTGGCGCTCTTCGGCGAAAAAGACTTGCAGGTGCCCCCGGCACAGAACCATGCGGCGGTGGCCGCCGCGCTGAAGACGGGCGCTAATCCCCAAAGCATTGCCGAGACCCTGCCAGGACTCAACCACCTGTTCCAGACGGCCACCACCGGGGCACCCTCCGAGTATGCCCAGATCGAAGAGACCCTCGCGCCCGTAGTGCTGGAGCGCATCACCCGGTGGATTCAGGCGCTGGACCTTTGAGATGGACGACCCCATGCCGCTTCCCTGCCTTACGAACACCCGCATGAACGTCCATCAAGTTGCTGGTGTGCTGCTGGGCTTGATGACCAGCACGGTGGGACTGCCTGCCGCTGCCCAACCGTTTTCGGCAGCCAAGATGGTGGAGCTGCTGCCCGTGCCAGGCATCCTCAACAACAGCGTCACCAACCTGCACGCCGAAGGGGACACGCTGTGGGTGGGGCCATTGCTGAACCTGACCACCGACGACGGACAGTCCTGGCAGGTGGCCGAGAGCGATTCGCTGCAGGAGACGGCCAACCGGGTGTTCTCCATCGACGTGGAAGGCGCTGTCGTCTGGGTGGGTCTGGGCTACACTGATCCTGGCTCCGGCCAGCCCTCGGCGGGAGGCTTCCTCGTCTCGACCGATGGCGGACGCAGCTTCACCTACCGCTTCCCCCAACTCGATGCCCCGGGCGACAGCCTGCTGACCTATGGCATCTCCTCGCTGAAGGCCCTGCCCGTGATCGTGCCGCAGCAGAGTCCCCCGTATGACCTCGACTACGACCCCGTCCGCGACGAGCTGTGGGTGGCGGCCTGGGCCAGCGGCCTGCGCAAGTCCACCGACGGCGGGCGCACCTGGCAGCGGGTGGTACTGCCCCCGGACAACCTCGACGCCATCGACCCGGCGGTGCCCTACAACTTCCGGCTCGAACCCCAGCGGGGCACCCTCGGCAACCTCAACCACATGGGCTTCGGCGTGCTCGTGGACGAGACGGGCACCGTCTGGGCCGGGTCGGCGGGCGGGCTGAACCGCTCCACCGACGGCGGGCGGGCCTGGCAGAAATTCCTCGCCGACGGCACGGTGAACGGCCCCCTCGGCAACTGGATCATCTCCCTTGAGGAACAGCCACTGCCCGGCCGCAACCCCGTCTGGGTTGCCAACTGGGTGGGCCAGCAGGCCAACGAACAGTTCGGCGTGACCGTCACGCGGGACGGCGGGCAGACCTTCGAGCAGATGCTAACAGGCCGAAAGGTCTTCGACTTCGCTTTCCGCGGTAACACGGTGTACGTGGCCGGGGAAGATGGCCTCTACATCTCCGACGACGATGGGCGGACGTGGCGCAGCATCCGCAGCTTCCGCGACGCCAGCCAGCCCGACCGCGCTGTACGCCCCAACGCCGAGGTGTTCTCGGTGGCAACCACCCCCGATGCCCTCTGGGTAGGCACCGGCGACGGCCTGCTCCGCAGTACCGACGAGGGGGAGACCTGGCGGCTGTTCCGGGTCGAGGTGCCCCTGAACCCCGAACAGCCTTCCGGCCCCATCCCCCGCACCGAAACGTTCGCCTACCCGAACCCGTTCTCGGCCAACAGCGACCGCATCGTCCGCCTGCGCTATGAACTGGACGCCGACCGCGCCGTCGAGGTCCGCATCTTCGACTTCGGGATGAACCTGGTGCGCCGCCTCGACATCGGACCGCAGGCCGCCGGAGTTCGAGAGACGACCTGGGACGGCACCGACGACGAGGGGCTGCGCGTAGCGAACGGGGTGTATTTCTATGAAGTCCGCACCGGAACTGCGTCGTTTCGGGGCAAGCTGCTGGTGATCGAATGAACGGGACGATCGTGCGAATCCTGCTCCTGCTGCTGCTGGTCCCGGCATCCCCTGCCGCCGGACAAGCCGCCGGGGCGTTCTCCCGGATGGGCTTCGGCGCACGTGGGGTGGCGATGGGCAATGCCCTCGTGGCCGATGGCTCCGGGGCTGCCAGTCCCTACTACAACCCGGCACTGGTGCCCTTCACCCCGCAACAGCAGTTCGAGGCCAGCGTCGCCCTGCTCACCTTCGACCGGGAGTTGCAGTTCCTCCAGTTTGCCACCCCGCTCAAGCCCCGAGCCGGGTTCGCCGTCGGACTCCTCCATGCGGGTGTCTCCGGCATCGACGGGCGCGATGCCAACGGCTACCACACCTCCGACCTGGCGACGGACGAGTTCGCCGCCTTCATGGCCTTCGGCCTGCGGTTCAGCGAACGGGTCACCGGCGGCATCAACCTGCAACTGTTCCGCAGCGACCTGCTCGACGGGGTCGATGCCGTCAACACGGTGGGCGTGGATGCCGGGTGGACGGTGCAGGCCAGCGAGGCCCTGCGCCTGGGGCTGGCTATCGACGACCTGCTCGCCCGTTACTCCTGGGATACCTCCGAGGCCTTCGGCGACGGAGGAAAGACCACCGAAGACCGCTTCCCCACCCGCCTGCGCTTCGGGGCAGCCTACCGCGCCCTGGACGGACGCCTGCATGTGACGGGTGAATACGAGGCCCGGTTCGTCACGGCCGAGCACCGCACCCGCCAGGTGGAACTCTTCGGCGACACCCCCATCGAGGTGACCCACACCGAGAACCTTCGCCTCCGCGACGGTGTGCTACGCCTGGGCGGGGAGTACCACGTCGCCGAAGTGCTGGCCCTGCGTGGCGGCTTCGACCGCCTGGGCGACGGGGCCTTCGGGGCCGTGCAGCCTACCTTCGGATTCATGGTGGCGCAACCCGTCGGCACGCTCAACGTCCACGCCGAGTATGCCTTCGCCCTCGAACCCTATGCCCTCGGCACCCTCCACCTGCTCACCTTGCGGCTGGACCTGTGAACGGGATTGGGGATTGCGGATCTCGGATCATGTCATTGCGAGGAGCATGATCGATCTCATGAGATCGACTATGACGTGGCAATCTCTTGCGGATTTTCCTACGCCTCAAGCACCTAATAGCTAACAGCTAACGGTTAACAGCTACTCCCCATGCAGAAACTTATCTCCCTGTTCTTGCTGATCCTTGCCAGTGCAGGCATGGTACGCGCACAGGAAGGCGGACTGGCATTCCTGCGTATCCCCCCGGATGCGGCCTCGATGGGGATGGGCGATGCAGGGGTGGCCTACACCCGCAATGCGTTTGCCACGTACTGGAACCCCGCCGGGCTGGCAGCCACCTCCACAAACCAGGGGGGCCTCAGCTACCAGTCATGGGTCGCCAACGTGACCACCTACACCCTAGCGACCCGCTTCCGGGCCGGGGCGAAGGGCGGACTGGGGCTGTTCGTCACCGCCTCCGGGGTCACAAACCTGGAGTTCCGAGACCGTCCGGGAGAGCCGCAGGGCACCTTCGACGCCCAGAACGTGGCGGCGGGCCTGGGCTACGGACGGGCCTTCGGGCCGCTGCGCATGGGGGCGACGGCCAAGTTCCTCCGCGAAGAGATCTTCACCGACCGGGCTACCGGCTATGCCATCGATGGCGGGATGCAGGTGACACTGCTCAACGACGACCTGCACCTCGGCCTCGCCCTCCAGAACGTTGGCGAGATGAACGCCCTCGCCTCCGAATCCACCCGGCTGCCACGGACGCTGCGGGGCGGCGTCGCCGTCTCGCCCTTCCGCCTCCGCGCCCGCGACGACGCCGAGACCGTGCTCAAGGCCTTGCTCGTGGCCGAGGTCTCGCATAACCTCACCGACGAGCAGACGCAGTACCACGCTGGCGCTGCTGCCCAGGTGCTCGACCTGCTGATCCTGCGGGCGGGCTACCTCACCAACGACGAACTGCGCGATGTCTCCTTCGGCCTCGGCCTGCGCTCCGGTACGCTCGCCTTCGACTATGCCCTGCTGCCCTTCTCCGACGGCTTCGGCGGCCCCGGCCACGTCTTCACGCTGCACTATGGCTGGTGAATCCTATCCCAAAATATAGTCAAATTGACTATATTTTTCTATGCCCATAAACCCGGTGTCCTTGCAATTTTCGTCCTGTCGGGGATGGGCCTTTCGCTTTGCCGGTGCAGGCGCGTATTTTTGCAGACCCCCTCCCTATTCCCTGCATCATGGCTTCCCGGCTGGCCGATCATCTTCGTGTGGCACGCCAGCGACGGTTTGTCGGAAGAACCGCCGAGCGTACCCTGTTCGAACAAGCCCTCGGGGCGGAGACGCTCCCGTTCTACCTGTTGCATGTGTACGGGCCGGGGGGGATAGGCAAATCGTCGTTGTTGCGGGAGTTTGCCACGCTTGCAGCAGCGGCCCAGGCCCTGGTCTTCCATCTGGACGGGCGGAACCTGGAGCCAACACCGGAGGCTTTCCTGGGGGCCTTGTACGCGCAGGACGACGGGCAGGCAGCAACGGTGCTGGCGGAGACGACCCGTCGGACGGTGTTGCTGGTAGATACGTATGAGGTGCTCGTGCCGCTGGATACGTGGCTGCGGGAGGTGTTCCTGCCGGGGTTGTCCGAGCAGGTGCTGGTGGTGATAGCCGGGCGTGAGATGCTGGCTTCGGGATGGCGCACCGACCCCGGCTGGTCGCCGCTGCTGCGCATGGTGCCGCTGCGGAACTTCAGCCCGGACGAGAGCCGGGCCTTCCTTGCAACCCGGAACCTGCCCGAAGACCAGTTCGATGCCATCCTCGGCTTTACCTACGGCCATCCGCTGGCCCTCTCGCTCATCGTCGACCTGTTTGACCAGCGCCCGGACTGGCGGTTTCAGCCGGAAGATGCGCCCGACATGATCCGCACCCTGGTGGAGCGGTTCGTCCAGAAAGTCCCTGGTCCGGCCCATCGGGTGGCGCTCGAAGCCTGCGCGATGGTGCGGGTGATCAACGAGACGCTGCTGTCAGAGTTGCTGGAAATCCCGGACGCGCATGAACTCTTCGAATGGATGCGGAGTGTGTCGTTCATCGAGTCCGGCCCGGACGGATTGCAGCCGCACGAACTGGCGCGGGATGCGCTTTCGGCGGACATCCGGTGGCGCAATCCGGACTGGTATGCCGAGTTGCACAACCGCGCCCGCCGCTACTACAACCGCCGCCTCTCGCAGACCCAGGGCCGCGAGCAGCAACGGGTGCTGTCGGACTACATGTACCTGCACCGGGAGAACCCGGTCATCAAGCCGTTCATCGACTGGCAGGACACGGGTAGCTCCGTACCCGGCCCGCCCGCCGAGGCCGACCTGCCAGCCCTCCGGGCGATGGTGCTGCGCCATGAAGGCGAGGTGTCGGCGCGGTTGCTGGATTACTGGTTTGCACGACAGCCCGGTCAGTTTCTCGTCTTCCGCGACACCACGCACCAGCCCGTTGGGTTCGTGCTGATGCTGGCGCTGGAACGGACCACCGAGGCCGACCGGCAGGCCGACCCAGCCCTCCAGGCCACCTGCACCCACCTGGCACACTACGCCCCGCTCCGTCCCGGGGAACGGGCTACCCTGTTTCGGTTCTGGATGGGGGCGGACGACTACCAGGCGGTCTCGGCCATGCAAAGCTCCATCTTCCTGAAGATGGCCCAGCATTACCTGACCACCCCCGACCTCGCCTATTCCTTCTTCCCGTGTGCTGAGGCGGACTTCTGGGCACCATTCTGCGCCTATACCGAACTGGAGCGGCTGCCCGGTGCCAGCTATACGATAGACGGCCGATCCTACGGGGTGTTTGCCCACGACTGGCGGCTGGTGCCCCCCATGCGCTGGCTCGACCACCTCGCCTCCCGCGAGATTGCCACCGCCGACGAGCCGATGCCCGCACCGGTGGTCGAGCGGCCGCTCGTGGTGTTGAGCCAGGAAGACTTCGCCACTGCCGTCTGGGACGCCCTGCGCGCCTACGCCCGTCCGCAGCACCTGCACGACAACCCGCTGCTGCGCGCCCGTTTTGTTCAGGAAGAAGCCGGGGCCGAGGCTGACGATGTGGACCGGGTGGAAGTGCTACGCCGGCTCCTGCGCAGCACCTCGGAACTGCTCGAAGCCAACGCCCGGGACGCGGTGCTGCACCAGGTGCTGGTACGCACCTACTTCAGCCCGGCCCCCAGCCAGGAGATCGCCGCCGACCTGTTGCACCTCTCGTTCAGCACCTACCGCCGTTACCTCAAAAGCGCCATCGCCCACGTCACCGAGCACCTCTGGCAGCGCGAGATCGGGATTCGCTGAGGGCATGACTGTCCCGTCTGCATTTTGAACAACGCCTGAACAAAATCTGACCAGTTTGGCGCTAGCGGTTGATTATCCCCCGGTTTTACACTTCCGTCGTCGCACACCACCTGATGACGCGGAGGTCATGGATGAGAGGCATTCCGGAGGCATTGATTGAGGCATTCAACCGCCAGGACCTGGATCGGCTCGTCCAGTTCTATGCCGCCGACTTCCAGGGGGAAGACCCGGCGGAGGCCCACCTTGAACAGGGGCCTGCGGGCCTGCGGCTGAGCGTGACAACGTACTGGCAAGCCTTTCCCGACCTGCGCCTGACCCAGGAACACTGCCTGGTCCAGGGGTCCCAGGTGGCGCTGTTCTGGCACGCACGGGGCACGCATCGCGGG
This sequence comes from uncultured Rhodothermaceae bacterium, assembly GCA_964561865.1. GTDB lineage: Bacteria > Bacteroidota > Rhodothermia > Rhodothermales > CAZLRO01 > CAZLRO01. The sequence continues at coordinate 4,697 of CAZLRO010000075.1, read as the reverse complement.
CCGTTGCTGCACATCCCCCCGACGGGCCGGATGGTCTCGGTGCGGGGCGTCTCGCTGCTGACGCTGCACGAGGGGCTGATCGTGCATTGCCGACGACTGTGGGATGTGGCCGGGATGCTGCGTGCCCTGCGGCTCCTCCCCGAACTGGCCTGAATCCTAACCCTACACTACACCATGTCTACCTTGAAAACCCGTGTCCTTGCAGCGCTCGATGCCTTCGCCGACCCATCCCGACGGGCCGAGTACCTGACCCTGTATGCCCCCGATGCGGTGTTGCATGGCTACCAGGGCGTCGAGCCGGGCTTTGAGGGCATCCGGCGGTTCTATGAAGGCATCTGGTTGGCGTTTCCCGATGCCCGCGTCGAAACCCATGAGATGATCGGAGAAGGAGACTTCCTGGCGATGCGGTTCACGATGCACGCCACACACCTGGGGCCGTTCCAGGACCTGCCCGCCACCGGACGCCCCATCGCCCTGGCGGGCATCACCTTGCTCCGCTTTGCCCACGGCCAGTGCGTCGAGCGCTGGAGCCAGGCCGACTTCCTGGGCCTGCTCGTCCAGTTGGGGGCCCTGCCCGCCCCCGCTGGAGCAAGCTGATGTGGACATCCGTGGTCTGTCCTCCCTTTTTTCCATCCTTATCCTTCTGAAGAAAGCCATGCCATACACCGAAACGTTGCGGAAGGCCCATGAAGCCTTCTCTGCACACCGCCTCGACGAAGCCGTGCAGCTTGTTGCACCCGTCACGAACGTCGTGGACCATGGACGGGGCCAGACCATGAACACCCGCGAAGCCTTCCGGGGCTGGATGGAAGCCTTCTTCTCGATGGCCTCCGACATCCGGCTGGTCAATGCCCGCTACCTCGACGCCGGAGAGTGGGTGACGGCACAGTTCCAGGCGGTCGGCACGCAGGACGGCCCCATCGGGGCCTTCGCGGCCACAAACAGGCCCTTCACGCTCGACGTGTGTGAAGTCTGGCGGTTCAACGCCGACGGACAGGCCGTGGAGGGCCATAACTATTCCGACGGCCTGGGCCTGCTCATGCAACTGGGGCACCTGGCGGCCCCTGCCGAAATGGACTGATCTGTCTCTACAAAAACCCCTTTCAACTGTGGAGGAAACCACCATGATGAAACCGTTCAAGATGCTGCTCTTCGCCAGCCTGCTTGCCCTGGCGATGCCCGTGCAGGCACAGGAGCAGACCCTCTACCAGCGCATCGGCGGCTACGATGCCATCGCCGCCGTGGTCGATGACTTCGTCGGGCGCATGGCGACCGATGCCCAGCTCGGCAGGTTCTTCGACGGACACAGCCAGAGCAGCCTCGCCAAGATCCGGCAACTGGTCATCGAGCAGATCTGCCAGGCCACCGGCGGGCCGTGCCTCTACACCGGGCGCGACATGAAGACCGTCCACAAGGGTCTGAAGATCAGCGAAAGCCACTGGGACGTGATGCTCGTCCACTTCCGGGCGACGATGGACCGCTTCCAGGTGCCCGAACCCGAACGGGGGCAAATGATCGGCTTCCTGGCCTCGCTCAAGGCCGATATCGTGGAGACGACCGGCAGCTACTGACGGGTTACCTTGACGCCTTCTTACATCCGAACCCATGGTGTAAACCATGTCTATTGTCGCCGTTCTCAATGTCCCGAACATGACCGAGCGTCAATACAAGGAGGTAGTAAAGGGGTTGATAGACATTTACGGGCCTGATCTGCGTGCCCAGGGGCGTTCCCACCATGTGGCCTTTGCCACCGAACAGGGGTGGATGGTGGTGGATGTCTGGGACTCCCCGGCGCAACTGGCCCGGTTTGGGGAGCACCTGCGTCCGTTGCTGGCCGCTGCCGGGGTGGACCCGCTGCCCGTGCCCCGGGTCTATCCGGTCCACCACGTCGTATCCTGATCTTGTCAAACCGTTGGGGAGGGCGGTACCTTGCCTGCCGCCCTCCTCCTCGTACCTTGCTGGAAACGTCCCTGCCCCACCTG
>CAZLRO010000075.1:0-2705 GCA_964561865.1 uncultured Rhodothermaceae bacterium | reverse complement strand
TCATTGCCGACATCAGCGGCTTCACCCGGTTCATGCGCCTGCACGCCCTCTCCACGAGCCATGCCCGGCAGATCGTAGTGCGGCTGCTCAAGGCGCTGGTAGCGGCCTCCCGACCCCCCCTCAAGGTGGCGGAGCTTGAAGGCGATGCTGTGTTCTTCTATGCCCCGGTCTCCGGTAACAACCTGGGACAGGTGGTGCAGCAGGTGAAAGCGCAGATGCTGACATTCTTCCAGGTGTTCAAGGAGGAGGTTCATGCCCTCTCGCAGATGCAGGCGTGCGTGTGCGATGCCTGTACGAGCGTCGGCGGGTTGCGCCTCAAGCAGGTCGTCCACGCAGGAGAGGTCTCCATCGAGCAGATCGACCGGTTCGAGAAGCTCTTTGGGCTGGACGTGATAGTCGTCCACCGCCTGCTGAAGAACACAGTGCCGGCCAGCGAATACGTGATGCTGACCGACCCGGCCTGGGAGGCGTTCGGGGGGTTTTACGCCCTGGAGCCGGAGCGGCGCATGGAAGCGTTTGAAGGCGTGGGCGAACTGGAGACGCTGGTGCTTTATGACCAGGACCTCGCCCCGGTGCTGGCCCAGCAGCCGGCACCCGCGCTGGCCCCCACCCGTACCGACACCCTGGGCTGGAAGCTGAAGATGCACGGGCGGACGATCCTCGAACTGTTCACCGGACGCAAGCCGGGTGCCCTGGCGGCCTCGGCCTGATCGGCGATCCTCATGCACAACACCTACCATTTTGTAACCCATTGGCGGGTCGAAGGCACGGCAGAGGCCGTCTACGACCTGCTGGACAATCCGCCCGATCTGGTACGCTGGTGGCCGTCGGTCTACCTCGCAGTCGAGGAACTGCCCGCCGACGCCGCAGCCGATGGGACGGGGCGGGTCTACCGCCTGTTCACCAAAGGCTGGCTCCCCTATCGGTTGCGCTGGACGTTCCGCGTGACGGAGAAGGTACGGCCCACCCGGATGGCGCTGGAAGCCTGGGGGGACTTCGTCGGGCGCGGCGTATGGACGATCCGGCAGGAAGGCTCAGAGGTAGACATCACCTACGACTGGGACATTGTGACCGAGAAGCCCCTGCTCAAGCGGCTCTCCTGGCTGTTCAGGCCGATGTTCGAGGCCAACCACCGCTGGGCGATGCACGAGGGCGAGATCAGCCTGCGCCGTGAACTGGCCCGGCAGCAGGCCCTGAAGCCTGCCTGAAACCAGCCGCTCCACCCAACACCCCAACCCCTGTTTTTCGGCCCTGCCATGTCCTCCTTCCTGCGCCGTTTTGCAGCCGTTACCCTGGGCCTGGTTGCCCTGCTGGTGATCGGCATCTACCTGACGTTCCAGTTCGAGATTCCACCCCCTACGCTGTACCGGCTCGTGGCCGGATGCGCCGGCGTCGGGGTCGTGACAGCCCTGCTGTGGAACCGGTATGAGGACCGGATTCCCACCTCGGCGGTATTGTATGGCCTGGAGGGGCTGATCCGGGCATGTCTGGTCTACATGATGGTGTTCTACGGGGGCGCGAAGCTGCTGGAAGGCCAGTTCGCCGACCCGCCGCTGCTGGAAGCCGAGAAGCCTTTCTATGCCCTTGACCCGATCTGGAAAGCCTGGGCCTTTTTCGGGCACAGCCCGGTCTATAACGCCATGCTGGCCGGGATGCAGTTGCTTTGTGCAACCCTCTTCCTGTTCGACCGTACCCGGCGGCTGGCCGTTTGCCTGTTCTTGCCCATCATGGGCAATATTGTGCTGGTCAACTATGCCTCCGGCATCAACATGTTCTTCTGATCGTGCGTCTTCCTCATCATGGGGGGCTACCTGCTGTTGACCGATGTGGATTGGCTGCTGGCCTCCTTCTGGCACCGTCAGGTTCCGGAAAAAGCCCCTCCGATGGCCGTCTCCACCCGTTTGCAATGGAGTATGAAGCTGGTCGGGGCAGTGTTCGTGCTGGTCATCCTGGGGCAGCAGGGGTGGATCTACCAGCGGTTTGCCCCCCCGGAAAAAACGCCCCTCTACGGCATCTGGCAGGTGGCCCAGGTCACGCCGGGCACCCTGCGGGCGGCGGCCTGGACGAAGGTGTACTTCGAGCGGGGCACGCAGGGCCATGTACGGGATGCGGGCGCGGTCTACAACCTGAATGTCTCGGTCGATGCCACCCAAGGCCGGATTGAGATGCAGTTCGTCGACCAGCCCGACCGGCCCTCGTTCGACGGGCGGTACCGGCTGGATGAAGCACAAGGCCAGCTGGTGCTGGCGGGTCGGCAGGGGAGCGATTCGGTGCAGGTGGTGCTGGAAAGGCTGCGGTAGCGGACATACAGCCCTCTTTCAACGCGCCGGAGCGGCGTCGGCAAGCCCGTCCAGCACCCGGATGACCACGGGCTGACTCCGCAGGCGCTGTCCTTCCGGGGTGACGGCCCGGAGTTCGACGGTGTGGCGGCCCGGCTGGAGCGGCCAGCGGGTCGTCCGGTAATCCGCCGTCAGGCGGGTGTTGTCCACGTACCAGGCCACGTCCAGCAGCCCGTCCTCCACGGCCCCGCGCAGCGGCAGTTGCTGCCAGGCCCGCCGCAGCACCGGGTCGAGCTGATAGGTGGTGCCGGACTCCGGATACTGGATGTGCAGGCGGCTGGAATACTGCACCGGGGTGCTGGTCCGGCGGGTCTGGGCCTCGGTCACCTGCGGCGGGAACGGCATCCCGTGTGCCCGCATCCAGGG
>CAZLRO010000074.1:9882-13918 GCA_964561865.1 uncultured Rhodothermaceae bacterium | reverse complement strand
TCGGACAGGTCTGGGGCGTGGGGGTAGGTATCCCCGGCCCCCTCGACATCTCGGCGGGCAGTGTGGTCACCAACCTGGCCAACCCGGCGGCCTTCCCCGGCTGGCACAACGTACCCGTAGCCGACCGGTTGGCCGAACGGCTGCAATGGCCCATTGCGCTGGAAAACAATGCCACCGCTGCGGCTATCGGCGAACGCTGGTACGGGGCTGGTCAGCACATGGACTCCTTCTTCTATGTCTTCTTCGGGGCTGGACTCGGCGGCGGGCTGGTCCTGCACGGGCACCCCCACGACGGCTTCACCGGCAACGCGGGCGAGCTGGGCTACATCCCCCTGCCTGCCACCGCCGAGATCGACCCGTTCTTTGCGCATACCCGTCCGCACCTGGGGCTGCTGTTCAACCTACCACGGCTGTACGATCGCCTTCAGGAGGCGGGGGCTACAGCCACACACCCGGACGACCTGGCCGCGTTGTGGCAGGCACAACACCCGGTGCTGCTCAACTGGCTGGAGACAGGCGTCCGTTACCTGGCCCCGGCCCTGCTATCCATCGAATACCTGCTGGACCCCCAGGCGATCTTCTTTGGTGGAAGGCTACCTTCCCCCCTGCTCAAAGCGCTGATCCAGCGGCTGGAAGGGGTGTTGCCCACGCTGCGGATCGAGGAGAAGCGGGCCTCCCCCCCGCTGCTGCTGGCGACCGCCGGGACCGAGGCGGCGGCCCTGGGGGTAGCAACCCTGCCCATTTACGAGGCCCTGGCCCCTACGCCACGTACCCTGCTCAAGTCCAGCAACGGGATTACGGCAGCGGCGGGTTTCTGACCCTTGTATCCCCACAGTTCGCAGGCGATGCAGGGCTGTCGGCCCGGCAGTCCGGGTGTGGGTCGAACGCCTCCACCGCCCGGAAATACGCCCGTGCCTGGGGGTAGTGACGGCGGAGGAGCCGCTGTCCGCGCCGCTGCCCCAGCACCGCCAGCGTCGTCGCCAGCCCGTCGGCGGTGAAGCCATCCGGGGCCAGGACGGTCACGGCGATGCGGGTGGTGAGGCCAAGCCCGGTGCGGGGATCGACGATATGGGCATACCGTCGCCCGCCGATGTCTACATACTGCTCGGTGTCGCCGGAGGTGGATACGGCCCCGTAGGCCAACCGCAGCCCTGGCAGCGCCGGGTCGGCATGGGCAACCTCGACGGGCCAGCCTTCGGTTTCGGGAGGGGGACCGCTGGCAACGAGATCACCGCCGAAGACCATCAGTGCCCGGTCGATGCCCTGTCGGGCCAGCACCCGCAGGGCTTCATCGGCGGCATATCCTTTGGCGATGCCTCCCAGATCCAGTTGCATCCGGGGCGTTCGCAGGCGTACCATCTGGCGACGGACTTCCAGGTGCAGCTTCCGCCAGCCGGTACGGTCGCGGGCATCCCGCAGCGTGTCGGCAGCAGGCAAGGCTCCTGTGCGCCGGGTCGTGCGCCACAGGCGCGTGAGCGGCCCGGCAGTCACATCGAACGCTCCATCGGACTGCCGGGCCAGCACTTGTGCCCGTTCCAGCACCCGGAACAGGTCGGGGCTGACGGACACGGGCGGCCCGCCGCTCCGGGCACAGAGCCGGTTGAGTTCGCTCTCCATCCGGTAGTCGCTCAGGACGCTGTCCAGTTCCGCCAGCCGGGCAAAAGCGGCACGGGCTGCCGTATGGGCCATAGCACTATCCGAGGCATAGAACGTCAGGCGTGCTTGTACGCCCATGTGCAGTTGGCTAAATTCGAACCGGGCCAACCCCTCCTGGGCCTGTGCCACCCCCCCCATCCCCAAGCTCCAGATCCATCCCCCCCAGACGATCCACCGTGCCATGCTGTTGCGTGTCTTGCGTCCCATCTGCGTTTTCTGCCTGCTCATGGGGGGGGCTGTGTTCCCGGCACCCGGCCAGGACAGCGACAAGATAACCTCTTACACCCAGCCGCTGGAGGGAACGGTCGTGTCGTTCGACATGGTGGCCGTCCCGGCCCATGACGGGCATCCCGCCTTCTGGGTCAGCCAGACGGAGGTCACGTGGGAGGTCTATGACGTATTCGTTTACAAGCTGGACAAGGGTTCGGGCGACGGGGCAACGGTGGCGCGCCCCAGCAAGCCCTACATCCAGCCCGGTGCCCGGTGGGGACACCAGGGCTTCCCGGCGCTGGCAATGACCCATGCCGCCGCCACCCGGTTCACCGAATGGCTCTCGGCCAAGACCGGGCACCGCTACCGGCTCTTGCGCGAGGACGAATGGGAAACGGTCTGTGCCGCTGGACAAGTGCCGCAGGACTCCCTGGCAGCTTATGCCTGGCACTGGGACAACGCCGACGACCAGGCCCACCGGGTAGCCTCGCGGAAGCCGGACCAGCAGGGCTTCTACGACCTCCTCGGCAATGTGGCCGAGTGGGTGGACGGGCGCGACGGCGTGCCCGTCGTCAAGGGTGGGTCGTTCAGCGATGCGGCGGAGCGGACCACCTGCACGGCCCGGCGCACGCAGACCTCCGGCTGGAACGCCACCGACCCCCAGTTGCCCAAGAGCCGGTGGTGGCTGGCCGATGCCTGGTTTGTCGGCTTCCGCATCGCCCGCGACCCGTGATGCCCGACCCTGCAAAAGCCTTTGCGACTTCGCCCGCAAACCCCTACCTTTCCAAAGCCTTCTGTCCTCTTGTCCTAGCATCCGAGGAATCTGCCATGAACCCCGATACCGCCAATCCGATGTCGCGCCGCGACTTTCTCAAAACCTCGGCCCTTGCCACGGCGGGCATGACGGGCCTTATGACCTCCGGCAATTTTGCCTACGCCGCCGGTTCCGACCGCCTCCGGGTGGGCCTCATCGGCTGTGGCGGGCGCGGCACCGGGGCGGCCACCGATGCTGTCCACGGCGCGCAGGGCGTCGAAATCTGGGCGATGGGCGACCTGTTCGAAGACCGCCTCGACCAGTCCCGCCGGGAGCTTCAGCAAGCTATCCCCGATGCGCTGAAGGTGCGGGACGACCGGTGTTTCATCGGCTTCGACGCCTACCAGCACGTACTGGGCAGCGGTGTCGATGTGGTGATCCTCGCCACCCCGCCGGGGTTCCGCCCGCTGCACTTCAAGGCGGCCGTCGAGGCGGGCAAGCATGTGTTCATGGAGAAGCCAGTGGCCGTCTGCCCAACCGGGGTGCGTCTGGTAATGGAGGCCGCAACAACGGCGGAGCAGAAGGGACTTTCGGTGGTGGCCGGGACGCAGCGGCGACACCAGCCGAAGTATCTCGAAGCCATCCGCCGCATCCATGCCGGCGCCATCGGCGAAGTGGTGGCCGGGCAGGTGTACTGGAACCAGGGCGGGCTGTGGAAGGTGGACCGCGCCCCCGGCATGTCCGACGCCGAATGGCAGCTCCGCAACTGGCTGTACTTCACCTGGCTTTCGGGCGACCATATGGTCGAGCAGCACATCCATAACATCGACGTCGCCAACTGGGTGCTGAACGCCCATCCGGTGCGGGCCAACGGCGTCGGCGGGCGGCAGATGCGCGTCGATCCCGTCTACGGCCACATCTTCGACCACTTTGCCATTGAACTCGAATACCCCAACGGGGCGCGCATCCTCAGCATGTGCCGCCAGCAGGACGGCACCACACCCCACGTCGGCGAGTACTTCATCGGCACGAAAGGCACGTCCGACGCCAGCACCTTCATCCGGGGCGAGCAGTCCTGGCGCTACCAGGCCCCCGACCCCGACGTGAACCCCTACGTGCAGGAGCATACCGACCTGGTGCAGAGCATCCGGGCCGGGCAGCGGCTCAACGAAGCCCGCCGCGTCGCCGAGAGCACGCTGAGCGCCATCCTGGCCCGCGAAGCCGCCTACACCGGGCAAAGCCTCACCTGGGACGAGGTGCTCAACGCCGATCTCAACCTCATGCCGGGCACCCTGGCCTTCGGCGAAATGGCGATGCCACCCGTTGCCCAACCCGGCGTCACGAAGCTGTCGCGCCCGGCCCTGGCCCACTTCCATACCGCCCCGTGAGGAACCCCATGAACCGTCGTGCCTTCGT
>CAZLRO010000074.1:0-9872 GCA_964561865.1 uncultured Rhodothermaceae bacterium | reverse complement strand
GCCTTCGTGCGCACCGGAGTGATGGCGGGGGTGGTCGCGGCCTGTACGCCCGACCCGCTGGCCGCAACGCCTTCCCCGGACGGGTCGCCGTTCAAGCTCCGGTATGCCCCCCACTTCGGCATGTTCGCACACCATGCCGGCCCCGACCCGGTGGCGGAGCTGGAGTACATGGCCTCCCTGGGCTTCCGGGCACTGGAAGACAACGGAATGAGCGGGCGCCCCGTCACCGAGCAGGAACGCATCGCCCAGGCGATGGACCGCCTCGGCATGGCCATGGGCGTATTCGTCGCACACAAGATCTACTGGGACGAACCCAACCTCGCCAGTGGACGCCAGGACTGGCGGGACGAGTTCCTGGCTAACATCCGGGCCGCGGTAGACGTGGCGAAACGGGTACGCGCCACCTGGATGACCGTCGTGCCCGGTCACCTCGACCTGCGGCAGGACATGGGCTTCCAGACGGCCAATGTCATCGAGTCGCTCAAGCAGGCATCGGCCCTCCTCGAACCACACGGCCTCGTCATGGTGCTGGAACCGCTCAACTTCCGCGACCATCCCGGCCTCTTCCTCACCAAGGTGCCCCAGGCCTACGCCCTCTGCAAGGCTGTCAACAGCCCTGCCTGTAAAATCCTGTTCGATATCTACCACCAGCAGATCACCGAGGGCAACCTCATCCCCAACATCGACCGGGCCTGGGACGAGACGGCCTACTTCCAGATCGGCGACAACCCCGGACGCAAGGAACCTACCAGCGGAGAGATCAACTACCGGAACATCTTCCGGCATATCCACGCCAAAGGCTACACCGGCATCCTCGGCATGGAACACGGCAACGCCCAGCCGGGCCAGGAAGGCGAAGACGCCCTCGTGGCCGCCTACCGGTCGGTGGATGACTTCTGAAGAGCCCGTGCGTTGCAAGGCGAAGCCCGTTGTCTGTGACCTCTGCGCAGGACCACGAACAACGGGCTTCCTCAGAGCACCCGACGGGTCATTACTGGGCCGCCAGGGCTTGCAGGTTATCCATCAATAGAGCCGCATCGCGCTCGTAGAGCGGATCGGTCTGGTGGCAACCGTCGATGGTCTCTGTGCGGGTCAGGGCCGGCATCGTCGGCACCCGCTTGATGTAGCTGTAGGTCGCCTCCAGCTCGTCGGCAATCACATCCGAGGCCGCAGGGCCACCGGGACCGGACCCATTGCACACATGCCCGCTGTAGGGCGACATCGACGACACGTAGAGGGTCAGGTTCGGGAGCTTGCGGTGGATCGCCTGGGCAATGGCGTGGGCAATCTCAAGCTGCCGGGCCGACGGCGTGTTCGACATCTGTTCCCGGATGCCGACCTGCCACCACACCCCGTCCATCGTCACATTGTTGGCCGCCACCCAGTCCAGCTGCGGCTGCAACCGACTGGAAAGATAGGCGTCGAAGTCGGTAGACTCCTCAATCAAAACCTTGTCGGCGCTGCGCACCACCTCGAACGGCACGAACGCTTCAGGATCGATGGTACGGTTGGCTGCATCGGCCGTACCCCGGGTGTTGCTGTAGCCTAAGACATACTTGGTCTGCATTCCGGTGTTCTCCGGCAGGTTCGGGCCGGTCACTTCTTCGCCGTTGCAGGCCGTCAGGCCCAGCAGTACCAGGACAAGGCCCGCAAGGTGCAGGCGCCAGGGGAGAAAAGCAAGGCGGGTGTTCATCGCGGAGGGAAGCTGTTTAGTTTAAGGTTTTCCCAAAGTTAGCCTATCCAACGCAATGATCATTGAACAGGTTGTCGAGAAACCGTTACAAATCGCCCCTGCCTTTGTCGCCAAACTGTGGACAACCCAACCGGATAGCCAGTGTCACCACCTCAGTCAGGCTGTAGACACTGCCCTGTTCAGATATACTTGTCACCCCGCACGACCTCGACAGGCTGCTGATAGACAATGACGGCATAGTGCTGGAAGTAGTGCTCGGCCACATGGTGGACGATCCGCTCGGCCACGTCGGGGCTGACCACCGTCTCGATCTTGACGTTGTGTCCCTCCCATTCGCTGGCCCGCACCCCCCGCGAGCCACTCCCGGTAGCCTCGATGAGCGAATACCCTTTTGCGCCGAGGTGCTGGATCTCGCGCAACAGCCGGTCCTTCAGGAGGCGTTCGGCGACGATGGTGACGAGGCGGAGCGTCATGGGGGCAACGGTCGGAGTGGCCTATCGGGAGGCACAACTGCCAGGCAGGGAATATAGCGCTTCCGCCCGGCGTGGCTCATCCCCCCAGCCATCGGGCCACGGCAACGTACAACGGAATGCCCAGGGTGAGGTTGAACGGGAAGGTGATGCCCAGGGCCGCCGTGAGGTAGAGGGTGGGACTGGCTTCGGGCAGGGCGATCCGCACCGCCGCCGGGGCGGCAATGTACGAGGCACTGGCAGACATGGTCCCCAGCACGGCCTGCCCCCCCACCGAGAGACCCGACAGGCTACCCAGCCACACCCCCAGCACCCCGTGCAGGATGGGGACGATGATCCCGAAGCCAATGAGAAACGGCCCTGCCTTCCGGAGGTCATGCAGGCGGCGGGCCGTCACCAGCCCCATCTCGAGCAGGAACAGCACGAGGGCACCCTGGAAGCCGGTGATGAAGAACGGTGCGACGGGGGCCATGCCTTCCCGGCCTGCCAGCACCCCAATCAGCACCCCCCCGACGAGCAGGATGATGCTGCGGCCCGTCAGCACCTCATGCAGGGCCTCTTGCCACGACCCGGCCCGCTCGGCACGTACATAGGCAATCATCAGCGCCACCACGATGGCCGGCACCTCCAGCAGGGCCACGAGCGCAGGCATGAACCCCTCCAGCGGCTCCCCGGCCTGCCCCACAAACGACTGGGCAGCAATGAACGTCACGGCGGACACCGAGCCATAATGGGCCGCGATGGCGGCAGCATTGGCACGGTCGAGGCGACCCAGCCGCCGCAGGATCACATAGGCGCTCAGCGGCGTGAGCACCCCCAGGCCGAGCGTCGCCAGTGCCGGGGCGAGGAACTCCGACAGCGGCGTCTCGCTCAGGGCCACCCCGCCCTTCAGCCCAATGGCGAGCAGCAGGTAGAGGGAGAGGGTGGTGTAGAGCGGCTCGGGCATCGCCAGGTCGCTCTTGAGCAGTGCCGCCGCCAGCCCCAGCACGAACGCCAGCACGATGGGCGAGAGCAGATTGGCAAGCAGGATGTCCAGCATCGCCTACTCCGGTCGCAGGTGCTGGTGAACGACCCGGGCAATGCGGGCACCCACCCGGGCCGAGACGTCCTCGTCGGCGATTCCTTCGAGCAGCAGCACCAGCACGTACGGTGCTCCCTGCGCCGGGTAGACGATGGCGGCATCGTGGTGGATACGGGTGATCTGGCCCGTCTTGTGGGCCACACGCGTCCCCGCAGGCAGCCCGGCTGGAATCATCTCGTTGAACTGCTGGGCCAGCAACACCCCGATCATCCGCTGGTCCGCCTCGGGCGAGACGGCCCGGTGCTCCATCAGCGCCCCCATCAGCGTGGCAAGGTCACGGGCAGTAGCGGTGTTGTTGAGGCCCTGTGCGAACGCCTTGCTATCTTCCACCCCACGCAGCACCCGCATGGTCCGAACGCCCAGCCGCGTGGCCGTCCCCTGCACTGCCTCCGCCGTGACGTGCTGGATGAGCAGGTTCGTCGCCAGGTTGGACGAAACGGTGATCATCTGGTAGACCAGGTCCCGGATCGACATTGGCTGCTCCAGCTTCGTGTAGATCACGTCGTCCGAGTCGTCCGAGATGCTGTAGGGCGAGCCATCCACGATGGAACGGAAGGCGTTGCGAACAAGCAACGAATCGTCGAGCGAGAGCTGTCCTGCCGCGGCCCGGCGGTAGACTTCGATCATCACCGGCACCTTCATGGTGCTGGCCGCATGGAAGCGCCGGTCGGGGTTGTGTTCAAAGCGGGTGCGTGTGGCCGGATCCACCACACTGATCCCCAAGGCCAGCTCCGGATGGGCCGTGTGGAGTGAATCGAGCAGGGGCAGCAGCACCTGATCCAGCGGCATGACGACGGCAGCAGGTTGGGTGGAACGACAGCCCACCCCCACGAGCAACCCCAGCATCAGCAACAACAGCAGCACATGCATGGACGAAACGGGATGGTGACGACAAACAATATAGCGATCTCTGTGCACGTTCTCCCCTGCGTGTTTCATTAATCATAGTCAAATTGACGATATCGTCAATTTGACTATATTTTCTGGAGTTTGCCGGACACTACACCAGCAGCTCTTAGCATGGATTGGTTGTTTTTCTGGTGCTTTTGAACGAAGTTGCGGCCCACACCATCAACGGCCTGTTTGTTCACACCTGTCTTCTCTTTCATGAAACTCACCTTCTGGGGGGCAGCGCGTACCGTCACCGGCTCGAAGCACCTGGTGGAACTCGACAACGGCCAGCGGTTGCTGCTGGATTGCGGGCTGTTCCAGGGCATCCGTGCCGAAGCCGAACGCCTCAACCGGCACCTCCCGTTCGACCCTTCCATGCTCGACGCCGTGCTGGTCTCGCACGCGCACATCGACCATATCGGGCTTTTGCCGCTGCTGTGGAAGCAGGGGTTTCGGGGCCACATCTTCTGCACGCACGCCACGCGGGACCTCTGTGCCATCATGCTGATGGACAGCGCCCACATCCAGGAAAGCGATGTGGCTTATGTGAACAAGCGCCACCGGGCACAGGGCAAGCCAGAGATCGAACCGTTGTACACATCCGAGGATGTCGAGGGGGTGCTGTCGCTGTTTATCGGGGTGTCTTATCGCCAGGTGTTCCACCCGGTGGCGCAAGTGGGCGTCGAGTTCCGTGACGCCGGCCACATCCTAGGGTCTGCCTCAATGGTGCTGACGGTGGAGGAAGGAGGCCGGACGAAGAAGCTCGGCTTCACCGGCGACGTGGGCAATCCGGGCCGTCCCATCCTGCGCGACCCGGAGAAGATGGACGACTGCGACTTCCTCATCACCGAATCGACCTACGGCGGGGAGGTCCACGACCCCCCGACGGAATCGATGGAGAGGCTGGCTGAGGTCATTGCCCAGACGAGCCACCGGGGCGGCAAGGTCATCATCCCTGCCTTTGCGCTGGGGCGCACACAGGAGTTGGTCTACGCCCTCGACCAGCTCTGGAACGACGACGACCTGCCGCGTATCCCGATGTATGTGGACAGTCCACTGGCCGTCAATGCTACCGGGGTGTACATGGCCCATCCGGAGTGTTTCGATGCGGAGTTGCGGCGCTACATGCGGGAGGACCCCAACCCGTTCGGGTTCGAGCGGCTCACCTATATCCGCGACGCAGCCGAGTCGCGGAAGCTGAACGAGACCCGGATGCCGATGGTGATCATCTCGGCCTCCGGCATGGCCGAAGCTGGACGCATCCTGCATCACCTCAGGCACAACATCAGCGACCCGCGCAACACCGTGATGATCGTGGGGTTCTGTGCCGAAAACACCCTGGGGCGCCGGATCGCCGACCGCCAGCCCATCGTCCGCATCTTCGGGGAGGAGTACCCGCTGCGGGCACAGGTGGTGGTGATGAACAGCTTCTCGGCCCACGCCGACGAGCCGGGGCTGCTGGACTTCCTCGGCAAGCTGGACCGCGAGCGGCTTCGCCGGGTGTTGCTCGTGCATGGAGAGCCGTCGCGGCAGGAGCGGCTCAAGGCCACCCTCGAACGCGAGGGGTACAAGGGCCTGCATATCCCCGAGCACGGCGAGGTGGTGCGACTCTAGGGGTCGCAGGATGTGGATATCCTTTGAACTTTGGCGGACGATTGGCTAACCGGTGTGCCGCATTGTAACTTTGGGGGTTCTGTCTGACCTCTCCCGGCTAGCACTGCTGGTGCATCGGGGCGTAGCGCAGCCCGGTAGCGCGCTTCGTTCGGGACGAAGAGGTCGTGGGTTCAAATCCCGCCGCCCCGACGAGCCAAAACGCCCGCTGCATTCTCGCAGCGGGCGTTTGTCATGTTGTCTCCGTCGCTGGCTCACACGAGGCTGAACCAGGCGGGGTCGAAGGGGATGCGGGTGCCTTGCAGGATGGCCTCGTGCGTCTTGATGGCGACGACGGCGGCCTCGTAGCCCCGCTGGTAGTCCGCCGCCGGAGGATAGGGGCCGAAGGCGTGGTTGTCGAGGAAGTCCTTCAGCGCGTACCAGAGCGGCGACTCCACGCTGGGGTCATCGGCGGTGGGATCCTGGTCGAGGGCAGCGAGCTTGGTGGCGTTCGCCACGAGGGCGATGCCGGTCTCCTTGAAGAACTTGTCCTTGCGGGCATAGACCTCCCAGCCCAGCAGCGGCGCATCCACCTCCTTGAACATCCACGCCTTGCTGTCGCGCACCATGATGGTGCTGTCGCTGCCGTAGAACATCTCGTAGGCCGCATCGAAGGACGAGGTCAGCGTGGCGTCGTAGACCAGGTGGACGCCGCCCGGAAATTCGAGCACCGCCTGGATGGTATCCGGCTCGGTGCGCCCGTCGTCCCAGAACATGACCCGTCCGAACCCGGTGACGGCGGTGGGCAGGCCCTGGAGGAACCAGAAGGCGGTGTCGAGCTGGAGGGTGCCCTGTTCGCCGATGAGTCCGGTAGTGACGGCCGAGTCGAGCCGCCAGTTCTGGCTGCGTTCGCGTTCACGGCTGGGGGAGGCGCGCCGCCAGCTCTGCTTGGCGTGCCACTGGGCGCGCACCATCGTGGCCTTGCCGATGGCCCCGCTGCGGATGAAGCTGAAGAGCGAGCGCTGGAGCGGATCTGAACGGTAGAGCAACCCGGTCTGGAAGATTTGCTTGCTGGCCTGCTGGGCGGCCTGGGCGATGGCACGGGCATCGTCGAGGGAGGCGGCCATCGGGGCTTCGCAATAGACGTGCTTGCCCGCCTGCAGGGCTTCGACAACGATCTGCCGGTGCAGGTGGGTGGGCGTTGCCACGAGTACGGTGGTGATTTCCGGGTTGTCCAGCACCGCCCGGTAGTCTGTGTGCGTCGCCACGTTGGGCAGTTGCCGTTTGGCCCGCGTGAGCATCACGTCGTAGGTGTCGCACACAGCCACCAGCTCCGCTTCGGGCAGCCGCCCCAGTGTGGTGGCGATCTCGCGCCCCCATTGCCCGTAGCCCACCAGCCCGATCTTGACCGGCGGACCGTCCCAGGCCGGGGTGGCGGGGCGGCGTTCCGCCCGGATTTCGGTAGCACCCATGAGGGACATCAGGGAAGCCAGCGAGCTTTTCTTGAGGAAGTCGCGGCGGCTCAGCTCCTGGGAAAGGGTATGCTTGTTCATGGTTGCAACAGGTTAAGGGGCGATACAGGCGATGCTGCCGCAAGATACCGCCAAAGTGAGGCAGTAATGCCCGGTGTCAGGGGGTGGGTGCGAGAATTCGCAGCAGGTTGGAGGGCAGCAAGGGAAGCTGATGCACCCAGGCGTCGAGGTAGCCCTGGGCATCCGGAGGAAACACGACGGCTGCCCGCAGGGATGAAACGCTGTCATGGATGGCGGCTTCCGGTCCGAGCACCAGCAGGGCGGTGGAGAGGGCATCGGTGTCGGTAGCCGAGGGTGCGACGACCGCCGCCATCACCGCGCCGTCTACCGGATGGCCGCGCCGGGGGTCCAGCACATGCCCGTAGGTCTTCCCGCTCGCCACGAACGCTTTGCCCCAGACGGCAGAGACCGACAGGGCCTCGTCCCGGAGCGGCAGGACGGCCAGCGGGGTCTCGTCCACCCCCGGCATGGGCAGGGCCACCTGCCAGGCTTCGGCCTCTGGCGGCTTGCCGAGGGCATAGACGGTGCTGGTGCCTCCGTGCAACAGGGCGTCGGTGATGCCCAGGTCTTGCAGGAGGCGGACGGCCTCGTCCACGGCATAGCCCTTGCCGATGCTGCCGAGGTCCAGTTGCACGCCGGGTTGCCGGAAGGCCACCGTGTGGGTGGCGGCGTCGAGCACGACGTGGTGCATCCCGGTGCAGGCCCGTGCGGCGGCCAGGGCCGCATCATCTGGCAGGTGGCCGGTGTGGTGGACGAACCCCCAGCAGCGCATGAGCGGACCGACAGTAGGGTCAAACGCCCCGTCGGTCGCTTCGTACAACTGCCTGGCCCGGCCCAGCAGGGCGAACAGCCAGGGTTCAACGACCACCGGCGCGTGGGCCGCCTGGCGGTTGATCCGGCTCAGGTCGCTGGCAGGACGGTAGAAGCTGAGGCGGGCTTCCAGCCGGGTGATCTCGGCCAGCGCCTCCTCACCTGCTGCCCGCAGGTGGACTTCGTCCCCCCCGTGCAGCACGAGTTCGAACCGGGTTGCCATCGCCTGGCAGGCCAGTTGGACGACGGGCATCGCGGGGATCAATAAAGATGGGAGGAGGGAGGCGGGGCCTTTTGGGGTAAATGCCCAGCCCTTTCTCCCGCCTCCCATCCCGGTGCTGGCGTCTCGGTCGCCCGCCCAGGTCAGGACGGATTCAGCGTGCCGTAGGTGATCGGCTCGATCTTGCGGCCACTGCCGGTCGTGATCTGCCGCGTCTGCTCGTCGAAGAAGAGCATCTCACCCAGGCGGTCGGACATCTCGGCGAGGCTGATGATCGTCTGCGCCCGGATTGCCACCTCGATGTTGCCGTTGGACACCGTGTCGTTGCGGATGGCGTCGAAGAAGTTGGCGATGTGGGCGGGGATGTCCGGGCCGGGGTTCAGGTTCTCGTGCATCTCCTGGTCGACGAGGTCGGCGTAGGGCCGCTCCGGGCGCAGCTCCACCGAGTTGCCGCCGAAGTACAGCGTGGCTTCATTGCCCCGGATCACCTGACCGAGGCCCTGCTCATTGACCGTCGCCCCTGTGATCGCCATGATGAGGCCACTGGGGAATTCCGCCAGCAACTGGATGTTGTCCGCCACATCCCGGTCTTCTGCGCCGACGGTCTCGTTGGTGATCTTCTTGGTGCTCAGGCAGGCCACCCGGCGAGGAAATTCGGGGTTGCCAGTGGCGATGAGCATCGGGTGGATGCGGTGGGCCAGCAGGTCGCCGGGGATGCCGGCGCAGTAGGGGTAGTACTTGCGCCACCGGTGGTAGTGCTGCGGGTTGAACGGGCGGTCCGAGACCGGGCCGAGCCATTTCTTCCAGTCGATGGTCTTGCCCGGCTCCAGTTCCGACTCCAGCGCGTAGTAGTTCCACTCCCCGTCGGGGGTGTTGCGGGCATAGGAGTCCTGGGCGCTGACGAGCTTGCCGATCTTGCCGGCGCGGATGAGTTCCGCCGCCTTGTGCCACTTGCCCTCGGTGGTGTACTGCGACCCGATCTGGAACTTCTTGCCCGTCTGCTTGACGGCATCGTAGACCTGGAAGCCCTCGCTGAGGTAGCGCGTCATCGGCTTCTCGCAGTAGACGTGCTTGCCTGCGTTCAACGCATCGATAGCGATGCGGGCGTGCCAGTGGTCGACAGTGCCGATGAAGACGGCGTCAAGGTCGTTGCGGTCGAGGAGGGCGCGGTAGTCTTCGTAGGCGGCGCTGCTTTCGAGGCCCAGCTCGGCACGGGCCTGTTCACGGCGCTTCGAGAAGAGGTCGCACACCGCCGCACCGGTGGCGTTGAGGCTGTCGGCATTGCGCTTGACGCTGCCCAGGTGGGCGTTGAAGCCCTGGCCGCCCACGCCGATGAAGCCCACCACCAGCCGGTCGTTGGCCCCCAGCACATGGCCCAGGGAAAACGTCTGCTGCGGCTGGGCTACAGGGGCAGCTCCGGCCACCAGTTCGGTACCAGTCACCATTGCCGCCGTTGCCAGCACACCTTTCTTGAGGAAGTCACGACGGGAGCTGCCGCCGTGATCGGAAGAACGCCTGTTGCTCATAGGACCACCGTGAGGCTTGGAGATAGGGGAAACGGTTGGAAAAGGGGTTCCACACAGCC